>JAEUOM010000227.1 GCA_016788495.1 Accumulibacter sp. | reverse complement strand
ATCGTCATCAACTCACCCCGCAGTTTTGCGGTCAGGTCACTCAACACATATGTCAGCCAATCCCACCATGCAAGAAAGCTTTGCCGAACTTTTCGAAGAGAGCCTCGGTCGCCAGGAAATGCGGCCTGGCGAGGTCATCACCGCGGAAGTCGTGCGCATCGACCAGAACTTCGTCGTCGTCAATGCCGGTCTCAAGTCCGAGAGCTACATTGATCTTGAGGAATTCCTCAATGACCAGGGTGTCCTCGAAGTCAAGGTCGGCGATTTCGTCCAGGTCGCCATCGAGCAACTCGAGAACGGCTTCGGCGAGACGCGCCTGTCGCGCGACCGGGCGAAGCGGGTCGCCGCCTGGAACGCGCTCGAGCAGGCACTCAACGATGGCAGCCTGGTCACCGGCACGATCACCGGCAAGGTCAAGGGCGGGCTGACGGTGATGACCAACAGCGTTCGCGCCTTCCTGCCGGGTTCGCTGGTGGACATGCGTCCGGTCAAGGACACGACGCCGTACGAAGGCAAGACCTACGAGTTCAAGGTCATCAAGCTCGACCGCAAGCGCAACAACGTGGTGGTTTCGCGGCGCGCCGTGCTCGAGGCGAGCGTCGGCGAGGAGCGCGAAGCACTGCTGGCCGCCCTGCGCGAAGGCAGCATCGTCAAGGGCGTGGTGAAGAACATCACCGATTATGGCGCCTTCGTCGACCTCGGCGGCATCGACGGTCTGCTGCACATCACCGATCTGGCGTGGCGTCGTGTCCGCCACCCGTCCGAGGTGCTGGCGGTCGGTGACGAAGTGCAGGCCAAGATCCTCAAGTTCGATCAGGAGAAGAACCGGGTGTCGCTCGGTCTGAAGCAACTGGGCGAGGATCCGTGGGTCGGCATCTCGCGCCGTTACCCGCCGACGACGCGCCTCTTCGGCAAGGTGACCAACCTGACCGACTACGGTGCCTTCGTCGAGATTGAACAGGGAATCGAGGGCCTGGTGCATGTTTCCGAGATGGACTGGACGAACAAGAACGTCCACCCATCGAAGGTCGTGCAGCTCGGCGACGAGGTCGAGGTGATGATCCTCGAGATCGACGAGGATCGCCGCCGCATCTCGCTCGGCATGAAGCAGTGCGCCGCCAATCCGTGGGACGAGTTCTCGATGAACTACAAGAAGGGCGACCGGGTGCGTGGGGCGATCAAGTCGATCACCGACTTCGGCGTCTTCATCGGTCTGCCGGGTGGCATCGATGGTCTCGTTCACCTGTCGGATCTGTCGTGGTCCGTCGCTGGCGAAGAGGCGATCCGCAACTTCCGCAAGGGCGACGAGGTCGACGCGGTGGTGCTGGCGATCGATACCGACAAGGAGCGCATCTCGCTTGGCATCAAGCAGCTCGACGGCGATCCCTACACCAGCTACATCGCGACGCACGACAAGAACAGCATCGCCCGCGGCGTCGTCAAGTCGGTTGATGCGCGCGGTGCCGTGGTCATGCTCGAGGGCGACATCGAAGCCTACCTGCGTGCTTCCGAGGCCTCGCGCGAGCGCATCGACGACCTCTCCAAGCTGTACAAGGAGGGCGACCGCATCGAGGCGATGATCATCAACGTCGACCGCAAGACGCGTTCGATCAGTCTCTCGATCAGGGCGCGCGAACAGGCGGAGCAGCAAGAGGCGATGCAGAAGTTCTCGGCCGACAGCAGCGCCAGTTCGGGTACCACGAACCTTGGGGCGCTGCTCAAGGCCAAGCTGAACAATCCGCAGTAAGGCGGAGGGATGACCAAGTCGGATCTGATCGCCGAACTGGCGCGGCGCTTCCCGCAACTCGTTGCCAAGGATGCGGACATGTCGGTGAAGATGATTCTCGAGGCGATGGCAGAGGCCCTGGCCAAGGGCGATCGCATCGAGATTCGCGGTTTCGGCAGCTTCGCCTTGAACTACCGGCCGCCGCGGGTCGGCCGCAACCCGAAGTCTGGCGAGAAGGTCGAGGTACCGGAGAAATGGGTACCGCATTTCAAGGCGGGCAAGGAGCTGCGCGAGCGCGTGGACGGCTCGCCGGAGTGAGTCGGTGCCCCGGCTCGCCGGGCCGCGGCAGATGACGGGCGGCGACGCGAGTCGCCGCCCGTTTCTGTGGGAGCTGATCGATGCGTTCGGTGCACTGGCTCTGGAGGATCCCGCCGTTCCTCTGCCTGATGGTGATTCGCCTTCGGCCTGGAAGCCTGATCAATGATTGAGTTCGACTACTGGCAGTTGCTGCTCTTTCCGCTGTTCTTCGGCCTCGGCTGGCTGGCGGCGCGGATCGACATCCGCCATCTGGTGCGCGAGTCGCGCGCACTGCCGCGTTCGTACTTCCAGGGGCTGAACTTTCTTCTCAATGCGCAGCCCGACCGCGCGATCGAGGCTTTCGTCGAGGCGGTCAAGGTCGATCCGCAGACGATCGAGCTGCATTTCGCCCTCGGCAGCCTGTTTCGCCGGCGCGGCGAAACCGATCGCGCGATCCGCATGCACCAGAATCTCATCGAGCGCGAGGATCTGAAGCAGGAGCTGAAGCTGCAGGCCCTGGCCGAACTCGGGCAGGACTATCTCAAGGCAGGGTTGCTCGATCGCGCCGAGGCCGTTTTCGACAAGCTGCGCGACTCGGAGCTGGGCGAGGACGCGAAGCGCAACCTGCTCGAGATCTACCAGCTCGAGAAGCACTGGGAGAAGGCGATCGCGATCGCCTCGGAGCTGCCGGATTTCGCGTCGCACAAGGAGATTGCCGAGTATTACTGCGAGCTGGCAGCGGCCGAGATGATCCGTTCTCGGCGCGATCTCGCCGCCGGCTACCTGCGGACGGCGCTCGAACGCAACCGCAAATGTGTTCGCGCCAGCCTGCTGTGGGGCGACATGCAGTTGCAGGAGGAACAGTGGGAGGCAGCGATCGAGTCCTGGCAGCGGATCGAGCAGCAGGATCCGGCGTATCTGGCACTGGTGGCGCAGCGTCTGCTCGGCGCCTTCCGCAAGCTCGACCGGCGGGACGCCGGTCTGCGCCTGCTGCGCGGTTATCTCGAACACTATCCCTCGCTCGATCTGCTGGACGTCGTCTTCCAGCTCGTCCTCGAGAGCGACGGCGCGGAGGCCGCCTACGAACTGGTGCGTGACGAGCTGAAGCGCAACCCGACCCTGCTTGGCTTCGACAAGCTGCTCGAGGCGAGACTGTTGCTCGTCAGCGCCGAGAGTCGCCCCGACCTGGAGCTGGCGAAGGGCATCGTGCAGACCTACACCCGTCGTCTGGCGCGCTATCGGTGCGATAATTGCGGCTTCAAGGCGCGCCAGTTCTATTGGCGCTGTCCGGCCTGCGGCGGCTGGGAGACCTATTCTCCGAAGCGCAGCGAAGAGTTCGATCTGACACCTTAGGAGTCTCCCTTGCGATCATCAGAGCCTGTTGCGCGTGGCGCCGGACGGGCGTGCCCACTGCCTCTGGTCGACGGGGACGCGCATGCGGCTGCCTGATCTGTCGGCGGTGCGCCTGCTGATCGTCGGCGACGTCATGCTCGACCGCTACTGGTTCGGCGATGTCGCACGCATCTCGCCCGAGGCGCCGGTACCGGTGGTGCGCATCGGCCGCAGTGAGGAGCGACCGGGTGGCGCGGCGAACGTCGCGCGCAACGTCGCGGCGCTGGGGGCGCAGGCCTCGCTGCTGTCGGTTGTCGGCGACGATGAGGCAGGGCATAGCCTGCAGCAGTTGCTGGCGACCAGCGGCATCGACGTCAGCCTGCATGTCGATCCGGCGATCAGCACGACGGTCAAGCTGCGCGTCATCGGCCGGCAGCAACAGTTGCTGCGCATCGACTTCGAGACGTGGCCATCGCACGAGGTCCTGCGCGCCAAACTGGCGGAGTTTGCTGCCCGCGTCGCCGACTGCGACGCGGTGATCCTGTCCGACTACGGCAAGGGAGGCCTGACGCACATCGGCGAGATGATCCGGCTGGCGAACGCGGCCGGCAAGCAGGTGCTGGTCGATCCGAAGGGCGACGATTTCTCGAAGTATGCCGGCGCAACGGTGGTGACGCCGAACCGCGCCGAGCTGCGCAGCGTCGTCGGCCGCTGGCACGACGAGAACGAATTGGTGCGCAAGGCGGCGACGTTGCGCGAGCAGCTGCAGCTGGCGGCGTTGCTGGTGACGCGCAGTGAAGAGGGAATGTCGCTCTTTCACCAGTCCGGGGTGATCCACGAGAGGTCGGTGGCGCGCGAGGTCTTCGACGTTTCGGGTGCCGGGGACACGGTGATCGCCACTCTGGCGGTGATGCTCGCCGGCGCTGCCGGCTGGCCGGACGCGGTGCATGCGGCGAACGTTGCCGCCGGTCTGGTCGTCGGCAAGCTGGGGACGGCGGTGGTCGACGGTGACGAGCTGGCGGCCGCACTCAAATGAGGTGATTCCATGTATACCATCGTCACCGGAGCCGCGGGCTTCATCGGCGCCAATCTCGTCAAAGCGCTGAACGAGCGCGGCGTGCGGCGCATCATCGCCGTCGACAACCTGACACGGGCCGACAAGTTCCGCAATCTGGTCGATTGCGAGATCGCCGATTACCTCGACAAGCAGGAGTTCCTCGATCGCCTGCTGGCCGGCCATTTCGACGGCGACGTCGATGCCATCCTGCACCAGGGCGCATGCTCCGACACCATGGAAAGCGACGGTCGCTACATGATGGAAAACAACTATCGCTACTCGCTCGGCATCCTCGACTGGTGCCTCGACCAGGAGGTGCCGTTGCTCTATGCCTCGAGCGCGGCGACCTACGGGGGCGGTCGGGTCTTCTGCGAGGAGCGGGTACACGAGGCGCCGCTGAACGTCTACGGTTATTCGAAATTCCTCTTCGATCAGATCGTCCGCCAAAGGTTGACGGCGAATGGTTCGTCAAGCTCACAGGTGGTCGGTTTCCGCTATTTCAACGTCTATGGACCGCGCGAGTCGCACAAGGGGCGAATGGCGTCGGTGGCTTTTCACCACTACCACCAGTTTCGCAACGCCAGCAAGGTCAGGCTCTTCGCCGGTTGTGACGGCCATGCCGATGGCGAGCAGCGGCGCGACTTCGTGTTCGTTGACGACGTCGTCCGGGTCAACCTGTTCTTTCTCGATCACCCGGAGAAATCGGGGATTTTCAACGTCGGGACGGGTCGCGCACAGACCTTCAACGAGCTGGCGATGGCGAACGTCAATGCCTGTCGCGCGCTTGCCGGTGAGGATCCGCTGCCGCTGGCGGAACTGGTCGGGCGGGGATTGATCGAATACATCCCCTTCCCGGCGGATCTCAGGGGCAGGTACCAGAGTTTCACCGAGGCCGACCTCACCAAGCTGCGCCGGGCTGGCTACCAGGCGTCCTTCGCCGACGTCGGTGAGGCCGTCCCACGCTACGTCGATTGGCTGAATGGACATGGCTGAGACCCTCGAGGACCAGGTTGGCGACACGCCGCTGGTGATTCTGAAACGTCTGCCGGGCGCGCTCGGCGAGGCGCGCGGCAACCGCATCCTGGCGAAGCTCGAAGGCAACAACCCGGCCGGATCGGTCAAGGATCGCCCGGCGCTGTCGATGATCGCGCGTGCCGAACGGCGCGGCGACATCCGCCCCGGCGACACGCTGATCGAGGCGACATCGGGCAATACCGGCATCGCGCTGGCGATGGTGGCCGCCGCGCGCGGCTACCGGATGCTGCTGGTGATGCCCGAGAACCAGAGCGTCGAGCGGCGGCAGACGATGTGCGCCTTTGGTGCCGAACTGGTGCTGACGCCGCGCGACGGTGGCATGGAACTGGCGCGCGACATCGCCGAGGGCATGCAAAGGGAGGGACGTGGAGTCGTCCTCGACCAGTTTGCCAACCCCGACAATCCACTGGCGCACTACGAGGGAACCGGCCCCGAGCTCTGGCGGCAGACCGCCGGGGGCATCACCCATTTCGTCAGCAGCATGGGGACCACCGGGACGATCATGGGTGTCTCGCGCTACCTCAAGGAACGGAACGCGGCGGTCTGCATCGTTGGTTGTCAGCCGGAGGACGGTTCGCAGATCCCGGGGATACGCAAGTGGCCGGAGGCTTACCTGCCGAAGATCTTCGACCGCACACGGGTCGATCGTGTCGAGTCGGTGTCACAGGGCGCAGCGGAGGAGATGACCCGCCGCCTGGCGCGCGAGGAGGGCATCTTCGCCGGCATCTCGTCGGGCGGCTCGCTCACCGTCGCGCTGCGGCTGGCGGCGGAAGTCGAGAATGCAACCATCGTCAGCATCGTCTGCGACCGCGGCGACCGCTACCTGTCGACCGGTGTCTTCCCGGCCTGAACGCCCCTGATGAAGCCGCTTCTCGCCTTTGACATCGAGACGGTTCCCGACGTCGATGGTCTGCGCCGCCTGCACGCGCTCGATCCGGGTCTGTCCGACGAGGAGGTCGCCGAGCTGGCGTTCCAGCGGCGGCGGGCGGCCACCGGCAACGACTTCCTGCCGTTGCATCTGCAGCGGGTGGTGGTGATTTCGTGTGCGCTGCGCGTGGGCCGCGATTTTCGTGTCTGGTCGCTGGCGGCGCCCGAGCTGGCCGAGGCAGAGATCATTCAGCGTTTCTTCGACGGGGTGGAGAAGTTCACGCCGCAGCTGCTCTCCTGGAACGGCGGCGGCTTCGACCTGCCGGTGCTGCATTACCGAGGACTGATCCACGCGCTGGTCGCTCCGCGCTACTGGGATCTCGGCGACGGTGATCATGCCGACAGTCGGGATTTCAAGTGGAACAACTACATCAGCCGCTATCACACGCGTCACCTCGACCTGATGGACCTGCTGGCACTCTATCAACCGCGGGCCGCCGTCCCGCTCGACGAACTGGCACGGCTGATCGGTTTTCCCGGCAAGCTCGGCATGGATGGCAGCAAGGTCTGGCAGGCGTGGCGGGAGGGGCGCAGCGCCGAGATTCGCGACTACTGCGAGACCGACGCCGTGAACACCTATCTCGTTGCGCTGCGCTTCCGTCTGATGCGCGGCGAGATCTCGGCCGGCGAGTACGAACAGGAGCAGGCCGGCGTCCGCATCGCCTTGCAGCGGCTTGACAAGCTGCACTGGCACGAGTTCCTCGCCGCCTGGCAATAGAGCGCGCGGGCAGCCGGGTGGGGTGTCGCTGATGCGCATCATGGTGGCGCTGCGGGGAAGGGCGCCAGGGTCATCGCCAAGCCGCGGCTCCGTGTGATAATCGTCACACACGGGATGTGGGTTTTTCGTTTATCGTTGGTTTTTCAGGAGGAAACCGATGCCGCTGCATCGTTCGTGTTGCTGGCTCGTGGCAAGCCTGCTGCTGTTGCTGACGCCGGTGGTGCAGGCGGCGGGGACTCTGGACAAGATCAGGGCGAGCCGGACGATTGCGCTCGGCCATCGGGACTCGTCGATCCCCTTCTCCTATACCGGCAACGACAACCAGCCCTGGGGCTACTCGGTGGACCTGTGTACGCGGGTGGTCGCCGGGATTGCCCGGCAGCTGGGTCTTGAGGAGCTGCAGTTGCTCTGGGTTCCGGTTACTCCGGAGACGCGGATCGCGAAGCTGAAGTCGGGCGAGATCGATCTCGAATGCGGCTCGACGACGGCATCGCTGTCGCGCATGCGGGACGTGGACTTCAGTCTGCCGATCTTCGTTGATGGCACTTCGTATCTGTCACGGCGCGCTGCGGGAATCAGGCGCATCGAGGATCTCGCCGGCAGGAAGATCGCCGTCGCCGGCGGAACGACCAGCGAGCGGACGCTCGCGGCTGCGCTGGCACAGCACCGGGTCAGTGCCGAACTGGTCACGGTCAGCGACCATCAGCACGGGCTGGGCGCACTGCTGCAGGGCAAGGCCGACGCCTATGCCTCTGATCGCTCGCTGCTGATCGGCCTGGCGCTCGATTCCGGCAGCCTGACCGACTGGACGATCGGCCCCGAGACGTTTTCCTATGAGCCGTACGCGCTGATGGTGCGGCGCAACGACGCCGATTTCCGCCTCGCGGTGAACTCGGTTCTGGCACGGCTGTCGCGCAGTGGCGAGATTTACGAGATTTACGATCGCTGGTTCGGTTACTTTGCCAAACCGGGCGCACGCATGGACAACCTGTATTATCTGAACGCTCTGCCGGAATAGGCGGCACGCGTCAGGGCGCAGCCCACGAGCCGGTCGCTGCGTCGTCCTGCCTCGTGCGTCGTTCGGCTGCCGCATTCATTGGTGAAAGGGAGTTGCGCATGGAAGCTCTTCTGCTCTGGCTCGGACGTGCCGTCGGTGGCGGCGGCCTGTTGGTCTGCATCGTTGCGATGGCAACGCGTTTGACGGGAAATCACTATCTCGGAGGCTTCGAGCTGCTGACGGTGCTGCAGGGCGGAATGGCGACGCTGGTCGCTGGCTGCTTCCTGCTGCTGGTGGCGCTCAGCGGACGGGGCAGGAGCGGCGGGATGAGTGGCTCCCGTGACCAGTAGCCTGGGCTCTGGCTGCTGGCGGCCGTTGCGGCTCGGATCGGAAAGGAGAAGTGGCGTGTTTTCATGCGATGGCAGCGATGACTAGGCCGACGCAGCAACGCAGCGAGCTTGCCGAGGTACTGCTGTCCTTCCGCCGGGCGTTCATCACCGTCGGTAGCTTCAGTTTCTTCATCAACCTGCTGATGCTGACGCCGGCGATCTACATGCTGCAGATCTACGACCGCGCGCTCGGCAGCCGCAACATGACGACCCTGGTGATGTTGACGCTGATCACGCTGGGCCTGTTCGGGCTGATGTCCGTGCTCGAGTGGATCAGATCGATGGTGTTGGTTCGTGTCGGGGCGCGTCTCGATCTCGACGTCAACTCGCGCGTCTTCGATGCCACCTTCGAGCGCAATTTGCGCAATGCGGGCCAGAATCCGGCACAGGCGCTGAACGACCTTGCCTCGATGCGGCAGACGCTGACGGGCGCCGGGCTGATTGCCCTGACCGATGCGCCGTGGATTCCGATCTACGTTCTGGTGATCTTCATGCTGCACGTACAGCTCGGCGTCTTCGCGCTGATCGGCGTGCTGCTGCTGGTGGTCCTGGCCGTGGTCAATGAACGTGTCTCGGCGGGACCACTGGGCGAGGCGCAGAAGCTGGCGATGGCCGCCAATGCGCAGGCCAACAACAATCTGCGCAACGCCGAGGTGATCGAGGCGATGGGGATGCTGCCGGCAATTCGCAGTCGCTGGTTCAAGCTGCATCAGAAGTTCCTGGTGCAGCAGGCTCTGGCCAGCGATCGTGCGGGCGTGCTCAACGCCATAACCCGTTTCGTGCGGATCTCGATGCAGTCGCTGGCGCTGGGTTATGGTGCGCTGCTGGCGATCGAGGGTGAGATCACCGCCGGCATGATGATTGCTGGCTCGATCATCATCGGCCGTGCGCTGGCTCCAGTCGAGGCGCTGATCGCCAACTGGAAGCAGCTGGTGTCGGCGCGTGCGGCGTACAGGCGACTGGCCGAGCTGCTGCAGGTCTATCCGGCGCGCGTCGCCGGCATGCCGTTGCCCAGACCCGAGGGCGTCGTGCTGGTCGAGAATGCGGCGACCGCGGCTCCCGGCAGCCGAGTGCTGATACTGAAAAACGTCAGCTTCAGCCTGAAGGCGGGCGAAGTCGTTGCGGTCATCGGGCCGAGTGCTTCCGGGAAGTCGACCCTGGCACGTCTGCTGGTTGGTGTCTGGCCACCGCTGGCCGGTTCCGTGCGGCTTGACGGCGCCGAGGTCTTCAAGTGGAACAAGGACGAGCTGGGTCGCCATCTCGGCTATCTGCCGCAGGACATCGAGCTCTTTGACGGGACCGTCGCCGAGAACATTGCCCGTTTTGGCGACATCGACTCGGACAGGGTTCTGGCGGCGGCACAGGCAGCCGGTGTACATGAGCTGGTCCTGATGTTGCCGATGGGCTACGATACACCGTTGGGCGACGCCGGAAGCGCCCTCTCGGGTGGCCAGAAGCAGCGGATCGGACTGGCCAGGGCTCTCTACGGCGACCCGGCGCTGATCGTCCTCGACGAACCGAATTCGAACCTGGATGACCAGGGCGAAGCAGCGCTGGCGGAGACGTTGCGGCGTCTGAAGGCCGAGAAGCGCACGGTGGTGATCATCACCCACCGCATGAGCACACTGGCCGTCGCGGACAGCATTCTGGTGCTGCATGAAGGGACGGTGAAGCTGCACGGACCGCGCGATCAGGTTCTGGCGGCATTGCGCTCGGGCAACCAGGCCGGCGCAGACCGCCCGGGAGGCGCCGGCCGCCCGGGCCCGGTGGCGGTTGCCGGGAATGCGCCGGCGACGCCGCGCCACGGCGCCTGACGGAACAGCCAGGGAGATGTCGATAAGGATGTTTGAGCGGAAGAAGGCGTCCGACGCCGACATCACCGATGTCGGCGAGGTAGGCGAGGCAGGCGGCATCGGTGATGGCGGTGGGCCACGCGCGACCGGGGTCGATATCGATCACGGCCGAGCGTCGCGTTTCGGTTGGCTGGTTCTCGCCATCGGTTTTGGGGGTTTCATGCTGTGGGCCGCTCTGGCGCCTCTCGACCAGGGGGTCCCGGCCGGTGGTCAGGTCGTGGTGACCGGTAACCGCAAGACGGTGCAGAACCTTGGCGCAGGAAAGGTCGAAGCGATCCTGGTCAAGGATGGTGACGAAGTGGAGAGTGGCCAGGTGCTCGTTCGCCTCGATCCGACGATGGCGAGCTCGCAGTACGAGGTGGCGCGCAGTCAATGGTTCGTCGCCAAGGCGACCGAGGCAAGGCTACTGGCGGAGGCGCAGGGCAAGTCGGAGATCGTCTTTGCCGACGAACTGCTGCAGGCACGGGATGACCCGCGAGCGGCGAGTGCGATGGCGGTGCAGACGCAGTTGCTGCGTTCCCGCCAGGCCGCGCTGCAGGCCGAGCTGGGGGCGATGCGCAGCATGCTCGCCGGTCTGCAGTCGTCGGCAAAAGGTCTCGAGGCGACGCGGCGGGCCAAGGAAGAGCAAAGCCGGCTGCTGCTCGACGAGCTCAAGGGCTTGCGCGACCTGGCGGCTGAAGGCTACCTCCCGCGCAACCGTCTGTCCGAGCAGGAGCGCCTGCAGGCGCAGCTCGGGGGCGCCATTTCCGAAGACATCGGCAATCTCGGTCGAACACAGCAGAGCATTGCCGAGGTCCGGATGCGGATGAGCGCGCGCCAGCAGGATTACGACAAGGACGTCGAGAGCGGCCTCGCCGAGGCGCAGAAGGAGGTGACGTCGCTCGACAGTCGCCTCGCCGGGCTGGCCTTCGAACTGGCCAACACCGATATCCGGGCGCCGGCGGAGGGAATCGTCGTCGGACTCAGCGTGCATACCATCGGTGGCGTGCTGGCGCCGGGGACACCGCTGATGGACGTGGTGCCGAAGAATGAGCCGCTGCGCATCGAGGTCCAGATTCCGACGACGCTGATCGACAAGGTCCGCGTCGGTGCACCGGTCGACATCACCTTCCCGGCATTCAACCAGCGCACGACGCCGCAGATTCCCGGTGACTTCGTGCAGGTGGCGGCCGACGCGACCACCGATCCGCAGGGCAAGGTGCCGCCCTTCTACCGGGGTCAGGTGGTCGTCACCGAGGACGGGATGAAGAAACTCAAGAGCCACGAGATCAAGGCCGGCATGCCCGCCGAGGTGTTCATCAGGACAGGCGAACGGACGATGTTGAACTACCTGTTCAAGCCCTTCCTCGATCGCATGAAGACGGCGCTGACCGAGGAATGACAATGGGACGCTGGGCTGTCGGGCTCGCGGGCCTCGTGCTGGTGCTCTCGTCATCCGGGGTGTTGGCGGCCGGCCTGATGGATGCCTACCACGCCGCGCGACAGAACGATCCGACCCTGCGCGCAGCGCGCTACGAGCGGGACGCCGGGCAGTATGCGGTGGCCATCGGCCGCGCCGGATTGCTGCCGAACATCGGCATTACCGGTGCCTATTCGAAAAACCGGGGCGAGCGGACTTACTACACCAGGGCGGGCAGTCCGACCGAGGATCTCGATTACCGCGAGGAGGCGGCTGCCATCGCCCTGCGACAGCCGTTGTTCAACTACGACAGTTTCGTCCGCTACCGCCAGGGAGGCGTGCAGGCGGCTTTCAGCGACGCGGTCTTCGATCGCAAGGAAGCGGAGTTCGCGGTCAAGCTGACGACGGCCTATTTCGAGGTGCTGTTCTCGCTCGAGAGGCTGGCCCTGAGCGATGCCGAGATCGCCGCCTACCGTTCGGACCGTGAGACCTCCGAGCGCCGGCGCAGGGGGGGCGAGGGAACGGTCACCGAGGTGGCCGAGGCCGAATCGCGGCTGCAGCTCGCGCGCGCCGGCCGCGCCGATGCCATCGACCGGCTGTCGGTGGCAATGCTCAGGCTGGAGACGATGACCGGCAAGGCGATGGCGCCGCTCTGGCCGCTGCGTCCGGACTTCAACCCGAGCGCAGTCCAGGGCGTCGGTCTCGATCAGTGGTCGGCTCTGGCGGAGGAGAGCAGCCCCGAGATTCGGGCTCGTCGCAAGTCCTTCGAGTTCGCCAGCCTCGAGGTCGAGCGCAATCGCGCTGGCCATTATCCACAGCTCGACCTGGTCGCGCGGGCGTCGCGCACGCAGGGGGAAACGCTGTCGACGCTTGACCAGAGGAACGTCATCCACTCCGTCGGCGTGCAAGTGAACATCCCCTTCTTTGCCGGCGGCCGGGTCAACGCGCTGACCGATCAGGCGGTTGCCAACCGCGAGCGGGCCCGGGCTGAACTGGACGCGGCCATCAACGAGGTTCTCGTCGAGGTCAGGCGGCAGTTCATGGCCGTCGAGACGGGCGCGAGCAAGATCGCCGCGTATCAGAAGGCGGTCGACGCCAGCGTCGTGGCGGTCGAAGGAACGCTGCGCGGCATGCGCAGCGGGATCAGGAGCAACGTCGATGTGCTCAACGCCGAACGGGTGATGTTTGTCGCCAGGCGCGACCTGGCGCAGGCGCGTTACGAGTATCTGGTCGGCGAGTTGCAGCTCAGGGCCGCCGCCGGCGTACTTTCGGAAAAGGACTTGCAGGAGACTGCAAGCCTGCTGCTCCCGCCGGAGTGATTGCTGCCGGGGCTACGGCTGCGGGCAGACGAGAGCCGGCAGTTCGGTGAGATCGCCGATCTCGCCGTCGGGGGTTTCCGGAATCCGCTCCGCGGCTTGGGCAAAGCGGTTGCACCAGATGACACGCAGACCGCTGGCTTTGGCGCAATGGGCGTCCCAGGCGTTGGCGGAGAGGAAGCAGATGGCGGCGGGTTCGAGTTGCAGCCGCTGCGGCGCCAGGCGATAGACTGCCGGGTGCGGCTTGAAGACGCCCACCTCCTCAACCGACAGAACGGCATCGAAAACACCGTCGAGGGTGCTGTTGCGCACCACGGCGGCGAGCATGGAGGGGGTGCCGTTGGAGAGGATCGCCAGCTTCATTCCGCACGCGCGCAGCTGCTGCAGGGTCGCGGGCACATCGGCATAGCAGCGGAGGTGCAGGTAGAGGTCGAGCAGGCGCGCGTGCAAGCCAGGCCGGTCCAGTCCGAGCGTGTTCAGTGCGTAGGCGAGCGCCTCAGCGGTGACCTGCCAGAAATCCGCGTGGCGGCCGGCAAGGCCACGCAGCCAGGTGTACTGCAGCTGCTTCTGGCGCCAGAGCTCGGAAAGCCTCTGCCAATCGCTGCCGAGCTCGTCGCTGGCCGCGTGCGCGGCGCTGTTGAAGTCGAAGAGGGTTCCGTAGGCGTCGAAGACGCATGCTTCGATGCCCTCGAGTCGCTCGTTGCTCATCGTCCTGTCCTCCTGTATGGGGTGTCACGAGCAGCCGCTGGTGGCGCGCATGCCCAATTTACGTTGCAGCAAACTCTCTCAAGAAACAGAATAGCAAGTACTTTTTCTCGTAGAACACCGTGCGCGCGATCCGCGGGCTTGGGTTGCTCAGAGGTTGCGAATAAATCCACTGCGCGACCGATCTGCGGCGTTGCTCACTCACTCACTCCTCGCCTATCCATCTGATGTGTCTCGTCGTTCGCTCGCTCGCGCCTGGCATCTCGGCCTGCTCGCGACGATTTCTTCACAACCTCTCAGGTACCACAGGTTGGCGCTGGGGCCGGCTCGTCGCCGAGTGCACCAGCACAGCTCGAACCCTGTCCGGCGGTGCAGCCGTAGCAGTGTTCGGCGACACGGATCGCGTGACCCTCGAGTGCCGCCGCGTCGATGTCGCTGATGTGCAGGCGGATACTGCCGCGCCTGCCGATAGGCAGTCCGAGCTGCTGGTTGAAGTCGCAGTCGTAGAGATAGCCTTGCCAGTCGACCGAGAGCAGATTGCGACACATGACCTGCGCGACGTTGTCGTCGCGGTGGGCGGCTCGCAGCAGTTGCATGTAGCCGTTGAACTGGCCGCGCGAGACCAGGACGGAGCCAAAGCGCTGAATCGGCATGTTTGCCAGCGTGAAGAGCTGGTTGAAGACGATGCCGAATCTTTGTCCGAGCTGTTCCCGGTAAGCCGCCGCCAGTGCGGCCTGCGGTGGTGGCAGGGTCGGCCCCTGCGGATTGAAGACGAGGTTGAGCTGCAGACCGCTGCCCGCGACGCCATAACCGAGTACGTTCAGCCGCCGTAGACCGCGGATGCTGGCGGCGAAGCTCCCCTTGCCGCGCTGCTGCTCGACATTGTCCTCGAGGTAGCACGGCAGTGAGGCGACGACTTCGATGCGATGCGTAGCGAGAAAGTCGGCTAGGTCCTCGTGCCCGGGCTCCTCGAGAATGGTCAGGTTGCAGCGGTCGATCACCCGCAGGCCACGCTGCCGGCCGGCGACCGCCAGTCGCCGGAAGTGCGGGTTCAGCTCCGGTGCGCCGCCGGTGAGGTCGAGCGCCCTGACTTCGGGGCTGGCCGAAATGAAGGCAAGTACGGCATCCACCGTCTCGGCGGTCATTTCCTCGCGCCGCTGCGGACCGGCGTTGACGTGGCAATGGAGGCAGCTCTGGTTGCAGCGGTAGCCCAGGTTGACCTGGAGAACCTCGACCGAGCGGCGATCCAGTGCCGGGAAAGTCGTGGCCGAGAACAGGGGCAGGGTGGCGTGCATGGGTCGTTCTCCGTGGGGGTGCGCAGGTTCTGTCGCGGCGTGCATGGATGTCCTTACAGCTGCTCATCCCCGTCGGCGCACCGGTTGCCGCGCAGCGCCAGGCATGAGGTCTGGCGAATGCTCCACCCGCTGCCAGAGCGCCAGCGAGCCTCTGCCAAGCGGCGGGTTCCGAGGCGCCTAATAATACTGTAGAATCGCTCGCTTTCCGTGCGCGGAGAGGCAGCACGATGGCCGGCTGCGTGGCTGGCGGTGGCTGCCGATGGCGCCCGGGGGTCTGTCGTCGTTGTGCAGGCGCGGCGGGAGCCGGTTGCAGCGTAGTCGTTTGGCGAGCCCACCGGCGGTCGCATCGGCTGCCGGCGGAGCACTGTCAGGAGGCGCCTGGGGTCGTTCGCGGCGATCTCTGGTTCGAGTCACATTTCAGCCTGTATCACAAGGATTTTCAATGGAAACTAACGCTAACACAGCTGCACCCGTGGCAAGTGCCCTCGAGCGCCGCCTTGAGCTGTCGGTGCCGATAGACGAACTCGAGCGGGAGGTCGATCAGCGGCTGCGGCGCCTGGGCAAGAACATGAAGCTGCCGGGCTTTCGCCCAGGCAAGGTGCCGGCCAGCATCGTCAGGCAGCAGTATGGCGACCAGGCACGCCTGGACGCCCTGCAGGAGGCACTGGGGCGTTTGTTCGGCGAGGCGGTCAGCGCCCAGAGGTTGCGCGTCGCCGGTATGCCGAAGATCGAGGCGAACAACAGCGGCAGTACGACGCACATGGATTTCTCGGCGACTTTCGAGGTTTACCCGGAAGTCAGGCTGAGTGATCTGGCCGGCGTCGAAGTCGAACGGCCGGTGCTCGAGGTCGGTGCCGAGGAGATCAACAGCACGCTGGAGATTCTGCGCAAGCAGCGCGTGCGTTACGAGCCGGTCGACCGTGCGGCGGCTCTGGCCGACCGTGTCACCATCGACTTCCTCGGCAAGAAGGATGGCGAACCCTTTGCCGGTGGCCAGGGCAAGGACTACCGTTTCGTCCTCGGGGAAGGAAAGATGCTTTCCGACTTCGAGAATGCAGTCATCGGTACGCGCGCCGGCGAAGCCAAGTCGTTCGACATGACCTTCCCGGCCGAGTACTTTTCCAAGGATCTGGCGGGTCAGTCGGTGACCTTCGACATCGCGCTCAAGGAAGTCTGCGAGCCGGTACTGCCGGAACTCGACGGCGATTTCGCCCGCGCTCTGGGTGTCGAGGACGGGGACCTGACGCAGATGCGGGCCGAGATCGAGGCCAACCTCCGGCGGGAAGTGAAGAAGCGTCTGCAGGGCCGGATTACCGCCCAGGTGATGGATGTGTTGTTGCAGGCAAACCCGCTGCAGGTGCCGGAGGCACTGATCCAGAGAGAGGTCGAGCGGCTGATGCAGGCGGCGCGTCAGGACATGGAGCAGCGCGGCATGCAGGTCAAGGACCTGCCGATGCGGCCGGAGTGGTTCACCGATCAGGCCCGGCGCCGGGTATCGATCGGTCTGATCCTGTCGGAAATCGTCCGGCTCAACAATCTGCAGGCGCAGCCGGCGCAGGTGAAGGAGCTGGTCGAGGACGCAGCGCAAAGCTACGACAATCCGCCAGAGGTCGTTCGCTGGTACTATGCCAAGGCCGAGCGCCTGAACGATTTCGAGGGTGCGGCAATTGAGGCGAACGTGGTCGACTGGGTTCTGCAGCGGGTGGCGGTTCGCGACAAGCCCGTGGCCTTTGCCGAGCTGATGGGGCAACAAGCTTGACACGGGACTTGACGGGGCTGGCGGCGAAGTGGCGCAAGCCGCCGCATTGCGCCGCCTGCATCGTCGGCTTCGCTGGTCCCTGACGATCTTCGCGCACGGGGGGCAGAAGGGGCTTCGTGCGTCGCGACAGCGAGTTTGACGGCAACCAAGGAAACGAAAATGGGCATTGACCCCGCAGGTAGTTGGGACCCGCAGGCACTTGGTCTGGTGCCGATGGTGATCGAGCAGAGCGGTCGTGGCGAACGCGCCTATGACATTTACTCGCGTCTGCTGAAGGAGCGAGTGATCTTTCTCGTTGGTCCCGTCAATGACGTGACGGCGAACCTCGTGGTCGCGCAGCTGTTGTTTCTCGAAGCCGAGAACCCCGACAAGGACATCCACTTCTACATCAACTCGCCGGGCGGCGCGGTCTCGGCCGGGTTGTCGATATACGACACGATGCAGTTCATCAAGCCCGATGTCTCGACCCTATGCATGGGGCAGGCGTGCTCGATGGGGGCCTTCCTGCTGGCTGCCGGAGCTGCCGGCAAGCGCTTTGCCCTGCCCAACTCGCGGGTGATGATCCACCAGCCGATGGGTGGCTTCCAGGGGCAGGCTTCGGATATCGCGATCCATGCGAAGGAGATCCTGTCGCTGCGCGCCAAGCTCAATGAACTCATGGCGCGGCACACGGGGCAGGCGATCGAGCGGATCGAACGCGATACCGATCGCGACAATTTCCTTTCGGCGCAGGAAGCGGCAGAATATGGCTTGATCGACAAGGTACTGGCCAATCGGCAGGCGGCGCTCTGACGGCGCATCCGGGCAGCCCCGGTCGGGCTCGACTGTGAGGTAGACGAGATGTCGGAAAAGAAAAGTGGTACTGAGAAACTCCTCTACTGCTCGTTCTGCGGCAAGAGCCAGCACGAGGTCAAGAAGCTGATCGCCGGACCGTCGGTGTTCATTTGCGACGAGTGCATCGAGCT
The DNA here is from genome assembly GCA_016788495.1 of Accumulibacter sp. Taxonomy (GTDB): domain Bacteria; phylum Pseudomonadota; class Gammaproteobacteria; order Burkholderiales; family Rhodocyclaceae; genus Accumulibacter. Next base: position 4,004 of record JAEUOM010000227.1, on the reverse strand, counting down.
GTGCAACGATATCGTTCGCGACGAGATCGCCGCCGACCAAGGGGGCGGCAAGGGTGGCAAGGGCGAGCTGCCGACCCCGCGGGAGATTTCGGCGCTCCTGGATCAGTATGTGATCGGGCAGGACCAGGCGAAGCGCATCCTGTCGGTCGCGGTTTACAATCACTACAAGCGGCTGCGGCACTTCAGCAAGACCAGCGACGAGATCGAACTCGCCAAGAGCAACATCCTGCTCATCGGGCCGACCGGCTCGGGCAAGACCCTGCTGGCACAGACGCTCGCCCGCATGCTCGACGTTCCCTTCGTGATGGCCGATGCGACGACCCTGACCGAAGCCGGTTACGTCGGCGAGGATGTCGAGAACATCATCCAGAAGCTGCTGCAGAAGGCGGACTACGACACCGAGAAGGCGCAGCGCGGCATCGTGTACATCGACGAGATCGACAAGATCTCGCGCAAGTCGGACAATCCGTCGATCACGCGCGACGTGTCGGGCGAAGGAGTGCAGCAGGCGCTGCTGAAGCTGATCGAAGGGACGGTTGCCTCGGTGCCGCCCCAGGGTGGCCGCAAGCATCCCAACCAGGACTTCGTGCAGGTCGACACGACGAACATCCTGTTCGTCTGCGGCGGTGCTTTCGATGGCCTCGACAAGGTGATTCGCAATCGCTCCGAGCGAGGTGGCATCGGCTTTGGCGCCGAGGTCCGCAGCAAGGACAACAAGCGGGCGATCGGCGATGTCCTGCGAACCGTTGAACCCGAGGATCTGATCAAGTTCGGTCTGATACCCGAACTCATCGGGCGGCTGCCGGTCATCGCCACCCTTGAAGAGCTGTCGGCGGCGGCGCTGGTGGAAATCCTCGTCGAACCGAAGAATGCACTGGTCAAGCAATACCAGAAGCTGTTCGCCATGGAGGGGGTCGGGCTCGAAATACGGCCGGCGGCAATGATGGCGATTGCCCGCAAGGCGCTCGAACGGAAGACCGGAGCGCGTGGTTTGCGCTCGATCCTCGAGGGGGTCCTGCTCGACACGATGTACGAACTTCCCGGCATGGAGGATGTCACAGAGGTCGTCATCGACGAGGGGGTGATCGTCGGTGACGCCAAGCCGCTGCTGATCTACGCGGATCAGCAGAAGGTTTCTGGCGGCAACTGACGTCCTGGCCGCCTTCGCTGCGGCTTGAATTACGGGCTCCTGCCACCATATCCAGCAAGAGCTTTCACCTATAGGGCACAACCCATGTCTGCACCCCCGAAGCTGTCTGCCGAGCCGGTTCAACTGCCGCTGTTGCCGCTGCGCGACGTGGTCGTGTTTCCGCATATGGTCATCCCGCTCTTTGTCGGTCGCCCGAAGTCGATCAAGGCTCTGGAGACGGCGATGGAGGCCGGCAAGAGCATCCTCCTCGTGGCGCAGAAGTCGGCGGTCAAGGACGAGCCCGAAGCCGAGGATCTGTACGGCGTCGGCTGTCTCGCCAACATCCTGCAGATGCTCAAGCTGCCCGACGGCACGGTCAAGGTTCTGGTCGAGGGGGGGCAGCGCGCTCGCCTGCAGGCCATCGATTCGCGGCCGGACATGTTCTTGGCCGAGGCGCGCCCGGTTCCGGCCGAGGCTGGCGTCAACCACGAGGTGGAAGCGCTGCGGCGTGCGGTCATCGCGCAGTTCGATCAGTACGTCAAGCTCAACAAGAAGATACCCCCTGAGATCCTGACCTCGATCGCCGGCATTGAAGAGGCCGGACGACTGGCCGACACGATTGCCGCGCATCTGCCGCTGAAGCTCGAGCAGAAGCAGGAAATCCTCGAGTTGTTCGACGTCCGTGCGCGTATAGAGCGCCTGCTGGCGCAACTCGAAGCGGAGATCGACATCCTGCAGGTGGAGAAGCGAATCCGCGGCCGCGTCAAGCGCCAGATGGAGAAGAGTCAGCGCGAGTACTATCTCAACGAGCAGGTCAAGGCGATCCAGAAGGAACTCGGGGAGGGGGAGGATGGTGCCGATCTGGAGGAACTCGACCGCAAGGTCAAGGCTGCCGGGATGAGCAAGGAAGGGCTTGCCAAGGCGCAGTCGGAGTTCCGCAAGCTCCGGCTGATGTCGCCGATGTCGGCGGAAGCGACGGTCGTGCGCAACTTCATCGAAACACTGATTGGCCTGCCATGGCGCAAGCGGACGCGGATCAGCAAGGATCTGGCCGCCGCCGGCAGGATTCTCGATGCCGACCACTGGGGTCTGGAGAAGGTGAAGGAGCGGATCATCGAGTATCTGGCGGTGCAGCAACGGGTTGATCGCCTGAAGGCGCCGATCCTCTGTCTGGTCGGGCCGCCCGGTGTCGGCAAGACCTCGCTCGGCCAGTCGATCGCGCGCGCCACCGGGCGCAAGTTCGTCCGCATGAGTCTTGGCGGAGTACGCGACGAAGCCGAGATCCGCGGCCACCGGCGGACCTACATCGGTTCGATGCCGGGCAAGATCCTGCAGAACATGAGCAAGATCGCTGTCCGGAATCCGCTGTTCCTGCTCGACGAAGTCGACAAGATGGGACAGGATTTTCGTGGTGATCCCAGTTCCGCGCTGCTCGAGGTGCTCGATCCGGAGCAGAACTCGACCTTCGTCGACCATTACGTCGAGGTCGAGTACGATCTTTCGGAAGTGATGTTCGTGGCGACGGCGAACACCTTGAACATTCCGGCGCCGTTGCTTGATCGCATGGAGGTGATCCGCCTCTCGGGTTACACCGAGGACGAGAAGGTCAATATCGCCCAGCGCTACCTGCTGCCCAAGCAGATGAAGAACAACGGGCTGAAGACGACCGAGCTGACGGTGGCTGAAAGCGCTTTGCGCGACATCGTTCGCTATTACACGCGTGAGGCCGGTGTCCGTTCGCTCGAGCGCGACATCTCGAAGATCTGTCGCAAGGTGGTGAAGACCCTGTTGCTGCGCAAGAGCCAGGGCAAGGTCGCGGTGAGTGCGCGCAATCTCGACAAGTTTCTCGGCGTTCGCCGCTACAACTTCGGTGTCGCCGAGCGCGAGAACCAGATCGGCCAAGTCACGGGGCTGGCGTGGACCGAGGTTGGCGGAGAACTGCTGACCATCGAGGCGGTCGTCCTGCCCGGCAAAGGGAAGACGACGACCACCGGCAAGCTCGGCGAGGTGATGCAGGAATCGGTTCAGGCGGCGCTGTCCGTGGTGCGCAAGCGCGCGCAGTCAATGGGAATCGACCACGATTTTTACCAGAAAAGTGATATCCACATCCATTTGCCGGAGGGGGCGATTCCCAAGGACGGGCCGTCGGCAGGAGTCGGCATCTGCACCGCTCTGGTGTCGGTGTTGACCGGCATCCCGGTGTGTTGCGATGTGGCGATGACCGGCGAGATCACCCTGCGCGGCGAGGTACTGCCGATCGGCGGTCTCAAGGAGAAGCTGCTGGCGGCTGTCCGGGGCGGACTGGCCCGGGTTCTGATACCGGAAGAGAATGTTCGGGATCTGGCCGAGATTCCGGACAACATCAAGAACAAGCTCGAGCTCATTCCGGTGCGTTGGATCGATCAGGTACTCGAGCACGCCCTCGAGCGCAAGCCCCAGCCGTCGGTCGTCGACGGCGCTGACGTACCTCCAACGGTAGCGACGAGTACTCCCGAACCCGCTGCGGCTGGGTCCGCCGGTCTCACGCACTGATCGGGTGCGGCGGCCGATCGCCGGCCGCCGCCCGTTACGGCGCCGCCTGCCGGTCTGGCCAAGTGTTGGCGGATGCGTTAGACTCGCGCCTCAAGTTTGGTCAAACCGTGGGTGCTTAGCTCAGTTGGTAGAGCGCTAGCCTTACAAGCTGGATGTCGGCGGTTCGAGCCCGTCAGCACCCACCAGGAGCAGCAGGATGGATTGTGCAGCGTGTTCTGTGGAGTGGTAGTTCAGTTGGTCAGAATACCGGCCTGTCACGCCGGGGGTCGCGGGTTCGAGCCCCGTCCACTCCGCCAGTATCGAAAGGCGAACGCTAGTTCGCCTTTTTTCTTTTGGCTTCAAC
>JAEUOM010000224.1 GCA_016788495.1 Accumulibacter sp. | reverse complement strand
GGGTTCGCGCCGGATTCAGAAAACTATGCCATCAGGTTAGCAACTCGGCCGGACCGGCTTCGTGCGCAAGAAAAATCGCTCCCCGAGAGCGAATGCTGCGGCGCAGCAACTGGCGCCGCGGGAGTTTTGCAAGAAGCTCCAAGGAAAGGCTTTTCCTCGGTGTCTGGGAGAGCGACTACAAGGACATCCTCGAGTACCGGCCCGGTTGGAATGTGGTCGCCGTCGACCCGGTGACCCGGATCGTCAGCAGCGAACTGGGCGACAAGGAGCGAGGCGATGTACTCAACCTGCTGCCGCCACAGCGCGCCGCCGACATCGCCCGTATTGTCGGAGTGGTCAATGTCAACGACCGCTGGGCCGACGTGAACTGGATCAGCCTCGAGTCGACGGCGGTCAGGAACATCCACGTCCTCGGCGACGCTCTGCAGGCCGCGCCGCTGATGCCCAAGTCGGCGCACATGGCCAACCAGCATGGCAAGGCGGCGGCGGCAGCAATCGTCGAGATCCTCTCTGGCCGCGAGCCGCAGCCGACCCTGATGGCGAATACCTGCTACTCACTGATTGACGACAAGCGTGCGATCCACGTCGACTCGGTGCACCGCTATCATCCCGAGAAGAAGGTGCCACTGGTCGTCGACGGCTCTGGCGGCGTATCGAAGGAGCCGTCGGTCGAAGAAGGACTGTATACGCGGGCCTGGGCGACGACCATGTGGAAGGACAGCCTGTCCTGAGGGGCAGTTCGATGGCCGCGATCCTCATCGTCCCCGGCCTGCACGACAGCGGGCCGGATCACTGGCAGACGTGGTTCGAGCACAGGCTCGGCGATACCCGGCGTGTCGACCAGGCTGACTGGGAAAATCCGCGCCTTGCCGGATGGGCGGCGCGCGTCGGCGAGGTCATCGCCGCCCAGAACGAGGCGGTTTGGATCGTCGCCCACAGCTTTGGCTGCCTGGCGGCCGTCCGTGCCGGCTATCTCTGGCCGGGCCGCGTCCGTGCCGCTCTACTCGTCGCCCCGGCGGATCCCGACCGCTTCGGTCTGGCAGCCCTTCTGCCACAGGAGCGGCTTCGCTTTCCCAGCATGATCGTGGCAAGCAACGACGATCCGTGGGTCAGGGCCACCGTCGCCGAGCGCTGGGCTGGTGTCTGGGGCAGCAGTTACCGGAACATCGGCAGCGCCGGCCACATCAACGTCGACTCGGGTCATGGTCCGTGGCCGCAGGGCCTCGCCTTCTTCGAGGAATTGCGTCGGGCGGCTCTCGCCCTGCAGTTATAAGCAATGCAGTTTTTCTTCGTTCGCCGGGCCGAGCGCCGCGACTAGAGTGGCGCCCTCAGGCCGACACGACCACGCTCGGCTTTCCATTTCCAGGAGACTGCGATGCTGGCCACAGCCCAACTCGAACTTGCCCCGATGCCCGCCGCCCATGTCGCGGACGACAGTCAGTGCGACGTGCACGGCATTCTGGCCGCAGCGACCGCGCGCGCGCGGCGCGACAGCCTTCCCTACGCCGGCACGGTCACGCCGGAGGAGGCGTGGCTTCTGGCCACCGCTGGCGCAGCGATCCTCATCGACGTGCGCACCGCGGAGGAATACAAGTACGTCGGCCACGTCCCCGGCACGCCGCTGGTCCAGTGGCAGTCCGGCGCCGCGTTGAGCAGGAATCCCCGTTTCACCCGTGAACTGGCGGGCAAGGCAGGCAAGAACCAAGCCATCCTCCTCATCTGCCGCAGCGGCAAGCGCTCGGCCGCAGCCGCGGAGGCCGCGACGCGGGCAGGCTTCACGCGCGTGTTCAACGTCCTCGAAGGCTTCGAGGGCGAGATCACAGCCGACGGGCAACGCGGCGCGACTGGTGGCTGGCGCTACCACGGCCTGCCCTGGGTCCAGGATTGATCAGTGCTTGCGGGGAGTCAATCGATGAACGCGCCACTTCGCCGCTTGCCGGACGCAGCACCATCGCTCTGGAAGCTCGACGACATCGTCCGCGATCTGCGCCTTGCCCGCGAGCAGTGGCGCGCGGCACAGCATCGTCCGCTCGAATCGGGATGCCGCGAGTTCCCATCCCGCGAGGCCTTGCGCGAGATCGTGGACAAACTTTGCGGCGCACTCTTCCCGATGCGCCTCGGTCCGCCCGACCTGCAACAGGGCCCCGGAGAGGACTTCTACGTCGGCCATACGCTCGATAGCGCCCTGCGCAGCCTGCTGGACCAGGTCCGGCTCGAGCTGACGCACGTGTCCCGCCACGACCCAGAGGTTGACGCAGCGACGATCGAGACCGATGCCGTCGCCATCGTGCGGCAGTTTGCGGCTGCCTTGCCGGGGATCCGCATCGTCCTCGACAGCGACGTCGAAGCCGCTTACCGAGGTGATCCGGCGGCACGCAGCGTAGACGAGATCGTGCTCTGTTATCCCGGAACGCTGGCCATCATCCATCACCGCCTGGCGCACAGGCTCTACCGGCTGGGCGTGCCCCTGCTGGCGCGCATCGTCGCCGAACTCGCGCACTCCGCCACCGGCATCGACATCCACCCTGGCGCGCGCATCGGCAAGAGCTTCTTCATCGACCACGGTACGGGCGTCGTCATTGGTGAAACCGCCGTCATCGGCGATCGGGTCCGCCTCTACCAGGCGGTGACCCTCGGTGCCAAGCGGTTCAACGTCGATGCCGACGGCTCGCTGGAAAAGGGAGCTCCACGCCATCCGATCGTCGAGGATGATGTCGTGATCTACGCCGGGGCGACCATTCTGGGGCGCGTCACCATCGGTCACGGATCGTCGATCGGCGGCAACGTCTGGCTGACCCACAGCATACCGCCCGGGAGCTTCCTCACCCAGGCCGTATCCCGGAATGAGGTGCTCGAAGGCGGCGGCGGAATATGAGTCGTCTCCGAGAGCGCTTTCCATGCGTCCTGCGGCAGCTGCGAAATGAGCGCGGCTGGTCGCAGGAACGGCTGGCGGAAAGGGCCGATCTCAACCGCTCCTACGTTGGCGAGATCGAGCGCGGAGTCGCCAGCCCTTCCCTGACCACTGCCGGAAAACTGGCACGCGCGCTGGACGTCGAGCTTTCGGCCCTGGTCGCCCGCTGCGAGCATGAATAGCGCGATCTCGCACAGCGGACGGCCTCGACGCTGATGGCTACAGCATGTTGAGCCGCCAGCCGCAGGCGGCGTAAGGTTTCGCCTTGGCACAAAAAGTCATTTGTTCATACATCTTTCTTCTAACCATCGTCACGAGTGCACAAGGAGTACCCCATGGCAGACAGTCCTCACCAAGCCGCCCTGAGTGATGCCGCCGCACGGCAGCTCGCCAATGCCACCAAGACCGTCGCACAGCTGCCGACCATTTCCCCGCGCTGGCTGACGCATCTGCTGCAGTGGCTGCCCGTGGAGGCCGGCATCTATCGCCTGAACCAGGTCAGGAACCCGCGTGACGTCCAGGTCGCGTGTGCCCGGCGCGACGAGTCCGAACTGCCGCAGACCTTCGTCGATTACGAGGAGACGCCACGCGAGTACTTCCTCAGCGCGGTCACCACGGTCCTCGACGTCCATACCCGCATCTCCGACCTCTACAGCAGCCCGCACGACCAGATCAAGGAACAACTGCGCCTGACGATCGAGACGATCAAGGAGAGGCAGGAACGCGAACTGATCAACAACGACGACTATGGTCTGCTGGCCAACGTCGCCGACAGTCAGCGCATCACGACACTGACCGGCGCGCCAACGCCAGATGACCTCGATGACTTGCTGACCAAGGTCTGGAAGGAACCTGCCTTCTTCCTCACCCACCCGCTCGCCATTGCCGCCTTTGGCCGCGAGTGCACCCGCCGCGGCGTCCCGCCGCCGACCGTTTCGCTCTTCGGCTCGCAGTTCCTGACCTGGCGCGGCATCCCGCTGATCCCGTCGGACAAGGTGCCGGTCGATGACGGAAAGACCAAGGTTCTGCTGCTGCGGGTCGGCGACAGGCGGCAGGGGGTCGTCGGCCTCTATCAGCCGGGCCTGCCGGGCGAGCAGAGTCCCGGCCTGTCGGTACGCTTCATGGGCATCGACCGCAATGCCATCGCCTCGTACCTGATTTCGCTCTATTGCTCGCTGGCTGTCCATGCGGAAGACGCACTCGCCGTACTCGATGACGTGGAGATCGACAGGTACCATGAATATGCCCACACCTACCGCTGATTCGCCGATTGGCGCCCTCCCCTTCAGCCTCGCGGCCGCCGGCGACTTACTGGACGAGACGGCTCTGGCCCGCCTCGCTGGGGAGCTTTTCCGGGCATTGCCGGGAAGCGCAAGCCAGTCGCCACCGGCACCCGCAGTCAACGACCTGGCCGTCGGCGAGCCGGAGCCGGCACTGCAGCGCGCAGGAGTGCCCGCGGGCACGCAGGCGCCGGCCGCGGCTGGCCCGCTTCCGCCCGAGTTCGGCGTACCCGAGGCCCATGCCGCCGCCTTGCCGCTGACTGCACCAATCAGCGCGCCCTCGGGTGTGCCGGGATCGCCGTATTACTTTCTCGGGGAAGCGGCGGCGCTGTCGTCAGCCCACCAGGCACCCACGGCGGAGAATCACGTCGTCGCCCACCCCTTTGAACTGCCGGGTGAGGCCGCCCTGCGCCGGGTACTCGCCGAGCTCGCCGGCGAACGCTCACTGCCAGAGGCAGCGCCGGGTCAACCGCCCGGTGGCAGCGGCTATTACTTCCTCGACCAGCCCGCTTCGCTGCCGCCGGTCGATGCCACACGTTTCCCCGCTTTCGACGTGCAGGCGGTACGCCGCGACTTCCCCATTCTCGCCGAGCGCGTCAATGGCAAGCCGCTGGTCTGGTTCGACAATGC
>JAEUOM010000223.1 GCA_016788495.1 Accumulibacter sp. | reverse complement strand
CGTCGGCGAGTTCGATGCGCACGGTGTGCGTCATCCTGTGGCGCTCGCCGGTCGATCGGCCGGCAGTGCGGCGGCCGGCGGCAGCCCGGGCACAGCCTGCCGCAGCAGTTCGAGGAACGTGTTGCCGTAGCGCTGCAACCGGCCCTCGCCGACACCCTCCACCGCAGCCAGCGCCTGCTCGGGGCTGATGCGCCGTTGCACGAAGGCGGCCAACTGCTCGTTGCTGAACACCGCGTAGGGCGGCAGGCCTTCGGCCTGCGCCAGGCTTGAGTTTCACTTCTTGCCTTTCGGGTTCTTGCCAACGATACCGGTGTCGCGGAACGGCCGCCCCCGCGCTGCCCCGCGCTCCGCCCGCTGCGCAATTCCGCCGGCTCCGCCGGCCTCGGCCTCCGGCCCTCCTGCCGCAGCAAGCCCTCGGGCCAGGCGGAAGCCGATGCTGTCGATGCGCACATCCGGCCCGTGCGCGATGCGCAGCGCAGAACGGCAGAGCCCGCCGTTGCTGAACCAGCCCCCACCGCGCAGCACCCGCCGGCGGCCCGCGGCCGCACGACCCTGCTCTTGCAGGAGCCGGTGGTCTTTCGGATCGACCACCGGGGCGTTCGGGTACGCGTCGTACTCGTCCAGGCACCACTCCCATACGTTGCCGTGCATCTGGTACAGCCCCCAGCCGTTGGCCGGCAGCGCTTTCACCGGCACCGTGCGCTGGCGGAACTCGCCCTGCGGGCCTTGGTTGTAGGGATGGGCGCCGTCGTAGTTCACCTCCTCGGTCGTGATCTGCTCGCCGAACCAGAACGGCGTCCCGCTGCCCGCCCGGCAGGCGTATTCCCATTGCGCTTCCGTCGGCAGCCCGGCTGCCAGCCCCGGCACGCACCGGTTCAGCTCGGGCAGGAAGCGCTCGCTGATGTCATTCCAGCTCACCCGCTCGACCGGGTTCTCGGGGTCGTCCCCGAACCGGCTCGGCTTCTCGCCGAGCACCGCGCGCCACAGCGCCTGCGTGCACGCGCTGTCGGCCAGCCAGAATCCCTGCGTCAGCACGACGCGGTGGCGGGCTTCGTCAGCGAGCCGCTCGGGCTCGCTGTCGGGCGATCCCATCCAGAACTCGCCGAGCGGAATCCAGCGGAAACGCTGCATGGCGGTGCCGTGGCGGCCGCTCACGGTGACCTCGGCCCAAGGGCCCTGCGCGTCCACGCCGTGCGCGCCGGCCCAATGCGGTCGCGACAGGAACGCGCTGTCGAATCGCTCGCGAGCGCGGCCATCCCGGTCGTCCACCCACGCACCGGCGGGCGGCAGCCACGCGCCCGGCTCGCTGAGGCGACCGCCGACCGACGCGTAACGAAGCCGTGGCCGCCAGGTCAGCCAGCGCCCATCCGGCGCCAGCGCCTGCCACTCGCCGGACTCGAAGCGGATCGCACGCGCCCATTCGGGCTTGGTGAACGGCTCGAGCACGCTGATGCGCGCGGCGTTGCGCAGTTCGACGGGTTGCGACGCGTCCAGCACCAGCGGCCGGTCTGCGGCCAGCCAGTGATCGAGACCGGCGTCGGCCTGCGCCGCGGCTGGCCGCACCCGCGTCCAGCGGCTGGCCAGGTTGCCCAGCAGCGCGCTGGGCGGCGCTGGCGCAGCGGCCACCGGCTCGTGCATGCGCAGCGCCCAGCGCGGCGGGGCAGCGGCGCCCTGCCGCGGCAACCCCTGCAGCGCGAGCGCAAAGCGGCGCGGGCCGGCCTCGTCACGCGCCAGCGCCCAGGCCACGCGCGCGGCGTCGAGCCCGGGCAGCGGCGCGATGCGCCCGTCGGCCAGGGCCTGCCGGTGCGCCAGCGCCCAGGCGGCTTGTAGCGCTTCGTCATCGCCCGCCACCTGCTCCGGCCACCGCTGGCCGAGACGGCCGAGGTAACCGGCCAGCGCCTGCGCCAGGGCGCCCGGCTGCCTGGCCAGCACCTGGCAGGCCCGGCGCGACAGCTCGGTCGCCGCGTCGATGCCGTCCTCGATGCGGTCCCGCGCCGCGTCGCCGGCGGGCTCGCCGGCCAGCACGGGGCGCAGCGCACGGGCGTACTCGGCTCGCAGCAGCGGCGAGGCGGCCAGCAGGTGCTGCCAGTGCAGCGCCACCAGCTCGTCGCGCAGCGGCTTGGGCAGGGCGCTGAAGTCGGCCGCTGCGTTGTCGTGCTGGTCGGGCTGCAGCGTGCACGCCAGTCCATTGGCGCTGACGCCGGGGTCTTGCCACAGTTCGGCCTCGCTCGCCACGTCGAGAGCGTGCCCATGCGCCTGCAGCGTCAGGCGCAAGGCACGCAGCAGCGCCGGCGTCACCCAGGGGTTACCGTAGATCGCCGCGCGCAACGGCGCGAGGTCCGGCGCCACGACTTCGGCCGGCGGGCCGCTGCTGGCTGTGCCGTCGCGTTGTGCCGGCAGCCGCGGCGCGGCGTCGTCGGCGCCGGGGTGGGCCGGCAGCCGGGCAGCGCGCACGGTGCGCATCGCCCGGCCGGCGCCGAGCAGCACGGTGTCGAACGCCGACGCGGTGTCACGCCGCGCCAGGCGGCGGGGCACCGGGGCCAGCAGCAGCGGCCGGAACCCGGCGGCTGCGCCGCGGCGGGCGAAAGCGCACCAGCGCGCCGCATGCGCGGGTCCGCCCTGCATCAGGCCGGCGTCGCCCAGCACCAGTGTCGCCGCGCCGGCCGCTGGCGCCGGCACCGACTGGCCCTTGGCATCGGTCCACCGACCGGGCAGCCCCTCGACGACAAACAGCTCGAGCCGCGGCCCCAGCCGCCGCGCGATCTGGTCGGCCAGTTCACGCAGGTCTTCGTGCAAAGGCCCGAGCGCCGGCTGCGCGTCGTACACCAGTTGCAGCCGCGCCGGCCAGCGGCGGTGCATGCGGCGCGGCAGCTGCAGCAGCGGGCGCTGGCGCACCAGCGCCTGCAGCACGCGCGCGAGGTCGATGCCGGCACCAGGGCGCTGGCGCGCCAGATGGCGGCGCAGAAAGCTCGCCGCCTGGCCCGGCCGCACCAGCGGCACCGGGGCGGGTGGGCGGGCAGCGGGGTCGCTTTCGAAGTCGGCCGCCGCGGCGGTGACCGGCTGCTCAAGCCAGTCGGGTGCCTCGGTGCGCGCAGCGGGGTCGACCAGATCGGATGCGACGCGCCAGAACGTCTGCTTCGACAGCTGCTCGGCAGGCGGCGGCGGTTGCGGCGTCGGGGATGGCGGCGGCGGGAGTGGCTGGCGATCGGCGTCGCGGTCCGGCTCTGCTGGTCGCGCTTCGTGGCGCGCCCGCGCCAGGCGTGCACGCTCGGCCTGCGCGGCGTCGGGCCAGCCGTGCGCGGCGGCGACCCAGGGCCATTCGGCCGGCTGCGTGGCGTGCAGCGCGCGCAGAAGATCGCCCAGGCCGACGGCGTGGCGGCTCCCGTGCGTGGCGGCGGGCGAGGTCATCGCAGCACGCCACCCGATTGCCACGGCAGGCGGGACATCGCCGGGTGCTCAGGCCGAGCCGGGTTGCAGGCTCTTGGTGACGAGCGGCAGCAAGGCCCCGAGCTGCTCTCCTTGCGCCTTGGCGTCGCCCGGGTACAGGCTGGCGAGCGCGCGCACCAGATCCAGGAACTCGGAGGTACTGGGCAGGTAGTCGCCCTTGCGCTGCGCCTCGGCGCGCACGTCGAGGAACAGGTCGGCAGCACTCGTGATCTGCGGCTCGTCGATCAGCGGCGCATCGCCGGCACCCGGCGGCTTGGACCAGCGCGGCGCGTGCTGCAGGGCCAGCCGCAGCAGTTCCGCCTTCAGGGCCTCGCGCTCCTTCGGCAGTTCCAGGGTCAGCACCAGGCAGCGGCGCAGGAAGGCGGCCGGCAGTTCGCGCTCTTCGTTGGTGGTGATGACGACGAGCGGCCGCGTCGCCTCGCTGCAGGCCACCGGGCGCGCGCCGGCAAAGGGTGGCATGAAACCGGTGTTGGCCAGCACTTCCAGCAGTGCGTTGGGCAGGTCGGGGTCGGCCTTGTCGATCTCGTCGAGCAGCACCACGCTGCGCTGGGTGGCGGCATCCCAGTCTGCGGGCGCGACGGCGTCGCCCGCCTTCAGGCCGGCGCGGCGTGCCTGCGCGTGCGCGCCGTTCCAGTCGTACGCGTACCAGAGCACGCCGGGGCGCACATAGGCCAGCTCAGCTTTCGCGCGTTGGCCCTGCGCGTCCGACAGGCGCTTGACGGCATCGACGCGCCACTTCAGGTCCTCGGGTTCGGTGCGGCCGTCGATCACCACCGGCAGGAAAGGCCGCAGCGCAAAGGCCGCCGCCGCGCGTGCGGTCTCGCTCTTGCCGACACCGGGCAGGCCGCGCACCAGCAGCGGCCTGCCGGTGGCCTCGGCCGCGCGCAGCGCTGCGGCGGCAGGCTCCTTGAACAGGTGCACCGAAGCGGGCCAGGTGCCTTGGGCGGGGATGGCGATGCCCTGGTCGATGGGGTACTGCGGAGGGGTCATTGGATCTCCTCGATGGCTTCGAGCACGCCGAAGACATGCTGATTGAACTCGATTTCGTCCACGTGCAGCAGACCGCCCTCCTCGCCGGAGCGGATCACCGCCGCTGCGCGCAACTGGCGCGCGATCTCGTGCACATCGGCGGGCGCCACGGCGCCAGGTCGGGCCTCGTCGGTAACGACGAAAGCAATCCCCTGCTGATTGGCGCGCGTGTCCATGCGCGCCACGAGCTTCTTGAGTTCGTTGCCCCGCAGCGGCGTCCTGATCGTCGCCTTGCTGGCCGGCAGCACCTGCCGATGAAAGATCGCGTGCACCGCGGCCTCGCGGTCCTGGCCGATGCCGGCATCGAGCTGCGACAGATCGGCAGTGCCCTTGACGCTCCAATCGCCTTCGGCATTGACCGGCAGAAACTGCACCGTGCGGTTGCGCGCGACGGCGTGGACAAAGGCAAGCGTGGCGACTGATTCGACCGGCATCGGCTCCAGGTCGTCGCGCTCGAGCCAGGCGCGCAGCTTGACACCGTCGATCGCGAGTGAATACAGCAGCGACAGGATGCTGCGGCACTTCTCCTGCGCGAACGGGAGCCGGTCGGTGCCGATCTTCCATTCGCCCTGCGCTTGGTGCAGCGCGGCACCCAGGGCATCCACCAGCGACTGGACATCGGCGCTGGAATGGTTGGCCAGCGGATCGGACTCCCAAGCCTGCCGCAGCGGCTTCAGGTCGTCATCGGCGAGCAGCGCCTTGACTTCGGCAGACGCGCGCCGGAAACGGTGTTCGTCGTCGGCGACGACGAACAACTGCCCGGCACCCAGCGCGCGCAGCCGCCTGATCAGGTCGCGGACGGCGAACTCCCAGACCTTGTGCTCGCCGGCGAGCGTCAGGCTCTTGTTGGCGGCCCACAGGGCGCCGAGGTCGGACTTCAGCTCGGGGGTGAGGGCGTTGGCGTTGGGCATCTCGTGGCATTCGCACAGCACGGGGATTACCCAGCGCTCGCTGGGCGACGCGGCCTGCAGCGTGAGGGCCAGTTTCAGCTCTTCCCGCACGTAGTCCACCGAGCCGCCCGCCGGTCTGGCGTTGGCGTTGGTCAACAGCGCGTGCAGCCATTCGGAGTCGATCACGGCCAGCGTGACGGCCGCCTGCCGGATGGCAGCGCGCAACGCGTCGGGGAACTGCGCGCCGATGTCCAGGCTCGCGAGGTCGAAGAACACGGCCTCGCTGCCGAAGCAGCGCAGCAGCTCGTGGTACAACGCCCGCACCGATCCGGTGGCGTGCTTGCGCCGATAGCTGATGAAGATCTTTCCGCCGCCCACCTGCACCCCCTCGGGTGAACATGAAGAATCGGGATCCCGGTGCCACCGGCGAGAGTATCCGGGGTTGCCGGATCACGGTCAATCGCCGATTCGACACGCGTCTGTCCTCAAGACCCCTGCTCCGCCGCCTGCTGCTCCGTGCCTGCCAAGGATCGTGCGACGAGGCGCCCCCCTGCGCTCACTTCAGAATCCCGAGCAGGTTCGAGAAACCGTCGGTCCATGCCGTGAAGCCCGGCCGCGGGGGCAGCGGCCGGGCGGCGCCGATCGCCGCCTGCAGGCTGGCTACGCGCTCGGGCCGGACGATCAGCGCCCACAGCGAGCGGCGGCAGAAGACGTCGCCGGCAGCCGGTTCGAGCTCGACGACGAGGACGCTCAGCCCCAACTTCGCGGCCGCGGCGGCGACCACCGGCTGCAGGTCGAGGTAGCGGTTGGTGATGTGCACGGCGAGGATGCCGTCGCCCTGCATGTGCCGCAGATAGGACTGCATCGCTTCGAGGGTCAGCAGGTGCGCCGGGATCGAGTCGCCCGAGAAGGCGTCGATGGCAAGCAGGTCGAAGGCCTGCGGTGCTTCGCCCTCGAGCATCAGGCGGCCATCGCCGAGCACCGGCACGATGCGCCCCCGGCTTTCCGCCAGGTAGCTGAAGTCGCTGCGCGCGAGCTCGAGAACCTGGTCGTTGATCTCGTACAGCCGCATCTCGTCGCCCTGCCGGCCGTAGGTCGCGAGCGTGCCAGCGCCGAGGCCGAGGACACCGATCCTGCGCGGCCGGTCGGTCGGCAGGCTGAGCAGCGCCTGGCCGATTCCCGACTGCTCGCAGTAGTAGGCTGTCGCTCGCCGGCTGTGCTCGGGGGCGATGAACTGCTCGCCGTGGTTGATGCGGCCGTGGAACATCCTGCGCTTGATGCCGAGGTCGTCCTCGCTGACGTCGTCGACGCGCAACTGGCCGTAGAAGTTGCGCATGACGCGCCGGTAATCTTCGACGTAATCGATCGATATTCCCGCCAGCCGGTAACCGTAGATGGCGAGGGCCGCGAGCAGCAGCCAGCGCCAGATCGGCTTGACTTCCGGCCAGAGGACGATGATCACCAGCACGGCGCAGAGGAAAAGCCCGATCGGCAGCTCGAAGTAGGCGTTGAACAGCGCCGGCGCGAGCAGACCGACCAGGCTGCCGCCGAGCGCGCCGCCGATCGACAGCATCAGGTAGAACAGCGTCAGGTGACGCACCGGCGGTCGCCGCCGCACCAGCTCGCCGTGACAGACCATGCAGAAGACGAAGAGGGCACCGCAGAGCAGGCTGACCAGCAGCGGCACCGGCATGCCGACTTCGGCGAGAACCTGGTCGAGGGCGATGAAGGCGATCGGCAGCGCGATCAGGAAACCGCGGCGATGATAGTAGCGCGGCGCATCGAAGCAGAGAATGAAGCTCAGCAGGTAGATGCTCAGCGGCAGCACCCAGAGGAACGGCACCGGCGCGACGTCCTGCGTCAGGTGACGGGTCAGCGCCAGGAGCAGAATCGAGGCGGTCATCGCCAGCCCGATCCACAGCAGGCACTCGCGCAGCGGCGGCCGCGGCACTGGCTCCGAACTGGCCGGGCGGCGCTCGAGTTCGCCCGGGACGCCCTTCCACGACTGCCAGGCACTGGCCAGACAGGCGACGACGAAGAAGACGTAGCCGACCGACCAGGCGTGCGCCTGCTGCACGACGACGAAGAAGGGTTCGACGAGCACCGGATAGGAGAGCAACGCGAGCATCGACGCCAGGTTCGACAGCGCGTAGAGGCGATACGGCATCAGGCTGTTGAACGAGCGCGCATACCACGCCTGCATCAGCGGCCCGGTGGTCGACAGTAGCAGGTACGGCATGCCGACGGTGGCGGCGAGGACGACGAGCACGTTCCACGTCGGGCTGGCAAACGCGACGTCCTTCCAGGCCGGATTGGCGACCACCGGCAGCGTCGCCAGACTGAGCAACAGCAGCACGCCGTGCACGATGACCTGGCGGCGTGGCGACAGCCACTCGTGCAGCAGGTGCACGTAAAGGTAGCCGAGCAGCAGCGCCGCCTGAAAGAAGACCATGCAGGTGCTCCACACCGACGACGAGCCGCCGAACCAGGGCAGGATCATCTTGGCGATGATCGGCTGGATCTGGAAGAGGAGAAAGGCTGAAAGAAAGACGGTCAGGGCGAAGCTGATCATCCCGTTGTTCCCGGCTGCTGCGACCTTCCGGCCGTCGGCCCGCCGGCTTCGGCTTCGGCCGGCGCCGCATGCCAGCTCTCGCGCGGGACGACGACGTTGTCCTTGGGCTGGACGACGAAATGCGGCGACATGATCTGCACGCCGTAGGTGTTGAACTGATCCTGGATGTTGGCGTGCAGCGCGGAGAGCACCGGTACCCGCTCGAGGGGCTTGTCCATGTGCGCGAAGAGTTCGTATTCGACGTACCAGTCGGCGAGTCCGCGCTGATAGACGAAGGGCTTCGGCAACGCGCGCAGGCCCGGCGTCTGCTCGGCCGCGGCGATGAGCAGCGCGTGCACCTGCCGCCAGGGGGTATCGTAGCCGATCGTCACCTTGGTCGACACCAGCGTCCCGCGCGCGCCGGCGAGGCGCGAGTAGTTCTTGATCGGATTGCCGACGAGCACGGCGTTGGGGATCGTCACTTCCTCGTTGCGCATGTTGATGATCTTGGTCGACAGCGCACCGACCTCGCTGACGACGCCGATGGTTTCACCGAGGTCGACGAAGTCGCCGACCGACAGCGCGCGCGAGTAGACGAGCACGAGACCGCTCATCAACTGGTTGACGATGCCGGCCGAGCCGAGCGTCAGCATGAAGCCGAACATCACCGACAGCCCCTTGAACGCATCGCTGTCGGACATCGGGATGAACGGATAGGCAACGGCGATGCCGAGGCCCCAGACGATGATGGTGCAGATGCGGTGGGTGGCGTTGACGGTTTCCGGATGCAGGCCATGCACCTGCACGCGCCCGTCCCGTGCCGCCTTGAAGAAGTTGCCGAGGGCGTCGTTGAAGGCCTTCGTCAGGAAGAGGATGACGAGGGCGGTGGTCAGCGACGGGACTGCTTCGATGAAGCCAACGCCGATCGTCTCCAACAGGCCGAAGAGGAAGCTGGTCAGGCGGTCGCCGAGCGGCTCGGTGAGCGGAAAGCGCGCCAGGACGAAGGTCAACCAGAGGTAGGCGACGCTCAGCCAGAGAAAGCCCATCAGCAGTTGCGCGATCCGCTGCACCAGCGCCCAGCCATGGCGCGCCCAGCGGAAGCTGCTCGACTCGGGATGCGCGTCGATGACCTTTTCGAAGTGACGGACGATGAACGCCGTGGCGCGGCGGATCAGCCACAGCAACAACAGCGCGATGGCGGTCGCCGCCAGCGACAGACCGATGCCCTTGACGAGCACCATCGGCCGGCGCTGCTCGCTGACCGCCAGCAGGGCGGCGCCGAGTTCCTCAGCGCTGCGACGCGCCGCAGCCTCGAGCGATATCTTCTCCTCGGGGTCGAGATCGCCCTCGACGATGCCGAAGAGGACCGCTTCGCCGATGTGCAGGCTGATTCCGCGCCGGTCTTCGACGGAGAACGGAGTCAGCTCGATCGGCTGCTGCATCTGCGCCGCCGGCAGGGCATCGATGCGCGCGAGCGCGCGGCGCACGCGATACTCCGGGCTGGCGCCGACGAAGGTCGCGCGAAAGGTGACGATCGGCCGGAAATGGTAATGCAGGGTCGACTCCGGCGGACGCACCTCGGCGGCGACGGCTGCGGCGGTCAGGCTGGCGAGGAACAGGCTGGCGACGAGCCAGAACAGAGCAAAGCCGGCGGGCAACCGGCGGCGGAAAGGGTTCGGAATCATGGGGTGATGTGAACGACGGTCAGGGCTGGGCTGCGATTATAGCCCCTGCCCGCCAGCATGGCTTTACCGCCAGCGCCGCGGGCCGCTGACCGGCGATCAGGCCGTGCCGCCGACCGTCAGGCCGTCGATGCGCAAGGTCGGCTGGCCGACACCCACCGGCACGCTCTGTCCATCCTTGCCGCAGGTGCCGACTCCGGGGTCGAGGCGCATATCGTTGCCGATCATCGACACCTGCGTCATCGCTTCCGGGCCGCTACCGATCAGGGTCGCGCCCTTGACCGGGGTAGTCACGCGGCCGTTTTCGATCAGGTAGGCCTCGGACATCGAGAAGACGAACTTGCCATTGGTGATGTCGACCTGCCCGCCGCCGAAATTGACCGCGTAAATGCCTTTCTTCACCGAGCGGATGATTTCTTCCGCGCTGCACTCGCCGTTGAGCATCGTGGTGTTGGTCATCCGCGGCAGCGGCAGGTGGGCAAAGGACTCGCGGCGCCCGTTGCCGGTCGGCGCGACGCCCATCAGGCGCGCGTTGAGGCTGTCCTGCATGTAGCCCTGCAGGATGCCGTCCTCGATCAGTACCGTTCGCTGCGTCGGGTTGCCTTCGTCGTCGATGTTCAACGAGCCGCGCCGGCCGGCAATCGTGCCGTCGTCGATCACCGTCACCCCCTTGGCGGCAACGCGGCTGCCGATGCGACCGGCGAAGGTCGAACTGCCCTTGCGGTTGAAGTCGCCCTCGAGACCGTGGCCGACGGCTTCGTGCAGCAGGATGCCGGGCCAGCCGGCGCCGAGGACGACGGTCATCGTCCCCGCCGGCGCCGGTCGTGCCGCCAGGTTGGTCACCGCCTGATGCACGGCTTCGCGCGCGTAGTCCTGCAGCACGGCATCGGTGAAGAAGCCGTAGTCGCTGCGGCCGCCGCCGCCGGCCGACCCCTGTTCACGCTGCCCGCCCTGCTCGACGATGACCGTCAGCGAGACCCGCACCAGCGGCCGTACGTCGGCCGCCAGGCGGCCGTCGCTGCCGGCGACCAGCACCACCTCGTAC
>JAEUOM010000214.1 GCA_016788495.1 Accumulibacter sp. | reverse complement strand
CGCACCTTCCACGGTAACGGAGGCTCCCCCGATGAATAAGTCACGCTTTTCCTGTCTGCTCGCCGCTGCCTGCCTGCTTCCTATACCGGCGCTCGCCGGCCCTCCCGGAGCGCACGTCCACGGGGCTGCACGCCTGCAGGTTGCCGTCGACGGCGACACGCTCAACCTGCAACTCGAGACGCCGCTCGCCAACCTCGTCGGCTTCGAACACGCACCGCGAACGGATCAACAGAAGCGGGCGATACGGGCGATGGCCGAGCGCCTGCGCCAGGCCGGCGAGATCTTCACCCCGTCGCCGGCGGCGCGCTGCACAACGGTCTCGGTCGAACTCGAATCGCCGCTGTTGCAGCCGTCACCGCCGTCGGGCGGCGACGGCCATGCCGACCTCGACGGCAGCTTCGTCTTCCGCTGCGCGAACGTAGCAGCGTTGCGCGACCTCGAAGTCGGCCTTTTTGCGAGCTTCCCGAAGCTGCGCCGCCTCGACGTGCAGGTGGCCGGGCCACGCGGCCAGTCGGCCGCTCGGCTGTCGCCGCAGCAACGGCGGGTCTCCTGGTAGAGCGATGCCGGCGGCGCTCATCCGCATCGAGAATCTGCGCTTCCGCTGGGCCGACGACGCCGACTTCTGCCTCGACATCCCCCTCTTCGAGGTCCATGCCGGAGAGCGCGTCTTTCTCCACGGGCCGAGCGGCAGCGGCAAGAGCACCCTGCTCGGACTGCTCGGCGGCGTCCTGGTCCCCGAATGCGGCCGCCTGCATCTGCTCGGCAGCGAACTGACGCAACTGCGGCCGGCGGCACGCGACCGCTTCCGCGCGGACCACGTCGGCTTTCTCTTTCAGCTGTTCAACCTCATCCCCTACCTGTCGGTGGTCGACAACGTCCTCCTCTCCTGCCGCTTTTCGGCGCGCCGGCTGGCACGCGCGACCGCTGCCGGCAACTCGCCGGCAGCCGAGGCGCACCGCCTGCTGACCCAGCTCGATCTCAACGCATCGCTGCACGCGCGCCAGGTCACCCGCCTGAGCGTCGGCCAGCAGCAGCGGGTCGCCGCTGCCCGTGCGCTGATCGGGCAGCCGGAGATCGTCATCGCCGACGAGCCGACCTCGGCGCTCGATGCCGAGCGCCAGGTCGCCTTCCTCGAGTTGCTGCGCGACGAGTGCGATCGCAGCGGCAGCACCCTGCTCTTCGTCAGCCACGAACGCCGGCTCGCGACCGGATTCGACCGCCAGCTGTCGCTGACCACGGGCGGCGCCGTCAGCGCCGGCGGGAGCGCTTGATGCGGTGGCTGCTGATCCTGGCGGCGCGCAGCGCCTGGAACCGGCGCCTGACGCTCGGCATGACCCTGGTCGCCGTCGCGCTCAGCGTCACGCTGCTGCTCGGCGTCGAGCGCGTCCGCCACGAAGCGCGCAACAGCTTTGCGCTGTCGGTGTCCGGCACCGATCTCGTCGTCGGGGCACGCACCAGCGCCGTGCAACTGATGCTCTACGCGGTCTTCCGCCTCGGCGAGGCGAGCAACAACATCCGCTGGCAAAGCTACCAGGCGATCGCCGCCGATCCGGCGGTCGCCTGGGCCATCCCGCTGTCCCTCGGCGATTCGCACCAGGGCCTGCCGGTGCTCGGAACGACCGGCGCCTATTTCGAACACTTCCGCTACGGTGACGGGCAGCCGCTGAGCTTCGCCGCCGGCGTGCCCTTCTCCGGTCTCTTCGAAACGGTGCTCGGCGCCGAGGTGGCGGAAAGGCTCGGCTACCGGCTCGGCGACCGCATCGTCATCAGCCACGGCATGGGCGACAGCGGACTCGCCGAACACGACGACAAGCCGTTTACCGTCGTCGGCATTCTCGCGCGCACCGGGACACCGGTGGACCGCACGCTGCACATCAGCCTGGAAGCCATCGAGGCGATCCATCTCGACTGGGCAGGCGGCGCGCCGCTGCCGGGATTGTCGATCCCCGCCGAGCACGTACGCAAGTTCGACCTGCAGCCGAAGGAGATCACCGCTGCGCTGATCGGCCTGAAAAGCCGCGCCGCTGTCTTCCGGCTGCAGCGCAAGATCAACAATCACCCCGGCGAGCCGCTGCTGGCGGTGCTGCCCGGCGTTGCCCTCGACCAGCTCTGGCAGATGGTCGGCTTTGCCGAGCGGACCCTGCTCGCGGTGTCGGCGATGGTCGTCGTCGTCGGCCTCGCCGGGCTGGTCGCGGTCATCCTCGCCAGCCTTGGCGAACGACGCCGCGAACTCGCCATCCTGCGCTCGGTCGGCGCGCGCCCGGGCGAGTTGTTCCTCCTGCTGAGCGCCGAGGCGCTTTTCGTCACGCTCCTCGGCGCCCTCCTCGGCGTCGCGCTGCTGGCTCTGCTGACCACGCTGCTCGCGCCGCTCGTGCAGGCCCACTTCGGGCTCTCGCTGAGCGCGCACTGGGTCACCAGCGACGAACTGCAGTTGCTGGCGGCAGTCGTCGCCGCCGGCCTCCTCGCCAGTCTGGTCCCTGGCTACTCCGCCTATCGCCTGTCGCTCGCCGACGGCCTGACGCCGCGGCTGTGAGCCGAGGTACCGCGAACGACCGCCGCCGACCACCGTCGCATGACGTGTGAGCCCTTGCGCCAGTAGCGCACGACCAGCTCATCTGCGCGAAGCCGCCCAGCGGCAGCCGTCTGGAGTCTCGGCTGATCAGCGGATGGCTCCGCACCGCATTCGCAGCCGCTGCATTGGCGTACCATTGACAGCGCTCGGCCACGGCACCGCCAGCCTTGGTGACGAGCGGAAACATCTGTCTGCCCAATGTCCAGAGGAAGGATTCAGCCATGATCAAGACCAAAGCCTACGCAGCCCAAAGCAGCACGAGCGCGCTGGCACCCTTTGAACTGCACCGCCGCAACCCGGGCGCGGAGGATGTGCAGATCGAGATTCTGTATTGCGGCGTTTGCCATTCGGATCTGCACACGGTTCGCGGCGAGTGGCACAACACCCAGTACCCCTGTGTTCCCGGGCACGAAATCGTTGGCCGGGTCGTCGCCGTCGGTGATGGCGTCCACGGCTTCAAGGTCGGTGACTTGGCCGGCGTCGGTTGCATGATCGACAGCTGTGGGCATTGCCATTCGTGCCATGAGGGCGAAGAGCAGTACTGCGAAAACGGTTTCACTGGAACCTACAACGGTCCGGTGTTCGGCGGCGAGAATACCTTTGGCGGCTATTCGCGAACGATCGTCGTCAAGGAGTCCTTTGTCCTGCGCATCCGGCACGACGAGAAGGATCTGGCGCGTGTCGCCCCCCTCCTCTGCGCCGGCATCACGACCTACTCGCCGCTGCGCCATTGGGGCGCCGGACCGGGCAGGAAGGTCGGCATCGTCGGTCTCGGTGGACTCGGCCACATGGGGGTCAAGATCGCGCACGCGATGGGTGCCCATGTCGTCCTGTTCACCACCTCGCCGGGCAAGATCGCCGACGGCAAGCAGCTTGGCGCCGATGTGGTATGCATTTCCACCAGTCCCGAACAGATGGCTGCCCAGGCCAACCAACTGGATTTCATCCTGAACACGGTGGCGGCGCCACACGACCTCGACGCCTATCTGCAACTGCTCAAGCGCGACGGCACGATGGCCCTGGTCGGCGCCCCGGCCGAGCCGCACCCGCCGTCGAATGTCTTCAACCTGATCTTCAAGCGCCGCCGCATCGCCGGCTCGCTGATCGGCGGCGTACGCGAGACGCAGGAGATGCTCGATTTCTGCGCCGACCATGGCATCCTCTCCGACATCGAGACGATCCCGATCGCTTACATCAATACGGCCTACGAGCGGATGCTGAAAAGCGACGTCAAGTACCGCTTCGTGATTGACATGGCGAGCCTTTGATCGGATGCCCTGATGGCGGCGCTGCCCGACGCCGGCGACACATGCCGGCGTCCATTGCCTGCCTGCGCACCGACAGACTCGCCCGGCATGCGCTGCGTCGCGGGCGGCGCCCACGCGATGCGGGCCAACCCGATCAGCCAGGGCGCCCGTCGCGATTCCGCCGTGGCAGCCACAACGACTGTCGCGGACGCGTGATCTTTATCCCGTCTTTACACGCGGTTCACCCCCTTTGCGACCATTTTGATGGCCACCGGCCTAGCATTCCGTTTGTCAACACCCTGACTGGAGGAATGCAATGGATGTCGTCTATCTGGCCGCGCTGGCCGCGCTGTTCGGCCTTGTCGTCGCTTTCGCCAATGGCTGCGACCGCCTGACGGGAGGCCGCGCATGAGCCTGCTCACCATCCTCGCCGGCCTCGCCGCCGGCGGCCTGTTGGTCTATCTGATCGCGGCGCTGCTCTTTCCGGAGGACTTCTCATGAACGACCATGCATGGATCCTGCTCGGTCTCTTCATGGCGATGTTGCTGCTCCTCGCCCGACCATTGGGCATCTACATCTCCAGGGTGATGACCATGGGGAACCACGAGACCTGGGTCAGCGGCGTCGAGAAAGCAGTGTTCCGGGCCTGCGGTATCCAGCTCGACGAAGAGATGGGCTGGCTGCAGTATGCACGGGCGGTATTGCTGTTCAACGCGCTCGGCCTGCTCGCCGTCTATTCCCTGCAGCGCCTGCAATTGTGGTTGCCATTGAATCCGCAGGCGATGGCCAATGTCAGCCCCGATTCGGCCTTCAACACGGCGGTGAGCTTCGTCACCAACACCAACTGGCAGGGCTATGGTGGCGAATCGACGATGGGCTACCTGGTCCAGATGCTCGGCCTGACGGTGCAGAACTTCGTTTCCGCAGCAACCGGCATCGTCGTCGCCATCGCGCTCATCCGCGGCTTTGCACGGCATTCGGCGGCTGGCATCGGCAATGCGTGGGCAGACCTCTTTCGCGCCACCGTCTGGATTCTGCTGCCGCTGTCGCTGCTCTTCGCGCTGTTCCTCAGCAGTCAGGGCGTGATCCAGAACTTCGCCGCCTATCAGGAAGTGAGCACGCTCGACGTGACCACATACCAGGCGCCAAAGCTCGACGCCGACGGCCAGGCACTGATGGACGCGCAGGGCAACCCGGTGACGGAAGCTGCATCGACGACCACCCAGACCCTGGCCATGGGCCCGGTTGCTTCGCAGGAAGCGATCAAGATGCTGGGCACCAACGGTGGCGGCTTCTTCAACGCCAACTCGGCTCACCCCTTCGAGAACCCGACGCCATTGGTGAACTTCCTGCAGATGCTGTCGATCTTCCTGATTCCCGGCGCGCTGTGCGTTGCCTTCGGCTGCATCGTCGGCGACGAGCGCCAGGGCTGGACGGTGTTTGCCGCGATGGCGCTGCTCTTCGTCAGCTTTGCCATCGGCGCGATCACCTTCGAGCAGCAAGGCAATCCGCTGCTGGCGAAGGTCGGCGACAGCGAGGCGACGAGCGTACGCACCACCGCCTTGACCGACGGCAACCTGGAGGGCAAGGAGGCGCGCTTCGGTATCGCCGATTCGGCCCTTTTTGCGACGATCACCACGGCCGCGTCCTGCGGTGCGGTCAATTCGATGCACGACTCGTTTACGCCGCTCGGCGGTGCCGTGCCGCTGGTCATGATGCAACTCGGCGAAGTCGTCTTCGGCGGCGTTGGTTCCGGCCTCTACGGCATGCTGATCTTTGCCGTTCTGGCGGTATTCATCGCCGGGCTGATGATCGGACGGACGCCGGAATACCTGGGCAAGAAGATCGAGGCGCATGAGATGAAGATGACGTCGATCGCCATCCTCGCGACGCCGCTTCTGGTCCTCGTCGGCACCGCCGTTGCCGTGATGACCGAGGCGGGCCGGGCCGGCATCGCCAACCCGGGCGCGCACGGCTTTTCCGAGATTCTTTATGCCCTGTCGTCGGCAGCCAACAACAACGGCAGCGCCTTCGCCGGACTCTCGGCCAACACGCCTTTCTACAACGTGCTGCTGGCAGTGGTGATGTGGTTTGGCCGTTTTGCCGTGATCGTGCCGGTGCTGGCGATGGCCGG
The DNA here is from genome assembly GCA_016788495.1 of Accumulibacter sp. Lineage (GTDB taxonomy): Bacteria > Pseudomonadota > Gammaproteobacteria > Burkholderiales > Rhodocyclaceae > Accumulibacter. The sequence continues at coordinate 6,244 of JAEUOM010000214.1, read as the reverse complement.
GTCGCTGGCCGCCAAGAAGCGGATCTCGGTGACCGCCGGGACCCTGCCGACGCACGGCCCGCTGTTCGTCACGCTGCTGATCGGTGTCGTGCTGCTGGTCGGCCTGCTCAACTATGTGCCCGCGTTGGCGCTCGGGCCGCTGGTCGAGCATCTCGTGCTGTGGCCGACGCGATGATCCGCTGGAGAATTTCATGACACGCAAGACCTTTTCCCTGTTCGACCCGGCGCTCGTCACGCCGGCGATCATCGACTCGTTCCGCAAACTGGACCCACGCGTGCAGTGGCGCAATCCGGTGATGTTCGTCGTCTTCATCGGCTCGATCCTGAGCACACTGGCAGCCGTCCCGGTGCTCGGCGGCCCGGGTCAGGAGTCGACCGCGTTCATCCTCGCTGTCGCGATCTGGCTGTGGTTCACCGTGCTCTTCGCCAACTTCGCCGAGGCGCTCGCCGAAGGGCGCAGCAAGGCGCAGGCGGCGTCACTGCGCGACCTGAAGAAGGAAACCTGGGCGAAGCGGTTGAGTGCCGCGCGCGCGGACGCCGATTGGCAGACGGTTCCCGCGGACGACCTGCGCGTCGGCAACGTCGTCCTGGTCACCACCGGCGAAACGATTCCCGCTGACGGCGAGGTGATCGAAGGCGTCGCCTCGGTCGATGAATCGGCCATCACCGGCGAATCGGCACCGGTCATCCGCGAATCAGGCGGCGATTTCTCGGCGGTCACCGGCGGCACGCGCGTGCTCTCCGACTGGCTGGTCGTGCGCGTCACCGTCAATCCCGGAGAAACCTTCGTCGATCGGATGATTGCCATGGTCGAGACGGCGAAGCGGCAAAAGACACCGAACGAAATCGCGCTGGCGATCCTGCTGGCGGCGCTGACCATCGTCTTCCTCGGCGTCACCGCGACCCTGCTGCCCTTCTCCCGGTTCAGCGTCGCGGTGGCCGGGTCGGGTTCGCCAGTCAGCATCACGGTCCTCATTGCGCTGCTGGTGTGCCTGATTCCGACCACCATCGCCGGCCTGCTGTCGGCCGTCGGCGTCGCCGGCATGAGCCGCATGATGCAGGCCAACGTCATCGCCACATCCGGCCGCGCAGTCGAAGCCGCGGGCGACGTCGACGTCCTGCTGCTCGACAAGACCGGCACGATCACGCTGGGCAACCGCCAGGCGGCAGCCTTCCTGCCCGCCGACGGGGTCAGCGAGGGCGAACTCGCCGACGCGGCGCAACTGGCTTCGCTCGCCGACGAAACGCCGGAGGGACGCAGCATCGTCGTCCTCGCCAAGCAGCGCTTCAACCTGCGCGAGCGCGATGTCCATGCACTCGAAGCGCAGTTCGTGCATTTCTCGGCGCAAACCCGGATGAGCGGCGTCGATGTGCCCGGCCGGCAGATCCGCAAAGGGGCCACCGATGCCATCCGCCAGCATGTCGAGGCCCTCGGCGGCGCCATGCCACCGTCGGTGCTGACGGCGGTCGACGCGGCGGCGCGCCGCGGCAGCACGCCGCTCGTCGTCGCCGACGACACCCGCGTGCTCGGCGTCGTCGAACTGAAGGACGTCGTCAAGGGTGGCATCAAGGAACGCTTCGCCGAGCTGCGGCAGATGGGGATCAAGACGGTGATGATCACCGGCGACAACCGCCTGACGGCGGCGGCGATCGCCGCCGAGGCCGGCGTCGATGACTTTCTTTCCGAAGCGACGCCGGAAGCCAAGCTGGCACTGATCCGCCAGTACCAGAGCGAGGGCCGCCTGGTGGCAATGACCGGCGACGGCACCAATGACGCACCGGCGCTGGCACAGGCCGACGTCGCCGTGGCGATGAACACCGGCACGCAGGCCGCCAAGGAAGCCGGCAACATGGTCGACCTCGACTCGAATCCGACCAAGCTGATCGAAGTCGTCGAGACCGGCAAGCAGATGTTGATGACGCGCGGCGCGCTCACCACCTTCAGCGTCGCCAACGACGTCGCCAAGTATTTCGCCATCGTTCCGGCCGCCTTCGTCAGCACCTACCCGGCGCTGGCGGCACTCAACGTGATGGGTCTGGCCAGCCCGGCCTCGGCGATCCTCTCGGCGGTCATCTTCAACGCCCTGATCATCATCGCGCTGATTCCGCTGGCCCTCAAGGGTATCCGCTACCACGCCGTCGGCGCCGCCACCTTGCTGCGTCGCAATCTGGCGATCTATGGCCTCGGTGGCCTGGTCGCCCCCTTCATCGGTATCAAGCTGATCGACATGGCGCTGGCCGCCGTCGGTCTCGCCTGAGGAGGCATCCATGAAAGCGTTGCTGCGCCCTGCCATCTCGCTGTTCGTCTTGTTGTCGGTCGTGACCGGTCTCCTCTATCCGATGCTGGTCACCGGCGTGGCGCGGATCGCCTTTCCCGATGCCGCTGCCGGCAGCCTGATCACCCGCGACGGAAAGCCGATCGGCTCCGCACTGATCGGCCAGAATTTCAGCGATCCGAAGTACTTCTGGGGACGCCCGTCGGCAACGGCGCCGCAGCCCTACAACGCTGCCGCATCATCGGGCTCGAACCAGGGACCCTTGAACCCGGCCCTCGCCGATGCCGTCAAGGCCCGGGTCGCGGCGCTGCACGCCGCCGACCCGGGCAACCGGCGACCCGTACCGATCGACCTGGTCACGGCGTCGGCCAGCGGTCTCGACCCGCACATCAGCCCGGCCGCTGCCGACTACCAGGTCGAGCGCGTCGCGCGCGCCTGGCACCTTGAGGAAAAGACCGTACGGCAGTTGCTCGCCGAGAATACCGAGGGTCGCGACCTTGGCGTCTTCGGCGAAGCGCGCGTCCATGTCCTCAAGCTCAACGTCGCGCTCGACGCACATGCGCGTTGAGCGGGCACAACCCGTATGGAGCCGCAGCTCGGGCGGGAAATGAAGGACAGCCGCCCCGATCCCGATCTGATCCTCGACCGGATCAAGGAAGAGGAGATGCGTGCCGCCCGCGGCAAGCTGAAGATTTTCTTCGGCGCCTCGGCGGGTGTCGGCAAGACCTACGCCATGCTGTCGGCCGCGCGCCAGCAGGCCGAGCAAGGCACGGACGTGGTCATCGGTGTCGTGGAAACCCACGGCCGCAAGGAGACCGAAGCCTTGCTGACGGGACTGGAACGTCTGCCGCTGAAGGCGGTGGCCTACCGTGACCGGGTGCTGCAGGAGTTCGACATCGACGGGGCGCTGGCGCGCAAGCCCGCCCTGCTCCTGGTCGACGAACTCGCCCATTCGAACGTGCCGGGTTCGCGGCATGCCAAGCGCTGGCAGGATGTCGAGGAACTGCAGTCGTCCGGTATCGACGTCTATTCAACCGTCAACGTGCAGCACCTGGAGACCCTCAATGACGTGGTCGGTGGCATTACCGGCATCCGGGTCTGGGAGACCGTTCCTGACCATGTCTTCGATGCCGCCGATGAAGTCGTGCTCGTCGACCTGACACCGGACGAACTGCTGCAACGCCTCAAGGAAGGCAAGGTCTATCTGCCGCAGCAGGCCGAGCGCGCGATCCAGAATTTCTTTCGCAAGGGCAACCTGATCGCGCTGCGCGAACTCGCACTGCGCCGCACCGCCGACCGCGTTGACAGCGAAATGATCCAGTATCGGCGTGACAACTCGGTCACGCGCGCCTGGCAGACCAGTGAGTCGCTGCTCGCCTGCATCGGCCCGGGAGATGGCAGCGACCGCATCATCCGCAGCGCCGCCCGCATTGCCGCCAGGCTCGACGTGCCGTGGCACGTGATCTACGTCGAGACGCCGAAACTGCGACATCTCTCGGACAAGCGGCGCTTGCAGATCCTCAAGAGTCTCAAGCTGGCACAGGAGATGGGGTCAGAAACGGCCAGCCTGCCAGGCAGCGACGCGATCGCGACGATCATCGACTATGCGCGCGACCACAACCTGTCGAAGGTCCTTGTCGGCCGCGACCATGCGCAGGGCTGGCGGCCCTGGAAGCGGTCATTCGCTGACCGTGTCGGCAAACTTGCACCCGATCTCGACATCATCCAGGTCGCACGCGCGGAAACGCCGGCCGACAGGCGGCAGGAGGAATCAACCGGCGAGTCGCTGCTCGACCGGCTGCACGCCCCCTGGCAGTCTTTCGCGATGAGTTCGGTTTTCTGTGCGCTGGTGACGCTCATTGCCATTCCCCTGCACACGGTGTTCGACCGTGCCAACATCGCCATGCTCTTCCTGATGGCGGTCGTTCTTTCTGCAGTTCGCTACGGTCTCGGCCCGGCAGTCGCTGCGGCCTTCCTCAACGTGGCAGCCTTCGATTTCTTCTTCGTGCCGCCACGTTTTTCGTTCGCCGTCGGCGACGTCCAATACCTGATGACTTTCGCCGTCATGCTGGCCGTCGGCCTGGTCACCGCCAAGCTGACCGCGGACCTCAAGTTCCAGGCCCGCGTCGCCAGTCGCCGCGAACAGCGGGTCAGGGCACTCTATGAGATGTCGCGCGATCTGTCGGGCGCGCTGATGCCGGAGCAGATCGCCGAAATCAGCCAGCGTTTCGCCGCGACCGGATTCGGCGCCCGCGCCGCCATCATGCTCGCCGACGAGCGAGACCGGCTGCACGAACCGATTCCGGTGCCCGGCGGCGTGCCAGCGGTAGACGTGGGCATCAGCCAGTGGGCCTTCGACCACAGTGCCGAGGCCGGTTGCGGCACCGACACCCTCGCCGGCAGTCCCCTTCTCTACATTCCCCTCAAGGCGCCGATGCGCACGCGCGGCGTGCTGGTACTGGAGCCGGGCCATGCGCGCCGGCTGATGGCTCCCGAGCAGCGTCGCCTCCTTGATACCTTCGCCCGACTGGTCGCCATTTCCCTCGAACGGGTCCACTACGTCGATGTGGCGCGGGCGACCACGGTGCAGATGGAGTCGGAGCGCCTGCGCAATTCCCTGCTGTCAGCGATCTCGCATGACCTGCGCACACCGCTCGCGGCACTGGTCGGCTTGGCCGACTCGATGTCCATGACACAGCCGCCGCCGACGGGAGAGCAATGCGACATCGCGGCGTCGATGCGCGAAGAAGCGTTACGCATGAACTCCCTGGTCAACAACCTGCTCGACATGGCTCGCCTGCAGGCCGGTGCCGTCAAGCTCAATCGACAGTGGCAACCACTGGAGGAAGTGGTCGGCAGCGCCATCAAGGCGATGCGATCGACCATGACTGGCCATCGCGTTGACGTCAACCTCCCGGACGAACTACCTTTGCTGGAATTTGACGCGGGACTGGTCGAACGTGTGCTGTGCAATCTCCTGGAGAACGCCGCCACCTACACACCAGCCGGAAGCATGATCGGAATCGGCGCCGCACCGGGCACCCGCGATCAGGTGGACATCTGGGTCGAGGATGACGGACCCGGGCTGCCGGCGGGAAAGGAGGAACTCATCTTCAGCAAGTTCGAGCGCGGCCAGAAGGAAAGCGCAACCTCAGGGGTGGGTCTTGGACTGGCGATCTGCCGCGCCATTGTCGCGGCGCATGGTGGCACCATTCGGGCAGAGAACCGCCGTGGTGGTGGAGCACGCTTCGTGTTCTCCTTGCCGCGTGGCAATCCGCCTTCGCTGGATCGCGCTGACGAGGAAAGCCAGAAGTGAGCGACCCACTGCCCGTCGTTCTCGTCATCGAAGACGAGCCGAACATCCGGCGCTTCGTCAGGATGTCGCTGGAAGCAGAAGGCTGCCAGGTCTACGAGACCGACTCCATGCAGCGTGGCCTGATCGCAGCCGGCACCCGCAGACCCGACATGGTGGTGCTCGACCTTGGCCTGCCTGACGGTGACGGCGTGGATTTCATCCGCGACCTGCGCGCCTGGTCCGATATCCCCATCATCGTGCTGTCGGCACGGACGACCGAAGCCGACAAGGTGGGGGCTCTGGACTCGGGTGCCGACGACTATCTGACGAAACCTTTTGGGGCAGCGGAACTGCTGGCTCGCGTTCGTGCACAGTTGCGACGCCGGTCCAGTGCCACCGGCAACGGCTCTACGGTCTTTGAATTCGGCAAGATGCGTGTCGATCTCGGCAAACGACTGGTCGAGCGAGCAGGAGAGCCCCTGCACCTGACGCCCATCGAGTATCGCCTGCTGGCCTTCCTGGTCACCCATCCGGACAGTGTGCTGACCCATCGCCAACTGCTCAAGGCGGTGTGGGGGCCATCGCATGCCGACGACAGCCATTACATCCGGGTCTATATGGGGCTGCTGCGCAAGAAGATCGAAGCTGATCCGTCGCAGCCAAGACACATCGT
>JAEUOM010000200.1 GCA_016788495.1 Accumulibacter sp. | reverse complement strand
GTGCCCTTCCTCGGTCATCAGGATCTGATGCCCTTTCTCGTCCACCCAGTAGTCGCCGGGCCCGTTCTCTTCGGCGCAGCGCTTGAGCAGCGGCGCCACCTTGTTCATCCGGACGTAGAGGTCGGTATGGTCCTCGGCCTGCCCGGAAATGATCAATGGCGTCCGCGCCTCGTCGATGAGGATCGAGTCCACTTCATCGACGATGGCGAAAGCCAGTTTCCGTTGCACCCGCTCGCCGGCCGAGTAGACCATGTTGTCGCGCAGATAATCGAAACCGAACTCGTTGTTGGTGCCGTAGGTGATGTCGGCGGCGTAGGCTGCCTGCTTCTGCTCGTGCGGCATCTGCGACAGGTTCACCCCGACCGTGAGCCCGAGGAAGCGGTGCAGACGCCCCATCCACTCGGCGTCCCGATTGGCCAGGTAGTCGTTCACCGTGACGATGTGCACGCCTTCGCCGGAGAGCGCATTGAGATAGGAAGCCAGTGTCGCGACCAGCGTCTTGCCCTCGCCGGTACGCATCTCGGCGATCTTGCCATCGTGCAGGACCATGCCACCAATCAGCTGGACATCGAAGTGGCGCATGCCGAGGGCTCGCTTGCCGGCCTCGCGGACGACGGCGAATGCCTCCGGGAGCAGCGCGTCAAGCGTCTCGCCATTCGCCACCCGCTCCTTGAAATGTGCCGTCCTGCCACGCAGCGCATCGTCGGACAGTGCCGCGATTCCCGCCTCGAGCGAGTTGATCCTGCGCACGACCTGCATGTACTGCTTGATCAGCCGGTCATTGCGGCTGCCGAAAATCTTCTTGAGTAGGCCGGAAATCATTCTGGGAACGGTAGAGGAGGTTGCAGTTGAAGGGCGGACCCGAGCCAGGGGCCGGCTCGCCTCCGCGGTGGGAAGCTGGAGTGCCGTTCGCACTGGGCCACCTGAGCGGCACGATGACTGCAGCCAGACCATCATGCGGCGTGCGGCATGGATACTACCTTCAACACTCGCCCGACGCAATTCTGGCTGCGCGGCGCCACGCCTTCGCCGGCCAGCGGCAGCTGCCGGCCAACTGGCAAGGCAGCGCGCGGCACGCTTGCCAGTGGACAAACATCGGTGCTTTAATGCCACTGCAATCACCGTCGCCGGAGGAACCCCAACATGCCCGATACGCGTTTCAAACCCCTGCCGTGGACCCGACTCCAGAGAGGCGTTCCCTGTTACCTGCCGAAAGCCGCAGCGCGCCCGTCGGTCGACATCCATTCGCCGGCACTGGCGGTCATGACCGATTTTCAACGCCAGCCACCGATCACGGTGACCCGCGACACCTCGCTGGAAGACGCCAACAAGCTCATGGCACTCGGCCATGCGCACTACCTGCTCGTGGCCGACGAGCAGAAGCACCTCCTGGGCATCGTCACCGAAGCCGGAACGAGGGGTCACCGGCCGCTCGCCGCGGCCCACCGACTGGGCGTCAAACCCGCCGAACTGGTGGTTGGTGACGTGATGATCAGCAAGCATGACGACGCCGAGGTGATGCACCTGCGCGATGTCGGTTCGGCCCGGGTGGGCAACGTCCTCGCCGCCCTGCGCGAGCTGGGCGCGCCATTCTGCCTCGTCGTGGACCACGATGAAGAAGACCACCACGTGCTCTGCGGCGTCTTCTCGTTGTCCCAGATCGATCGGCAGCTCGGCCTCACCTCCCCGTCCGAGGAGATCGCGCAGACCTTCTCGCAGGTCGTCAGCTCGCTCGGCCATTGAGGTAGGTTCCGCCCGGGCACGCCGGAACGAGCCCGCTGCGGCAGACAGGCGGAAGCCATCGCCAGATTCGGCTGGATCATTCGCCTGCCGCTGGCTGTCGATCAGGCGATCCGGCAGGAAACCGAATGAAGGCTGGTGTCGCGCGTCTTGCGGGGACCGCTTTTCGTCGCCCTGCAGGGCGACCACCGGAAGCACTGAATTCATGGCACGCCCGAGACGATTCGAACGTCCGACCCCTGCCTTCGGAGGGCAGTACTCTATCCAACTGAGCTACGGGCGCGTGCAGGGCAGAAAGCTTAACCGGTTTGTGCCGGCCAGTCCAGCCCGCCAACACTTCTGGGCAGCGCCAAACGGCGGTAGAATATCCGCTTTGACCAGAACACCACTAAGGACTTGGTATGGCTCAGCAGCACTCCTCTTCGCGTTTGATTCTCGTGGTCACCATCGTCGTTGCGATCGTCCTGATCGTCGTCATCTGGCCGCTGTCCCTGATTGGCAAGGGTTCGGGCATGCCCAGCGCCGCGGATGACGTGGACGCGCGCATCCAACCGGTGGCGAAGGTGGAGCTGGCGAAGGCGACGGCAGCCAAGTCCGATGGCAAGCCACGCGACGGGGCAACGGTCTACCAGTCGGTCTGCATGGCCTGTCACGCCAGCGGCGCGGCCGGCGCGCCGAAGGCGGGCGACAAGGCTGCCTGGGCGCCACGCATCGCGACGGGGACGGCCGCGCTGATCAAGAGCGTCACCAACGGCAAAGGCGCCATGCCGCCGAAGGGAGGTGGCGCCGATCTCACCGACGGCGAGATCAAGGCAGCAGTGGAACATCTCGTCGGCCTCGCCAAGTAGACTCGGCTGGGCCAGCACGAAAAAGGAGGCCAGCGGCCTCCTTTTTCCTTGCGCTCGCAGTCAGCGCCGCTGCCGGGCAACGGCGTTGGCGGCACCGATGTCGTTACTTCCCTGCTGCCGGAGCGGAACCGGTGGTGGCGGCCGGAGCGGGCGTCGTCACGGCGGGAGCAGCCTCGGCCTTCTTCGCCTTCGGTTTCGCATGCGTCGTCTTCTCTACCGCAACGGCTTCGGTCTTGGCGGGCGTTGCGGTCGTCGCGCTGCCGGCAGCCGGGGCGGCGACGGCAGGAGCTGGCGCGGCTGCGACCTGGGCCGCCGGCTTGGCCATGTCGACCGGTTTCGCCGGGCTGGTGGCGGTGCCCTGGGCAAAGGCGGCGGTACCGAAAACAGCGGCGACGGCGAGGGCGATGATGTTCTTCAGCATGATGATCTCCTTGAGTTGATTGGGGTTTGCTCGGCCACTACAGGGAACTGTCGTTTGATCCTGCGGCCTTGCACCGATCAACGCGGTGGCTCACACATTCGATGTCAGCAGTTGCGTAACGCGCTGTAACGCGCGTTACGCAGCTGCCGTAACCAACTCAACCGGCCCGGCCGAGCATCGCCCGGATCGCCGCCAGGCGCTGCGTGCCACCCGCCTTGTCCGGCACGCCGTCGCTGGCACGCCCGACAAAGCGCAGGTCTTCGTGACCCATCTCACCGATGAAGCGTGAGGCCTCGCTGGGAATCAGTTGCCGGCCCTGCTGGCGTCTTTCGGCGTAGCTGAGATGCAGCGATCGCTGCGCACGGGTGATCCCGACGTACATCAGGCGGCGCTCTTCCTCCAGACGGTTCTCGGCCTGTGCTTCCCGATGTGGCAGGACACCCTCCTCGACACCGATCAGGAAGACGTGCTTGAATTCGAGACCCTTGGCGGCATGCAACGTCGACAGCTGAACCGCGTCGGCGTCGACCTCGTCCTTCTCGATCATGCTGACCAAGGCGATTCCCTGCGCCGCTTCGAGCAGCGTCTTCCCCTCCTCATCAGCCTTCCTGCCGAGCCAGTCGCACAGCTCGCGCACGTTCTGCCATCGGCTCCGCGCCGTCCGCGCGTCCTCCTGCGCCCGCAGCCACTCCTCGTAAGCAATCCCGGTCAGCAGCTCGTCGAGCACCGATGCCGCCGGCTCACGCCCGGCGCGCTGCTGCAGGCGCCGGACGAAGCCACCGAAGTCGATCAGTGGCGAGAGCTGGCGGGCCTGAACCCGTTGCGCGAAACCCTCCTCGAAGGCGGCCGTGAACAGCGGCAGGTGCCGTTCGCCCGCATACTCACCAAGGACCTGCAGCGTGCTGCTGCCGACACCACGCCGTGGCGCGCTGACTGCACGAATGAACGCCGGGTCGTCGTCGGTGTTGGCCAGCAGCCGCAGATAGGCAGCAATGTCGCGAATCTCCGCCTTGTCGAAGAACGACTGGCCGCCGGAAAGCCGGTAGGGAACGCGCTGGTTGCGCAGGAACTCTTCAACCGCGCGTGCCTGGAAGTTGCCGCGGTAGAGGATCGCGTAGTCGCTGTAGCGGCCCCGGTGTTCAAAGCGGTGCGCCTGCAGCTTCATGACGACTGACTCGGCCTCGCGGTCCTGATCGGGACAGGCGCTGACGGTGATCGGGTCGCCAGGTCCAAGCTCCGACCACAGGCTCTTGTCGAACAGCTTCTCGTTGTTTGCGATCAGCGCGTTGGCCGCCTTCAGGATGCGCGCCGTCGAACGGTAGTTCTGCTCCAGCTTGATCAGCTTGAGGTTCGGGTAGTCGCGTGGCAGGCCGCGCAGGTTGGCGAGGTCGGCACCGCGCCAGCCATAGATCGACTGATCGTCGTCGCCGACGGCGGTGAAAGCGGCGCGCTGCCCGGCCAGCAGCCGCAGCAGGGCGTACTGGCCGGCGTTGGTGTCCTGGTACTCGTCGATCAGCAGGTAGCGCAGGCGGTTCTGCCACTTCTCGCGCAGTGCCGGCTGCGTCTCCAGCAGGCGCACGGGCAAAGCGATCAGATCATCGAAGTCGACCGCCTGGTAGGCGCGCAAGGTCTCCGCGTAACGCGCGTACGCCCCGGCATCGCGCGCCTCGCTGTCGCTGCCGGCAATCCGTGCTGCTTCGCCGGGCAGCACAAGCGCGCTCTTCCAGCTCGAAATCTGCCACTGCAACCGGCGAGCCACTGCCTTGTCGACGCTGCCGGCAAGCTCGGCCAGGATGGCGAGGCAGTCAGCCGAATCAAGGATCGAGAAAGCCGGCTTGTAACCGATGGCCGCAGCTTCCTCGCGCAGCATGCGCACCCCGAGGGCGTGGAAGGTGGAAATGACCAGACCGGCAGCCGATCGCCCGGCAAGCAGCTTGCCGACGCGCTGCTGCATCTCGCGCGCTGCCTTGTTGGTGAAGGTGATCGCCGCGATGTTCCTTGGCTGCAGACCACAGGACTCGATCAGGTAGACGATCTTCTCGGTGATCACCCGCGTCTTGCCCGAGCCGGCGCCGGCGAGGACCAGCACCGGACCATCGAGGTAGCGAATCGCTTCCCGCTGCTGCGGGTTGAGAACGGACATTGCGGCAGGGTCGGCTGGATCGGGGCGTGATTCTAACACGCGCCCGCCGCCGACGACCGCCGGCTCACCCCCGCTGCAGCACGCTGGCAGCCGGCCGCGGCCAGCGCAGGCGGGCCTCGAAGCCGCCGGCGGCGAGGTTCTCGACCTCCAGACGCGCACCGTGCAGTTCGGCGATCCGCTGCGCGATGGCGAGGCCGAGGCCACTGCCATCGCCGCCGGCCTCGCTGCCGCGATGGAAGCGTTCGGCAAGGCGCGGCAGTTCGTCCGCGGCGACCCCCGGCCCGTCGTCGGCCACGGCGAGAGCCACTTCCCCCGCCTCGCGGCGGACGAAAACCGTGATCCGCGCTTCGTCTGGGGTATGCCGCAGGGCGTTGTCGAGCAACGTGCGCAGCGCGATCTCGAGCAGTTCGCCGTCGCCGCTGACTGACAGCGGCGTCCCGCGTGTCTGCAGGCGTGGTCCCGGCCGGTTCGCCGGCACCTGCGTATCGGCGAGCACCCTTTGCGCGAGTTCGGCCAGGTTGATTTCGCTCGACGTCGGCAGCCGCGCCAGCGGGTCGAGGCGTGCCAGGCGCAACAGCTGCTCGACCACTCGCGTCGCCCGGTCGGTACCGGCCAGGACCTGGTCGAGCGCGTGCTGCCGATCGGCGGTGTCGGCAGTGAGCTGCGCCACCTGCGCATGGATGCGGACCACCGCCAGCGGTGTTCGCAGCTCGTGCGCGGCATCGGCGGTGAACCGGCGCTCGTTGTCGAGCGTGGCGCGCAGCCTGAACAACAGGCGGTTGAGCGCGACCACCAGCGGCTGCGCTTCGGTCGGCACGCGACGCCCGGCCAACGGCATCAGGTTGTCCGGTGAACGGGCGGCGACGTCGGCGGTCAGGTCGTCGAGCGGCTTCAAGCCACGCCGCACCGAGTAATACAGCAGCAGCAGCAGCAAAGGCGACATCAGCGCGATCGGTAGGATCGATTGCACCGCCACCTCCAGTGCCGCCCGGTCGCGCAGTGCGATCGACTGGCCGACCTGCACCCGGTAATCACCCGAGCCAGCGACGAGACTGAGGATTCGCCAGGGCTGGCCATCGTGTTCGATGTCCGTGTAGCCGGCAGGAGCCGAGAGATCGACCGGCGGCGCGTGTTCGGAGCGCAACAGCAAGGCTCCGTCGCCGCCGCCGATCTGGAATTCGAGCGGCGGCTCGTAGAGGTTCTCCTCGTTGCTGCGCACCGTCGCCAGTCGTGTTGCCAGGTCGCCGAGATGCGCCTCGTTGTCGCGCACCAGCGCCAGCAGGAGCCGGGCGGACTGCGCCAGGTGCCCATCCATCAGCTCCTCGGCTTCATGCTGCGCCTGCCAATAGCTCATCGTCGCGGTCAACGCGAGTCCGCACAGCGAAGCGAGGCAGACGGTGCGCAGCAGGCGCCAGCGCAGCGACTGCAGGCGAACACTCTGCAGCGAACCGGGCATCAGGCCGGATCGCCGAGCTGGTAACCAAGCCCGCGCACCGTGCGGATGAAGTCCGCCCCGAGCTTCTTGCGCAGATGATGGATATACACCTCGACGGTATTGCTGCCGGTCTCCTCACCCCACGAGTACAGGCTTTCCTCTAGCTGGCTGCGGGTGCGGATGTGGCTCTTGTGCCGCAGCAGATCGAGCAGCAGCGTGTACTCGCGCGCCGACAGGCTGACCACCTCGCCATCCCGGGTCACCCGCTTGCTGGCGGGGTCGAGCACCACACCCGCATGCTCGAGCGTCGGCGTCGCCGTGCCGCCGGCGCGGCGCAGCAGCGCACGCAGGCGCGCCTGCAGTTCGGGCAGATCGAAAGGCTTGGTGAGGTAGTCGTCGGCACCGGCATCGAGCCCGGCAATCTTGTCGGCGCTGCTGTCGCGCGCGGTCAGGATGAGGACGGGAAGCTGGTTGCCGCGCTCGCGCACTTCCTTCAATACTGCCAGGCCACCGCGTTTCGGCAGCCCGAGGTCGAGCACACAGGCCTGGTAGTCGTGGTCGAGCAGGGCCAGGCGCGCGGCCTCGCCGTCGCGCACCCAATCAACCGTGTAGCCGCCCAGTTTCAGGCCGGCGCGAACGCCGTCGCCGAGCAGGGCATCATCTTCGACGAGCAGAACGCGCAATTACCGGTTTTCCTTCCTGAGTTTGGCCAGCAACGCCTGGATTTCCTGGCGGCGACCGCTGTCGGCCAGTTCGCGCCCGG
>JAEUOM010000182.1 GCA_016788495.1 Accumulibacter sp. | reverse complement strand
CTACCGAGGAAGCTGCGCGTCGTGAAACCGAACGCCTGGCGGCCGAGGAGGCCGCCCGCCGCGCAGCCGAACGCCTGGCGGCCGAGGAAGCCGCCGGCCGCGCCGCCGAGCGCCTCCCGGCGTCGGACGAAGACGACAGCCCCGAGGGCGGGCGCCGTCCTCGGCCGCCAGGCGATCGACTGCGCGGCGGGCGGCTTCCTCGGCCGCCACGCGTTCGGCTTCGCGGCGGGCGGCTTCCTCGGCCGCCAGGCGCTCGGCTGCGCGGCGTTCGGCTTCCTCGGCCGCCAGGCGTTCGACTGCGCGGCGGGCGGCTTCCTCGGCCGCCAGGCGTTCGGCTTCGCGGCGGGCGGCTTCCTCGGCCGCGAGGCGCTCGGCTGCGCGGCGGGCGGCTTCCTCGGCCGCCAGGCGCTCGGCTTCGCGGCGGGCGGCTTCCTCGGCCGCCAGGCGCTCGGCTTCGCGGCGGGCGGCTTCTTCCTCGGCCGCCAGGCGCTCGGCTGCGCGGCGGGCGGCTTCCTCGGCCGCCAGGCGTTCGGCTTCGTGGCGGGCGGCTTCCGCGGCCGCCAGGCGCTCGGCTTCGCGGCGGGCGGCTTCTTCCTCGGCCGCCAGGCGTTCGGCTGCGCGGCGGGCGGCCTCCTCGGCCGCCAGGCGTTCGGTTTCACGACGCGCAGCTTCCTCGGTAGCCCCGTCTGCTGCCGATGGCCTCTTCCCGGAACGTCCGGCCAGCACCATTCGCCAGGCGAGGAAAGCGACGACCGCTCCGCCCAGGATCAACAGCCACTCCTCATTCATTGACATTGCATGCCCCTTCGCATCGACCATCCGCGTCAGATACCGGAACCCCTCCGCACTCGCCCTTGCCGGCGCAGGCAGATTGGCCCCCCCCACAGCATCCGCATGATAAAACGAATGACCGCCAGCTTGCGCGGTGGGTGTGAAGAAGGTCGTCCGTCGTCGCGGGGCACGACCGGCTGGCCGTCTGCTGACGGCAGCATGGCGGTTGCCTGCGGAAACTGAGAGAATCGCGTCCTCGACGATCATTGGCGCGGCTTCTGGCGCGGCGCACGTACACGGCCGCGTCCCGAGAAGCCTGCTGCTGGCGCGTCGTCAAGGCGCAGGTGTCGCCGATTCGACGTCAAGGAGGTACTGATGGCACCACAAAGCTCTTCGGCAGATGTGTCGCCGATCGAGGAGGTTATCGTCGAAATGCGCGGCGGCCGCATGGTCGTTCTGGTCGACGAGGAGGATCGTGAGAACGAAGGTGACCTGATTCTGGCCGCTGAGCACGTCACCCCGGAGGCGATCAACTTCATGGCACGCTTTGGTCGTGGACTGATCTGTCTGACGCTGACCGAGGCGCGCTGCCGGCAACTCGGGCTGACGCAGATGACGCGCGACAACAAGAGCCCATACAGTACGGCCTTCACGGTCTCGATCGAAGCGGCGGTCGGAGTGACCACCGGCATCTCGGCGCAGGACCGTGCGCTGACCATCAAGGCGGCGGTGGCGAGAAATGCGCGTCCGGACGACATCGTCCAGCCCGGCCACGTCTTCCCCATCATGGCCAAGACCGGTGGTGTGCTGGTGCGAGCCGGGCATACCGAGGCAGGTTGCGACCTTGCCCAGCTGGCCGGTCTCGAGCCGGCAGCAGTCATCTGCGAGATCCTCAAGGAAGACGGCAGCATGGCGAGGTTCGCTGACTTGGTCGGCTTTGCCCGTGAGCACAGCCTCAAGATCGGTACCATCGCCGACCTGATCCACTACCGCAGCCGGCATGAGACGCTGGTCGAGCGGGCGCTGTCGAAGACGGTGCAGTCGGCGCATGGCGAATTCACTCTGCACGCGTACACCGACTGCACATCGGACGAGGTACACCTCGTGTTGAGCAAGGGCGAGATCCGTGCCGACAGGGAGACCCTGGTGCGGGTGCACGAGCCGCTGTCGGTGGTCGACTTCCTCGATCCCGGCGGCGGTCGCCACAGCTTTCCGCTGAGCGTTGCGCAGGCGGCGCTGGCGCGCGTCGAGGCGGGGGTCATCGTCCTCTTGCATCGCCCCGAAAGCGGCCAGGATCTGTTGTCGATCCTGCGCGAACCGGCGGCCACCCGCCGACCCGCAACCCGCTGGGATCCGCGCATCTACGGCATCGGCGCACAGATCCTGCGCGACCTGGGAGTGGGCAAGATGAAACTCCTCTCGAGCCCCCGCCGCATGCCGAGCATGACCGGCTTCGGTCTCGAAATCACCGGTCACGTGGCCACGCAGCACGACCTCGAAAGGCTCTGATGGGAACCCCAAACCGACCAACCAGCATTCGCCCCCTGACCAGAGGCAGCAGCATTCGCGAGTACGAGCCCACGCTCGACGGCACCGGGCTGACCGTTGCCGTCGTGATGAGCCGATTCAATCAGGACATTGGCGAGGGTCTGCTCAGTGCCTGTACCAGCGAACTCGCGCGCCTCGGTGTCGCCGAGTCCGCGATCACGGTTGCCACCGTTCCCGGGGCTCTGGAGATCCCCCTCGCGTTGCGGACAATGGCGCAAAGCGCGCGCTACGACGCCCTGATCGCACTCGGCGCTGTCATCCGCGGCGAGACCTACCATTTCGAGATCGTCGCGAACGATTCCTGCCGGGCATTGATGGAGGTTCAACTGGCCAGTGGCGTGCCTGTCGCAAACGGCGTTCTGACCTGTGAGGATGACGATCAGGCTGTCGCCCGAATGCATCAGAAGGGTGTCGACTGTGCCCGGGCAGCCGTCGAAATGGCCAATCTGCTGCGGCTGGTCCGGGAGCAGACGCAATGACTTCAACACCATCGCCAAGGGCCGGCGGCAAGGCAAGACCAGCCACGCCAAGGAGGCGCGCACGCGAGTTCGTCCTGCAGGGACTCTACCAGTGGCAGGTCAGCGGCAGCGACGACGCGGCGATCGAGGCCAACCTGCGTGACAGTGAAGGCTTCGAGAAGGCCGATCACGAGTTCTTCGTCGACCTGCTGCGCGGCGTTCTCGCGCAGCACGAAGCGCTGCAGGAACAGTTGCAGCCCTGCCTCGACCGTCCCTTCGTCGATCTGTCGCCGGTGGAAGGTTGCGTGCTTTTGGCGGGGGCCTTCGAGCTGAGGAACCATCCGCAGACACCATATCGCGTGGTGATCAACGAATCGATCGAGCTGGCGAAGAGCTTTGGCGGTACCGACGGTCACAAGTACGTCAACGGTGTGCTGGACAAGCTGGCTGTCCGCCTGCGTCCGACCGAGGTTGCCGCCGGCCGTCCACGCGTCGGCAGGAGCCGATGAGCCGCCATCTGGTCTGTCCTGCAAGGTACGGCGCGGGATCAGGATGCCCAGCGAGTTCGAACTGATCCGGCGCCACTTCACCCGGCCGACGCCGCAGGCATTGCTCGGACCGGGTGACGATTGCGCGCTGCTCGTCCCGAGCGAGGGAATGCTGCTGGCGGTGACCACCGACATGCTGGTCGAAGGCACACATTTCCTGCCGAACACCGATCCCGGCGCGCTCGGCTGGAAAACGCTGGCTGTCAGTCTGTCGGATCTTGCGGCGATGGGTGCACGTCCGCGCTGGGCTCTTCTCGCCGGCAGCCTGCCGGCGGACGACGAGTTGTGGATCGCGCAGTTCGCTGCCGGACTGTTCGCCTGCGCCGGTCACCATACGGTCGACGTGGTCGGCGGCGATACGACGCGGGGTCCACGCAACCTCTGCCTGACGGCGATCGGCGAACTCCCGTCGGCCGCGGCGCTGCGCCGCGACCGCGCCTTGCCGGGTGACGATCTCTGGCTCTCGGGCCAGACCGGTCTTGCGGCGCTCGGCCTCGCTCACCTGCAGGGAAGAGTCAACCTCGGCGATGCGCTGCGCGACAGGTGCGTTGCCGCGTTGCAACGGCCGTTGCCGCGCGTCGAACTCGGCATTCGCCTGCGCGACCTGGCGCACGCGGCGATCGACGTCTCGGACGGCCTGCTTGCCGACCTGGGCCATGTCGTCGAGCAGTCGCAGGTGGGTGCCGAAATATTTCTTGCGCGCTTGCCACCGCTGCCTGCCACGGTTGAGCGCCAGCTGGCTCTGCGCTGCCAGCTGGCGGGTGGTGACGACTACGAACTGCTGTTCACCGCCGCCGCCAACAGGCGCCACGATCTCGCTGCACTCGCCAGCGAGCTGCAGGTGCCGCTCTCGCGCTGTGGTCGCATCGTTGCCACGCCGGTCGGCGAGGTGCGGGTGGTGGATGAAGGCGGAAGGTTGGTGGAATCTGTCGGCAGGGGATTCGATCACTTTGCCTAGCCCGCCCTCGATCCGCTTCCTGTTCGCGCATCCGGCGCACCTCCTGGCCTGCGGCTTCGGCAGCGGCCTGTCTCCGCGCGCACCCGGAACCGTCGGCACCTTGTTCGCCTGGCTTGCGTATCCACTCCTCAGCCATTCGCTCAACGAGCTGCAGATTCTGCTCTTCCTGTCGCTCGCCTTCGTCGGCGGCGCGCTGGCCGTGCACCGGACGGGCCTCGATCTTGGCGTCATCGACCACGGCAGCATCGTTTGGGATGAAATCGTTCCGTTCTGGCTGGTGCTGCTGTTCTGCCCGGGACACTGGCTGTGGCAAACCACAGCCTTCTGCCTGTTCCGCTTTTTCGACATCGTCAAGCCGCAACCGGCGCGTTACTTCGACGAGCAGGTCAAGAACGGCTTCGGCGTGATGTGTGACGACCTGGTGGCGGCGGGCTACACGCTGCTGGTCCTGGCGATCCTGCGCTTCGCGCTGCCATGATCGAGCCCGATCAGGTGACGCTGGAGAGGCTGGCCGCCGAACTTGGACGCCTGCTGTTGCTGGCCGGCGAACGCCTGACGACAGCCGAATCGTGCACGGGTGGCTGGCTCGGCCAGTGCATCACGGCGGTCGCTGGCAGCTCGCGCTGGTTCGACTGCGGTTTCATCAGCTACTCGAACGAGGCGAAAAGGGAGTTGCTCGGCGTTGGCGACGACACGCTCGCCAACCACGGTGCGGTCAGCGAGGCAACAGCCGCCGCCATGGCTCTCGGTGCCCTGGGGCGCGGCTCAGCGGACTGGGCGATGGCGATCACCGGTATTGCGGGCCCCGACGGCGGTACGGCGGAGAAGCCGGTCGGTACCGTTTGTTTTGCCTGGGCTGGGGCGGATGCGCAGGTGTTCACCGCCACGCGTCATTTTGCGGGCGATCGCCGGGCCGTGCGCGCGCAGTCGGTCGAGCACGCCTTGCGCGGGCTCCTGCTGCGGGTCGGCCAGCGCAGGGCCTGAGAGTATTGCCACGTTACCGCTCCGGACCCGACAGATTCTCGGCACAGCCCTCTGCCATGTAATAAAATGAGGTGCTTAAACGCGCCAGACCCGTCCCCGATGCTTCCCGGAATTGCCAATCTTCGTGCTCTTGCGGTGGCTGCCGTACTCCCGCCGCTGCTCGTCTGGTCTGCGGGCGCCGCACAGGCCGCCACTTTGGGCCAGATGACCGTGCTCTCGACGCTCGGTTCGCGCTTCGAGGCGGTGGTCGAGATAATGGGCGCTACCGGCGACGGGAGACGGATGCTGGCGGAGTGTTTCCGCCTCGCGCCGACGGGTGAGGGCGACCTGCCGACCCTGCGGAACGCTCGCCTGACGGTCGAGGAGAGTGCGGGCCGGCCGCATCTGCGCATCTCCTCGGAGCAGACGATCAGTGATCCACTGCTGCAGGTCAGTGTGCGCATCGGTTGTGGCGCCGAAACCGGCCGCAACTACGTACTGCTCATCGACCCGCCGAATCGCCGGGCCCAGCCGCCGACGCTCGTGCGGCCACTGGCCCGTGATCGGCAACTGTCAGCCTCCGCTCCCGCAGTGGCGCCACCGGTGACGCCAGCCACTGTCGAGGCACCGCCCGGCCGCCTCGCAACATCAGCCGAAGCCGCAGTTGCCAGAGCACCAGTGCCGCCACGCGAGCCGTCTCGCCGAACGACCGCTGACCGTCTCCTGCTGTCGGGGGAGGACGAGGTCGCGAAAGCCTCTCCGGGCGACGAGCATCCCTTGCGTCTGAGCACCCGGCTGTCGACCGAACTGCTCGGGAAGAGCAGCGAGAGCCAGCGCGCCATGTTGCGCATCGAGTATCAGCTGCTGTCGGCCCTGCATACGCAGGCGGCGCAGCAGTTGGCGATCGCACTGCAGATCAGGCAGCTCGAAGGCACCCTCGACGCACTGCGCAGAAAGAGCGTCGAGCAGCCGCTGCCGCTGCAGGATGCTGCCGCGGTGGCTCCGGCTGGTACGGCCGACAGCGACAGGCCGTCGCGACCGACGGTGGCTCCGGCGGCGGCCAAGACACCCGCCTCGCCTGCCGCGGCGGCGAGCGAGACCGACTGGTGGTTCGAGGCGAGCCTGCTTCTGGGGCTGATTGCCGCCCTCGCCTGGTTCCTGCGTCGGCGCTCGGTGACGCCGTCGTCGGCCGCGGCGCTGGCTGCTCCGGAGGTCTCGCCGGACGCGTCGGCCGACGACTCCCGCTGGGAATTGCAGCTTGCCGATGATGGCCGCCGAAGCAAGCACGACGCCGCGACGGCGAGCACGGCCGACAGCCTCCTGGCCCCCGACGATGGCGGCAACGACCCTGCTGCGTTACCGGTGCGCGAAGCCGACGATGAGGTAACGGCAGTCCTCGAACTCGCCGAGATCATGCTTTCCTTCGGTCGCACCAAGGGGGCTCGGCACGCCCTCGAAGAATTCATCGGGCAGCAACCGACGGCGGCCGTGACGCCCTGGCTGAAACTGCTCGAGGTCCATCGCCAAGGCAACGAGCAGGCAGCTTTCGAGTCGCTGGCCATGAAGCTCACAAGCCTGTTCAACGTCGCCGCACCCGCCTGGGAGGCAGCTGAAGAACTCAACGCACCGATCCTGGCGGGCAGTGACTTGGCACGGATGCCCGTGGAGCAGATTCTGGCGCGTCTGCCGACCATTGGCGGGATGACCCACATCAGGCGCGAGTTGCTTCGTCTCTGGGACTCGTCGGACTGCCTGGCCTACCTGGACAGGCTTCTGCGCGACAACCGGAAGGGCGAACGCCGGGGCTTTGAACTTGCCGCGGTGCGCGAGTTGCTGGTTCTGACCGACATCCAGCAGAACCGTCGGCTGCCCGCGAGCTAGCAGCCTGTCGGACTTGATGGGTCGAAGCGAAAATAGTGGGAGACGAGCGCAGTTTTTCACGGATTTCAAGCGAATGGTGGTTCTATTCGTGCAGAAATACGGGGAGAAGTGAGCCGTCTTCCCACTGTTTGCAGCCGACTTGGTCAAGTCCGACAGGCTGCTGGAAAGCCGGATGCAGGCGCCACCCTGGAAGACGGCCGGCTCGGCCGCTTTCATACTGTATGTAAATGCAGTATATTGAACGTGTCGGCGGCGGCAGTTCGATTGCCGTCGAAAGTGGGATAATTCCAGTCAATCAAGAACAAGGACAGGCGACAATGGACGACAACAAGTCGAAGGCTCTGGCTGTGGCTCTGGCCCAGATCGAAAAGCAGTTTGGCAAGGGCTCGATCATGCGCATGGGTGAAGGGAGCGTGGTCACCGACATCCCCGTGGTGTCGACCGGTTCTCTCGGGCTGGACATTGCGCTGGGCATTGGCGGCCTGCCACGTGGCCGTGTGGTCGAAATCTATGGGCCCGAATCATCGGGCAAGACGACGCTGACGTTGCAGGTGATCGCCGAGATGCAGAAGATCGGTGGCACGGCGGCCTTCATCGATGCCGAGCACGCGCTCGATCCCGGCTACGCGCAAAAGCTCGGTGTCAAGCTCGACGAGTTGCTGATTTCGCAGCCCGACACCGGTGAACAGGCGCTCGAAATCGCCGACATGCTGGTGCGCTCGGCAAGCGTGGACGTGGTGGTGATCGATTCGGTCGCGGCCCTGGTTCCGAAGGCTGAAATCGAAGGCGACATGGGCGACTCGCTGCCTGGCCTGCAGGCGCGCCTGATGAGCCAGGCATTGCGCAAACTGACCGCCAACATCAATCGAACCAATACTCTGGTGATCTTCATCAACCAGATCCGCATGAAGATCGGCGTCATGTTCGGCAGCCCAGAGACGACCACCGGTGGCAACGCCCTCAAGTTCTACGCTTCGGTGCGGCTCGACATCCGGCGCATCGGCAGCATCAAGAAGGGAGACGAGGTCATTGGCAACGAGACCCGCGTCAAGGTGGTGAAGAACAAGGTCGCTCCGCCGTTCCGGGAGGCCATCTTCGACATCCTCTATGGCGAGGGGACGTCGCGCGAAGGCGAGATTGTCGAGCTCGGAGTGCTGCACAAGCTGGTCGACAAGTCGGGCTCCTGGTATTCCTACAATGGCGAGAAGATTGGCCAGGGCAAGGACAATGCGCGCGAGTACCTCAAGAGCAGGCCGGACGTGGCGCAGGAAATCGAGGGCCGAATTCGGGCCGCGGTGAAGGTTCCGTTGCCGGGAACCAGTGTCGCGACTGCCTGAGGCCCGGTTGATGGCGGACGCGCTGCGTGACCGGGCGCTGCGCCTGCTGGCGCGTCGCGAGCACTCTCGCCAGGAGTTGTTGAACAAGCTCGCCGCGCAGGCAGAGAGTTGTCCGGAGCTGTCGGCCATGCTCGACGACCTGAGCAGCAGCGGCCTGCTGTCCGATCGCCGTTACGCCATGAGTCGGCTCAGGGCGCGCGCCGAACGTTTCGGCGATGTTCGGCTGGCGCATGAACTGCGGGCGAAGGGCGTGGCCGACGAGCTCGTGAGCGAGGCGCTGACAGCTGCGGAAGCCGAGCTGACACGAGCACGGCGCGTCTGGGTGCGACGCTTCGGGCAGCAGCCGGCAGATCACGGAGATGCGGTGGAGCGTGCGCGGCAAATGCGTTTCCTGGCTCGCCGGGGATTTTCCACCGAGACCATTCGGCGCGTCCTGCGTGCCGCTCCTGACGACGAGTGAACATGTCCGAAAAGCAGAGCACCCTGTCCACAAGCATGCTCAACAAGCGTTACAAGGCACGCACCGTCGTCCATGACGTTTCGTTCGAGGTGACGAGCGGCGAGGTCGTTGGCCTCCTCGGCCCGAACGGCGCCGGCAAGACCACCTGCTTCTACATGGTGGTCGGTCTCGTTGCCTGCGACGGCGGCGAGGTACGTCTCGACGACGTCGAACTGACCCACCTGCCGATCCACAGCCGCGCCCGGCTTGGCGTGTCGTATCTCCCGCAGGAAGCTTCCGTTTTCCGCAAGTTGACGGTCAGCGAGAACATCCGGGCCGTGCTCGAGCTGCAGCGTTTGCCCGCCGCCCAGATCGAGGAGCGCAGCGAGCTCCTGCTTGAGGAGCTGCACATCAGTCATCTGCGATCGAACCCGGCGACGTCGCTCTCCGGAGGAGAGAGGCGACGGGTCGAAATCGCGCGCGCGCTTGCCACCGAACCGCGTTTCATTCTGCTTGACGAACCATTCGCCGGTGTCGATCCGATTGCGGTCTTCGATATCCAGCGCATCATCCGCTTCCTGAAGGAGCGCGGAATCGGCGTCCTGATCACCGACCACAATGTTCGCGAGACGCTGGGCATTTGTGACCACGCCTACATCATCAACGAGGGGAGTGTCCTCGCCGCCGGTCGTCCGGACGAAATCATTTATAATGAAGATGTCCGCAAGGTGTATCTGGGCGAGAACTTCCGCCTCTAATCGCGACAGTCCTTTGGTGATGATCCGAGAACCAGACGGGCAGTCTACGGTGCCGACACGGTGGCTCACCCGGTTCCGCACATGAAACCATCCCTCTCGCTCAAGCTAACCCAGCATCTTGCGTTGACCCCGCAGCTGCAGCAGTCCATTCGGCTGTTGCAGCTGTCGACGGTCGAACTGGAGCATGAGCTGGAGAAGTTCCTGCAGGAGAATCCGCTGCTCGAACGGGCGGAGGACTACCAGCAGCCGGCGGCGCTGCCCGGCGACCACGCCGAGGGTGAATCCCAGGAGAGCGAGCCGAGCACCGAGACGTCGCAGCGCTCGACTGACGATGAAGAGGGCTGGCCGGACGAGCACTTCGGCAGCACGGGCTCTGCCGGCTCCTTCGACGGTGACGAAGACGGCGACAATGACTATCAGGACGTGCAGGCAGCGATCGTCTCGCTGCGTGACCATCTCCTCTGGCAGGTTGCCCTGACCTCGATCTCCGAGCGGGACCGCCTCCTGGTCGGCTATCTGATCGATGTCCTTGACGACGATGGCTACCTGTCGCAGCCGCTCGAGGAAATCGCGCAAGGCCTGCGCGAGGAACTCGAAGTCGGGGTCGACGATCTGCAGATCGCGCTCAGGTATCTGCAGAACCTCGATCCGACCGGGGTCGGCGCGCGCAGTGCCCAGGAGTGCCTGGCTCTGCAGCTGATGGCAATGTCGCCCACTGCGACCAGCAGCCTGGCGCAGGAAATCGTCCTGCAGCACCTCGACCTGCTGGCCAGCCATGACTTCGCACGCCTGAAGAAGCAGACCGGTGCCGACGACGAAGCGCTGCGCGCGGCCCATCTGCTGATCTGCAGTCTCAACCCGCGCCCCGGTGCTGCCTATGCCAGCACGGAAACGCGTTACATCGTGCCCGATGTGGTCGTGCGCAAGATCCGGGGGCAGTGGTTGGCAAGCGTCAATGCCGACGCCTTTCCGCGCCTGCGGATCAACAGCCTGTATGCCCACATTCTTTCCCGCCAGCGCGGTTCGGGACTGTCCGTGCAGTTGCAGGAAGCGCGCTGGTTGATCAGAAATGTGCAGCAACGGTTTGACACGATCCTGCGAGTGGCGCAGGCTATTGTCGAACGGCAGCGCCAGTTCCTCGAACACGGCGAAGTCGCCATGCGGCCGCTGGTACTGCGCGAGATCGCCGAGACCCTCGGGCTGCATGAATCGACGATTTCGCGCGTTACAACCCAGAAGTACATGGCGACGCCACGCGGTATTTTCGAGTTGAAGTATTTCTTTGGCAGTCACGTCGGCACCGAAGCCGGCGGAGCCTGCTCGGCAACGGCGATCCGTGCCCTCATCAAGCAGATGATTGCCACGGAAGAGCCGACGAAGCCTCTCTCGGACGGCCAGATATCCGAGGTTCTTGGTCAGCAGGGCATTGTTGTCGCACGGCGAACAATTGCAAAATACCGTGAGTCGCTCA
This sequence comes from Accumulibacter sp., assembly GCA_016788495.1. GTDB lineage: Bacteria > Pseudomonadota > Gammaproteobacteria > Burkholderiales > Rhodocyclaceae > Accumulibacter. The sequence goes on along the minus strand of JAEUOM010000182.1, from coordinate 12,260 downwards.
ATATCCCGCCGGTCAGTTTACGCAAGTCCATTTAGAAGAAGGAGCCACATCATGAACCTGCAAGTCAGTGGACACCACCTCGAGGTCACCCCGGCGCTGCACGACTACGTCACCGGCAAGCTCGAACGGATCACCCGGCACTTCGACAACGTGATCGACGTCAACGTGATTCTTTCGGTGGATAAGCTGAAGCAGAAGGCAGAAGTGACCGTACACCTGGCCGGCAAGGATGTCTATGTCGAATCGGTCGACGAAGACCTCTATGCCGCGGTCGATGGCCTGGTGGACAAGCTCGAACGTCAGGTGCAGAGGTACAAGCAGAAACTGCAGGACCATCATCGCGGCAACAAGATCACCGACCACATCGTTGCCGAGTAAGCTTCAGCGCGTTGACACCCGGACGATCGCTAGCCGGAGCGTCCGGGTGTACCCTTTTTCGCTAGCACACGTTCGTCACTCAGGTCTTGTCGCATGAGCCATATCACCCAACTACTTCCCCTTGAGAACATCGTTCTCGATCTCGACGTCAGCAGCAAGAAGCGCGTCTTCGAACATGTCGGACTGCTGTTCGAGAACTATCTCGGCATTGCGCGCAGCACGGTGTTCGACAGCCTCTTTGCACGCGAGAAGCTTGGATCGACCGGGCTTGGTCAGGGCGTTGCCATCCCGCACGGGCGAATCAAGGGCCTGAAAGATGCCACGGGTGCCTTCCTGCGGCTCGCCGCTCCGGTCCCCTTCGACTCTCCGGATGGCAAGCCGGTGGCACTGCTGTTCATCCTCCTGGTTCCCGAGGTGGCCACCGAGCAGCACCTGCAGATACTCTCCGAACTGGCCCAGCACTTCTCGGATCGCAGCTGTCGCGAAGCGCTCAGCAAGGCACCAGACGCGCAGACCATCCGCCAGATTTTCGCTGCCGGGCCATGACCGCCCAGCGTCAGTTCAGTGTGGTCCAGCTCTACGAGGACCATCGCGAGAAACTGAAGCTGACCTGGGTGGTGGCCGTCGGCGTGGACCGGCAGATCGAACTCAGGGACCAGGGCTATTTTGGTGCCGAGGTCGTTGGTCACCTCAACCTCATCCATCCGGAGCGCCTGCAGGTCATCGGCCGCGCCGAGAACGAGTGGGGCAATCGCGTCAGTGCGGAGCGTCTGCGCAATCAGGTGCGGGAATTGATGGCTGCGCGACCACCGGCGCTGATCGTTGCCGACGATGTCGAGGTCTTGCCGGCGATCAGTGAAGCCTGCCAGTCGACTTTGACACCTTTGTTCGTCAGTCCGAAGCCCTGTTCGGCAGTGATCGACCTGTTGCGCATCTATCTTTCGCGTCGGCTCGCCGGCTCGACGTCGGTGCACGGCGTGCTCATGGACGTTTTCGGTATGGGTGTGCTGATCACCGGCGACTCCGGCGTCGGCAAGAGCGAACTCGCGCTCGAACTGATCACCCGGGGTCACGGCCTGGTCGCCGACGATGTCGTCGAACTCGCATGCATCGCACCGACGACGATCGAGGGGCGATGTCCCAGCATGTTGCGTGACTATCTCGAAGTGCGTGGGCTCGGGCTCCTCAACATACGCACCATCTTCGGCGAGACCGCCTCACGTCGCCGCATGAAACTCAAGCTGATCGTGCACCTGCAGCGCCCGCTCAGCCGTGCCGATGGGCCTCGCCTGCCGCTCGACGCGCAAACGCAGGACATTCTGGGTGTTGCCATACGCAAGGTGGTGATTCCGGTTGCCGCCGGACGGAACATCGCCGTCCTCCTCGAGGCTGCGGTGCGCAACAGCATCCTGCAACTGCGCGGCATCGACAGCATGAGTGATTTCATCAACCGCCAGCAGCAGGCCCTGCTTGACGGCGAACTCTAGCAATGGCCTAATCAGCACTCCCCATCAATCCAAGGAGAAGCGCCGTGAAAGCCGTCATCGCCCTTGTTGCCCTCGTTCTCGCCGCCAGCAGCGCGGTCGCTGTCGAAGAGAAGAAGGAAGCCTCGCCCGCGCAGAAGGCGCAGCAGGAGAAAATGAAAGCGTGCAACGCCGAGGCTGGCGAAAAGGGCCTCAAGGGTGACGATCGGAAGAGTTTCATGAGCACCTGTCTTGGTGCCAAGCCGGCGCCGGCAACGCAACAGGACAAGATGAAGAGCTGTAACGCCGAAGCCGGCAGCAAGCAGCTCAAGGGCGACGAGCGCAAGAAATTCATGAGCGAGTGCCTGAAGGGAAGCCCGGGCTAGGTTCCGTCGACTGGCGGGCGCGGCCATCGCCTGCGACGGCCGCGGGAACGAGCGGCGAGCGTGCCCCGCAGGTGGTTGCGCGTCGGCCGTGCGGGCGTGGGTGGTTGGCGCCGCCGCGCCGCTCAATCGGCGGCGATGGTCATCTCGCTGGCGAGATTGACCACAGCCGCCGGCAGGCAGGCGACGTAGCCGCGCTGATGGCGTCGCAGCAATCGGCGCAAGCGACGCTCGGCATCCGAATGGCTGCTGCAGGAATGGTAGAGAAAAGCGTTGCACGCTGCCCAGCGGCCGCCCGGGGTGCGCAGCACGACGACCGGGCGGCCGCCGGCGATGGTGGTCAGCAGGCAACCCGGCTCCGCTGTCAGCCAGGACGCGACCAGCAGATCCATGGCTTCGCCTCGCGGTATCGTCAGCGCCAGCAGGGCGTCGAGCGCCGAGTCGAACTCGGCGCGGACGATTGCTGGAAGGTAGGCTGAATCAGTGAGCCTGGCAGCGGGTTTCATCCGCCATATTGTCCATCATACGGGCCGGCTGCTGCGTTCGGCGATGGCGCAGTTGTGGCCCGTCCCTCTTCCGGATCAACCCGATGCCAGTCAGTGACTTTGACGTCCTCATCGTAGGTGGTGGCTTGGCAGGCCTGTCACTGGCCTGTGCGCTACGTGCCAGCCGCCTGCGGCTCGCTCTGGTCGAGCAACGTCCGCCGCGACCAGCCCAGGGCTGGGACGCACGCGTCTACGCGATTTCCCCGGCAAACAGGAGCTTCCTGCAGGAGATCGGCATCTGGAAGCACCTGCCCGGCGAACGCCTCAGCGCGATTTCTGCCATGAAGATCATTGGCGACCGCGGCTCGGAGCTGGATTTCTCGGCTTACGAAACCGGCATCGACGAACTCGGCTGGATCGTCGAATCCTCGTTGATGGCCTGCGAACTCTGGGAGAATGCCAAGCGGCAGGGCAACCTGAGCCTGTTCTGCCCGGCGGTTCCGGCTGCCATCGAGATCGGTGAGCGTGCTGCCTCACTCGACATCGGCGACGATCGCCGCCTCACTGCCCGGCTGCTCGTCGCTGCCGACGGACGTGACTCCTGGGTGCGCGGCAAGGTCGGCATGCGGGCCATCGACACCCCTTATGGAGAGCTGGGTGTGGTCGCCAATTTCGACTGTCAGGTTCCGCATCGTGGCGTGGCGCGGCAGTGGTTCCGGCACGACGGGGTGCTGGCCTGGCTGCCGCTGGCCGGTGACCGCATCTCGATCGTCTGGTCTGCGCCGGAGGAACGGGCGCGACAGCTGCTCGCCCTCCCGGCCGACGCGCTCGCCGCCCGCGTTGCCGCCGCCGGCGACTGCGCGCTGGGCGAGTTGCGCCTGTTGACGCCGGCGGCAGGCTTTCCGTTGCGCCTGTTGCAGATCCCGCAGATCATCGCGCCACGGCTCGTCCTCGTTGGCGACGCGGCGCACGGGATTCATCCGCTGTCCGGTCACGGCATCAACCTCGGCTTCCAGGATGCACGCGCCCTGGCCAGCGTGCTGGCCGCGGTGCCGGAGTGGCAGGATGTCGGCCACCCGCGTTTCCTGCGTCGCTATCAGCGGCAGCGGCGGGAGGAGACGTTGCTGATGCAGGCGACGACGCACGCCCTGCACCATCTTTTCCGGACCGAACTGCCGGGGTTCGGGATGCTGCGCAATGCCGGAATGAACCTGACCAACGCTTTGCCGGTCGTAAAGAACCTGCTGGTACGCTACGCCGTCGGCGCCTTCTGAACCACTGACCCTTACCTGGAGACAGACCATTGATCATCAAGAGACTTGTACAGCTCGTGCTCGCCGCGACCCTCAGCCTGCCCGCACTGGCCGACGAGGCTGCGGTCAGGAAGTCGCTCGAAAGCAAGCTCGGGCGTCCTCTGACCAGCCTCACCAAGACTCCCTATCTCGGGCTCTACGAAGCCTATGCCGATGGCCAGATCTTCTACACCGACGACAAGGTCTCGGTAATCATCGCCGGCGCGCTGATCGACGGCAAGAGCATGAAGAACATCACCGACGAGCGCTTGCAGAAGCTCACCGCCATCAAGTTCTCCGAACTGCCACTGACGCTCGCCGTGAAACAGGTTCGCGGCGACGGCAAGCGCGTCTTTGCCACGTTCGAAGACCCCAACTGTGGCTACTGCAAGAAGCTGGCGAAGGATCTTGCGAAGCTCGACAACGTCACCATCTATACGTTCCTCTACCCAATCCTGTCGCCGGATTCACTCGACAAGTCGAACCGGATATGGTGCGCAGCGGACAGGGCGAAGGCGTGGAACGACTGGATGGTCGATGGCAAGGCGCCGGGCGGCAAGGGCGACTGCGATACGACGGCGGTCAAGAAGACCATCGAGATCGGCCGCAAACTGGCGATCAACGGTACCCCGACGATCTTCTTCGCCGATGGCGAGCGCATCCCGGGTGCGGTTCCTCTGGCCAGGATCGAGGAGAAGCTCGCACAGACCGTCAGCCGCTGAGACGCTCCGGCAAGACCGTCGAGAGCAGGCCAGGAGGGACGGCGCGAGCGAACGACGAGGCCTGCCAAAGCGGTGGGCGAAGGCAGGCGCTGGGGTGTGCTTGGCTGCCGTCCGGCCGCGGCGGGCTGAACGTGGAGGGAAGCGAGCGGGCAACGCCGTCGCGTGGCCGCACGTGCCGGCTTCAACACCGGGGTTCAGACGGCCAGCAGCATCCCGTCGGCCTCCCGCACTGCGCCGGCGCGAACGAGATCCCTGACCAGCCAGTGCGCCAGCGTTTCATCGCTGTGCTGCAGGTAGCGCGCGTTCACGCTCCGACAGAAGGTCAGCCGGGCAAGAAAGGCGGGTAGTTCGGCACGCGCCAGTTGCCGCCTTTCCATCAGGGCAAAGGCGAGCATCACCTTGAGCGCGTGTCTCGCCAGAAGCTCCACGTCCGCTTCGAAGCTCGCCAGCCGCTGATACGCGCGCTCGAAGGCGTCGCCGACCTCGACGAACGGAGCGCCGTGACCTGGTATCACGACATCGATCGGCAGGCGTGCCAGTTCGTCGAGCGTTTCGCGCGCTGCTCGCAGGCCGCCGGCGCCTTCGGGATGCCGCAGCAGTTCGGAAAAGACGACGCCGAAGCCATTGCGCCACAGCGCATCACCAGAGATCAGCAGGCGCTGTTCGGGGTTGTAGAAGGCGAGTGCGTCCATGTCGTGGCCCGGAACGGCGATCGTCCGCCAGCACAGCCCGCCGAGCTCGACCTCATCGCCGGCGGCGATCGTCGCATCATGGTGAAACCTCGCCGCCGATTGGCCCAGCGGCGACAGCAGGAGCGCTTCCTCGTCCCATTCGGCGATCATCGCATCGATCCCCTGCGGGACGATCACCCGACAACCGAAGGCGGCAGTCAGCGCTGCATTGCCACCGATGTGATCGGAGTGCGAGTGCGTGTTGAGGAGTCGGCAGAGGCGGCGGCCGGCGAGGCCGTTGTCGACCAGGGCAACGGTCTGTGCCGCGTGCGCGACGTAGCCGCTGTCGATCACGGCCGCCCCCTCGCCCTCGAGGAAGAGAATGCTGTTCGACGACAGCCAGCCGCGCTCGATGACCAGCAGGCTGGCGGGAAGCATCAGCGCCGGCGCACGCTGTCGCTGTCGGGCGGTTCGTCGGGGATGCGCCCGCTGCGCCGTTCCTCGATCACGACGATGCCCTGGGTGACCGGCGATACCGGCAGCGGCGGCCGGCCGCAACCCAGACAGTAGCCGGAATCCGGATCCGGCATGCAGATGCCGACGCAAAGATAGTCATCTGCCGGCTCGCTCACGATCAGCGCCCGCAATCGCCACGGAACTCGCCACCGGCGGCACAGCCCTGCGGGTCGTGCTCGGCACGGCGCCGCTCGACGGCGACCAGGACCTGCAAGCGCTCGGCCGTCGAAGCACGACTCCACAGGCCGATCTCCGCGAGCGTGCGAAAGCAACCGAGGCAGAAGCCGCTGTCGCTGTCGATGCGGCAGACGTTGATACACGGTGAGGCAACGCGATGCATCAGCGGCCACCGTGTCGCGTCAGGACGGCACTCATTCGTCGCTGCCGGGCTTGGCGAGCAGCGCGCGCGCCGCCTTCGCTGCCGGCTGGCGGCCGAGGTGCTGCGCGATGTAGTCACTGGCAATCAGCAGAGCAGTCATGTCCATCCCCGAGTCGATCCCCAGTCCCTGCAGCAGGAAAAGCACATCCTCGGTTGCCACGTTGCCGCTGGCACCGAGCGCGTACGGGCAGCCGCCAAGGCCGCCGATCGAGCTGTCGAACACCGCCATGCCGACTTCGAGCGAGGCATAGACGTTGGCGATGGCCATCCCGAACGTATCATGGTAGTGTCCAGCGAGCCTGTCCAGTGGCACCACCGCCGCGCAAGCCTCGATCATCTGCTGCACCCGCACCGGCGTACCGACACCAATCGTATCGCCAAGCGAGATCTCGTGGCAACCCATCTCGAACAGCCGCTGCGCCACCGCTGCCACCTTCTGTGGCGCGATCCGGCCTTCGTAGGGACAGGCGATGACACACGAAACGTAGCCGCGGACCGGAATTTCGAGCGCGCTGGCGGAATCGACGACGGCAGCAAAGCGCTTCAGGCTCTCGTTGACGCTGCAGTTGATGTTCTTCTGCGAGAAGGATTCCGAGGCCGCAGCGAAGATGGCGACTTCCCGCGCGCCGGCTTCGACCGCCGCATCGAAACCTCGGAGATTCGGCGTCAGGACGGGAAACGATACACTCGGCCGCCGTCGCGGGCTCGCCAGCACCGCCCGCAGGACCTCGCCGCTGTCGGCCATCTGCGGCACCCATTGCGGCGAGACGAAGGCGCCGACTTCGATGGCCGACAGCCCAGCGTCGCCGAGGCGCTCGATCAGTCCGACCTTGACCCGCGTCGGAACGATCTGCGGCTCGTTCTGCAGACCATCGCGCGGGCCGACCTCGACCAGTTTCACACGTGCGGGAAGCTCCACCTCAGACCTCCGCGGCGAAGTCCACGAGTGTCGCGCCATCGGCCACCTGATCGCCGGCCGCGTAGCAGAAAGCGCGGACCCTGCCGTTCATCGGCGCGGTGATCGTGTGCTCCATCTTCATCGCTTCGAGGATCAGCAGTGGCACGCCCTTGTCGACCTGCTGTCCCGGCGCTGCCAGCAGGGCGACGATCCTGCCCGGCATCGGCGCCGTCAGGCCGCCGCCATGGGCACCACCGGCGGCAACGAGGTGCAGCGGATCGTCGCGCAGCACGACGTAGTTCGTACCGTCGAGGAAGACGTGACGTCTCTGCTCCTGCTTCTCGTTGACGGCGATGACGCTCGCGATCAGTCGGCGATCATCGAGTTCGACTGCCAGCTGACCAGCGAACTGCCCGCTGTCGAGGAAGCGGCCGCGTGCGAGGACCGACTCGCAACCCAGCGTCAGCCGCCAGCCATCGGTTTCATAGGCGACCAGCACCTCGTAGCGGACCTCGGCAAAGCGGTAGCTCAAAGTGCGTCGCGGGCGCAGATTGAGTCGCCAGCCATCGTGCAGACTCCACGGCGACCACGGGTCACCGGAGCGGCCGGACTTGGCCAGCGCGGCAGCGTGCTCGCGCAGCAGGCCGGCAACGGCAGCGACGAAAAAGACACTGCTGGGCGGCTCGCTGCGTGCAGGAAAGAGGAAACTGCGGCTGCGTTCGATGAGGCCGGTATCGAGATCGGCATTGACGAACGCCGGGCAGGCGACGAGGCGCGAGAGGAAATCGACGTTGGTGCTGACGCCAACGATGCGGTAATCGGCCAGAGCCTGCCGCATGCGTGCCAATGCAGCGTGACGGTCGACGTCCCAGACGATCAGCTTGGCGATCATCGGGTCGTAGAACGGGCTGATCTCGTCACCCTGCTCGATTCCGGTGTCCACGCGCACATTGAGGCTCTCGGCCGGGCGTGCGAGGTGCAGCAGGCGACCGGTCGACGGCAGGAACTCCTGCTCGGGGTTCTCGGCGTAGATCCGCGCCTCGAGCGCATGGCCGCGAATGTCGAGCTGATCCTGGCGCAGTGGCAGGCGCTCCCCACTGGCGACGCGCAACTGCCACTCGACGAGGTCCTGGCCGGTGATCATCTCGGTGACCGGATGCTCGACCTGCAGGCGCGTATTCATCTCCATGAAGTAGAAGCTGCCGGCCTGCGGAAAGGCGTCGCTGGCAATGAACTCGACGGTCCCGGCTCCGACATAACCGACGGCCAGCGCCGCGTCGACGGCCGCCCTCCCCATTGCCGCCCGCCGCTCAGCAGTCATGCCCGGCGCAGGCGCCTCCTCGACGACCTTCTGGTGCCGGCGCTGCACCGAACAGTCGCGCTCGAAGAGATGAACGCAGTGGCCGTGCGAGTCGGCGAAGACCTGGATCTCGATGTGTCGCGAGTGGCACAGGTACTTCTCGATCAGCACCTGCCCATTGCCGAAGGCCGCGTTCGCCTCACGCTGGCACGAGGCGAGGGCGGCGACGAAATCCTCGTTCCGTTCGACCAGCCGCATTCCCTTGCCGCCACCACCCGCGGTGGCCTTGATCAGCACCGGATAGCCGATCGCATCAGCCTGTTGGCGCAGGAAGTCCGCATCCTGTTCGTCGCCGTGGTAGCCGGGAGTCAACGGCACGCCGGCCGCTGCCAGCAGGTTCTTCGCCGCCGACTTCGACCCCATGGCGCGGATCGCCGCTGCCGGCGGACCGATGAATCCGATGCCGGCGGCCACGCAGGCATCAGCGAAGACGTCGTTCTCGGACAGGAAGCCGTAGCCGGGGTGGATCGCCTGCGCGGCGCTGCGTGCGGCCGCCTCGAGAATCCGCTCGCCGACGAGATAGGACTCGCGCGCCGCCGCCGGGCCGATGCATACCGCCTCGTCGGCGAGACGGACATGGCGTGCATTGGCGTCGGCTTCGGAGTAGACGGCAACCGTACGCACCCCCATGCGACGGGCCGTCCGGATCACCCGGCAGGCGATCTCGCCGCGGTTGGCAATCAGAATCTTGCTGAACATTCAACCACCTCTTTCGCCTGGCCGGCAATCAGCGCCGAACGGGCTGTTGACACGGCATGCTGCCGCGCGGGTCATCGGCATCTCAATCGCCAAGCCAGTCCGGCGGTCGCTTCTCGAGGAAGGCGGCCAGGCCTTCCCGCCCCTCATCGCTGGCACGCACGCGCGTGATCCGCTGCGTCGTCTCGGCGATCGTTTCGGCATCGATCGGCTGCCCGGCGACGACACGGATCAGCGCCTTGCATTCCGCCTGTGCATTCGGTCCGTTGGCCAGCAGGGCTTCGACGATCTCGGCGATCGCGTCATCGAGTTCCTCCTCGCCCGGGACGAGTTCGTGCAACAAGCCGATGCGGTAGGCTTCGGCGGCGGAAAAGCGCTCAGCGGTCAGCATGTAGCGCCGGCTGTAGCGCTCGCCGATCGCTGCCAGCACGTACGGGCTGATCACCGCCGGCACAATGCCCAACTTGACCTCACTGAGGGCGAAGATCGCGTCGTAGGTACCGACTGCCAGATCACAGGCGGCGATCAGCCCGACACCACCGCCGTACGCCGCGCCCTGGACGCGGGCGATCGTCGGCTTCGGCAATTCGTTCAGCGTCGCCAGCAGCTCGGCGAGCCGGTTGGCATCGAGCAGGTTTTCCTCGGGCGTGTAACTGGCGGCCCGCTTCATCCAGTTGAGGTCGGCGCCGGCGCAGAAACTCCTGCCGGTCGACGAGAGGACGACGACGCGCACGCGCGAGTCCGCGGCGAGTTGCCGCAGGCCGGCGGTGATCTCGGCGATCAGTTCGTCGTCGAAGGCATTGTGGCGCTTTGCCCGGTTCAGCGTCAGGATGCCGACGGCGCCGTCGACCTCGGTGATGATCGATCGATAGTCGCTCATGCTTGGCCCTACATCCGGAAAATGCCGAACCGGGTTGGCTCGGGGTTGCCGTTCAACGCCGCCGACAGGCCGAGACCGAGCACCCGCCGGGTATCGGCTGGGTCGATCACGCCGTCGTCCCAGAGGCGGGCGCTGGCATAGTAGGGGTGTCCCTGCCGCTCGTACTGCTCGCGGATCGGCGCCTTGAACGCCTCCTCATCGTCGGCGCTCCAGGTCTTGCCGGCGGCCTCCAGACCATCGCGCCGAACCGTCGCCAGAACGTTCGCCGCCTGTTCGCCGCCCATCACCGAGATGCGGGCATTCGGCCACATCCAGAGCAGGCGCGGCGAGTAGGCACGCCCACACATGCCGTAGTTGCCGGCACCGAAGGAGCCACCGATGACCACCGTGAACTTCGGCACATTGGCGCAGGCAACCGCGGTGACCATCTTCGCGCCGTCGCGCGCGATACCGCCGTTCTCGTACTTGCGGCCCACCATGAAGCCGGTGATGTTCTGCAGGAAGAGCAGCGGTACCCCCCGTTGCGCGCACAGCTCGACGAAGTGTGCGGCTTTCAGTGACGACTCCGAGAACAGGATGCCGTTGTTGGCAACGATTCCCAGGGGATAGCCCCATAGGCGCGCAAAGCCGCAGACGATGGTCGTCCCGTAACGCGCCTTGAACTCGTCGAAGTCCGAGCCGTCGACAATGCGGGCGATGATCTCGCGCACGTCGAAGGGCTTCCGGGCATCGGTCGGAATCACCCCGTACAGCTCGTCGGCCGGATGGAGCGGTGGCCGTGGTTCGGCGAGGCTGACCGCCGGCCGCTTCTGCCAGTTGAGGTTGCCGACGATGCGACGGGCAATGGCCAACGCGTGCGCGTCGTTCTCGGCATAGTGATCGGCGACTCCCGAGACGCGGGTATGGACGTCGGCGCCGCCGAGATCCTCGGCGCTGACCACCTCCCCGGTCGCCGCCTTGACCAGCGGCGGGCCGCCGAGGAAGATCGTCCCCTGCTCCTTGACGATGATCGATTCGTCGCACATCGCCGGCACATAGGCGCCGCCCGCCGTGCACGAGCCCAAGACGGCGGCGATCTGTGGAATGCCGGCCGCCGAGAGGCGGGCTTGGTTGTAGAAGATGCGGCCGAAATGCTCCCGGTCGGGAAAGACCTCGTCCTGCATCGGCAGGAAGGCACCGCCCGAATCGACCAGGTAGATGCACGGCAGGCGGTTCTCGCTGGCGATCTCCTGCGCCCGCAGGTGCTTCTTGACCGTCAGCGGGTAGTAGGTGCCCCCCTTCACCGTCGCATCGTTGGCAACGATCATGCACTCGACACCATTGACGCGACCGATGCCGGTGATCAGCGACGCCGCTGGCACCTCGAAGGGGTGCGCGTCACCGTACATGCCGTAGGCGGCGAGCTGCGACAATTCGAGGAACGCGGAACCGGGGTCGATCAGTGCATCGACCCGCTCGCGCGGCAGCAGCTTGCCGCGCGCCAGATGCTTCTGCCGGGCAGCCTCGGGACCGCCGAACGCGATCCGCTCGACCGTCGCCCGCAAGTCGGCGACGACCCTGGCCATCGCCGCCACGCTGGCCTTGAAGTCGGCGCTGCGGACATCCAGCCGGGTGTCGAGAACGGGCATCAGAACCCTCCGCTGGCCAGCCAGCGCTCGATTTGCGGCAGGCGATCGGCGCCAAAGAACGGTTCGCCATCAACGACGATGTATGGCGAACCAAAGACGCCGCGGGCGATCGCCGCCTCGCACTCGGCCTTCAGGCGATCCTTCAGCACTTCGCCGGCAAGCGCAGCGGCCAGTGCGGCCCGATCGACCTGCTGGCCGGCGGCGATGTCGAGCACCACTGCCATGTCCGAAACGTCGCGCCCCGCGGTGTACAGGCTGCGGAAGACGGCGTGCGCGAACATGCGTGCCGCCGCGCAATCCTGATCGTGCAACCAGTAGTAGGCGCGCGCGGCATGTTGCGTGCTCAGCGGGAAGTTCTCCGGATGGGCGTAGGGGATGTCAAGGAAGCGCGCCGAGCGCGCGAAGTCGTGCAGCGAGTACTGTCCCTTGAGCGGAATGCTGGTCAGCGGCGCACCACCGGTCTGCCGGAAGACGACGCCGAGCAGGATCGGTCGCCACCGCACCTTGCG
>JAEUOM010000178.1 GCA_016788495.1 Accumulibacter sp. | reverse complement strand
GACCGCCGGCGCCCGCATGCCGCCTTCCCAGGTCGTCAGCTTCCCGCCTTTGAACGGTGTGGTGCCACCATCCGGGAAGGTGATCGTCTCGGCGCCGTTGTCGGTCGTGAAGACGACGATGGTGTTGTCAAGCTGGCCCATCTCCTCCAGCTTCTTCAGCACATAGCCGATGTTGTCGTCCATCTGCTTCATGCCGGCCTCGTTGATACCCCAGTCCTTGCCGCCCTTGGCCCCCAGCATCGCCTCGTACTTCGGCGAGAGCATCGTCGTGATGTGCATGCGTGCCGGGTTGTACCAGACGAAGAAGGGTTTGCCGGTCTTTTTCGGGTCGTTGCGGTCAAGGTAGTCGATGACCTTCGCCGAGATTTCCTCATCGACTGTTCGCGAGCGATCGAGCGTCAGCGGACCCTGATCCTGGCACCTCTGGTTCTTCGCCGTGCCGTCGGAGGACTTGCACCAGATGACCGGACGCGGCGGCGTCAGGCACGTCGTGGTCTTGGGATCGACGGCACCGGGAACCTCGTCGAGGCCGGGAACCGGCGTGTTCCGGCACGGCGGAGCGATACCCTGCTGCGTCGGCGAGACGTTGATGTCGTTGAAGCTGACGCCCTGCATCGCGTCGAGGTGGTAGAGATAGCCCCAGAACTCCTGGAAGCCGTGCGCGGTCGGCAGTGAGTCGGTATGGTCGCCGAGGTGGTTCTTGCCGAACTCGCCGGTGTTGTACCCCAGGTCGAGCAGGAACTTGGCGAGCGCCGGAGTGCCCGGACGAAGATAGCTTGGGCTGCCGGGAAGTTGCGGTGGGATCATGCCGGTGCGCAGCGGATGCATGCCGGTGAAAAAGGCGTTGCGCCCGGCCGTACAGCTCTGCTCGGCGTAGTAGTGCATGAAGATGGCACCTTCCTGGGCGATGCGGTCGATGTTCGGCGTTTCGCCGACCATCAGCCCACGGTGGTAGACGCTCGGCTGCATCCAGCCAATGTCGTCACCCATGATGAACACGATATTGGGCTTGCCGCCGGCCGACGCCGGTGCCGCGGCAATGGCTGGTGCCGAGCACAGCACCGCTGTCGCCAGGGCCAGTGCCATGGCCCACAGATTCTTTCTCATCTTGATCTCCCTGACCTGATCCGTGATGCGACAAGGGAAGGCGAAGCAAGCTGACGACCGGTCCGCGGAAGCGGCTGCACCGTCATCGGTGCAACCGCTCGACGCAGAGAAAACCACCGCCTTCAGCCAACCAACGCCATCACGCTTGTTCGCCAGCCCGCTTGCCTTGCGCTGCGCCGACGAGGCGGCGCGGCCGGATCATTCTGCCACAATCGGGTGCAAGGTACCAAGGTCCAAAGGGGCAGGGCGCCAGGGGAAGCGGGCGTGCCGCGCTTGCCTTTTCCGGTTGCCGGCGGCCCCCGTTTGCTGTGGCAGTCGTCGGGATAGCAGCCGGCTGCAGACAGCCGTTGCGCCGACCTGCTGCGATCGTTTCCCGACGTCATCCGAGCGGTCGCGACGCAAGCGTCGCGAGCAGTCGGGGATGCCTGGCGCGACCCGAACCTCCTTGAGCCGATCGTCAGACGCCTGGCAAGGAATGCGAAAACGATCTGCCGGAAAGCCGAATACCCTTCCGTCAGTCAGTTCGAGGTAGATGAACCGCTTTTCAGACCAGGCCCTGATGGCTACGAGTCCGGTTTCAGTGATCATGGTATCTGTCGATCAATGGTTGTTCGTTTTCAAAGACAAGCCGCTCGATTTCCCGTAAATCCCGGGGCGCCAAACCGCGGTTGCGAGCCAAAGCCACAGGCGCCAGCCAGAACTTGCACTCTCCAGCGGCGCCACGCACATGGATGTGTGCAGGCTCGTTACCCTCATCGGAATAAAAATGAAAGCGAAAACTGGCGATTCTCAAAATTGTTGGCATCGTCTTGCAGAATCCAATTGAGCTTACAGCCCTTTGTCCGTCTCACGACCCTCGTGGTCATGAACATGGGCCATGATCTGCATGAGCCAAGGCCACGCCACTTGGAGCCAGGTTCTTGCCCCGCTGCGCCCAAGTTAATCACTGGCTCGTCAGCATGGCGGCCAAGTTCCCCTGCGATCTGTGCACGGCCACTGCAACGATGCAAGCGGCCGCCCGACCCGCACATGGACGATGGAAGATGGATTGGCAAGAACCACAGCGCTGCTCAGACGTGCGACCACCGCCGCCACTGCCCAGGGTGCGATGCGCGTTGTTGCTGCGGTATCAAGATGACGTGGGACAGCACCTGTTGCCAACGGAGCCCTTTCTGCTTGCATCGCCAGTCTAGTGTGAAAGTATCCGGTCGCCAAGCGACGGACAACCTGACCGCGAGCGGTCATGGAGATCGGTAGTCTTCAGCAGGCTGTTGCGGGGATCCAACCCAAGCGAGGCAGCGCCGTGATCCAGCACGAAACGTCGCGCTGCACGCAGAGTTGCTCACTGTTACCGGCGGAGTGCACCGATCGCCCCGACCTGCCGTACCATCGTGTGCTGACAGACAGCGCTCGGCAGGAGACCCGCATGGCCCGCATCATCCCCGACGGCTGGCGCGAGCTCTCGGTCACCGGGGGCGCGCAGCGCGAGATCGAAACCCTCGCCCTCCTCGCCGCCGGCCTGCCCGACGCGTATTCGGTGTATCACGCCGTGCACTGGACCGCGACCGAAGGGCGCCAGGCCATTTTCGGCGAGATCGACTTCGCCGTGGTGAACCTCGCCGGCGACATCCTGCTGATCGAACAGAAGAGCGGTTTCCTCGGCGAAACCGCCGCGGGGCTGGTCAAACAGTACCCCGGCCGGTCGAAGAGCGTCCCCGTGCAGATCTCGCGCATGGTCGGCAAGCTGCGCGGCAAGCTCGCCAGCCGCGCCGACATCCCCTCGGTGCACACCGATGCCCTGCTCTACTGCCCGGATTACACGGTCCGCAACCCGGAAACCGCCGGCCTCGTCCGCGAGCGCATCGTCGACGCCAGCACGCGCGAGCAGCTGTGCCGCATCATCCAGGAACTGCTGCCGGCGCGCGCGAAGACCCCCGCGACGCCGAAAATCGACGCCTTCCTGCGCGACCTGATCCAGCTCGACACCGACGTCAGCGCGCTGATGGGCCATGCGCGCAAGCTCGTCACGCGGGTTTCCGGCGGCCTCGCCCAGTGGGCGCGGCGGCTCGAATTCGAGCCCTTCCGGCTGCGCGTCAGCGGCACGGCCGGCTCGGGCAAGACGCAGCTCGCGCTGGCTGAATACCGCGCCACCATCGAGGCCGGCAAACGGCCGCTCTACGTCTGCTTCAACCGCCCGCTGGCCGACCATTTCAAGCGTATCGCCCCGCGCGGCGGCGTCGCCTGCACCTTCCACCAGCTCTGCGACCAGCGGCTGCGCGACGCCGGCAAGAAACCGGACTTCAGCGCGCCCGACGCCTTCCAGCGCCTGCAGCAACATGCCGCGGCACTGCCGGTGGACGCCGCCTTCGTCTTCGACACGATCATCGTCGACGAGGGCCAGGACATCTCCGAGACGTGGCGCGATTTCATCTTCCGCCATGCCCGGCCCGATGCGCGCCTCCTCTGGCTGGAAGACCCGATGCAGAACCTCTACGGGCGCCCGCCGACGCCGCTGCCGGGCTGGGTGACGCTGCGCTCGCAGAGCAACTACCGCAGCCCGCGGCCGATCGTCGAGCTGCTGCGTCGCCTGCTCCCCGGCGAACCCGCGATCGAGGCCGCCTCACCGATCGCCGCCGACGAGATCGAGTGCCTCGACTACGCCGACACCGCCGGCCTGTTCGCGCGCGTCAAGGAAGCCATCCGCATCTGCTACTCGGCGGGCTTCAGGAAGCAGGACCTCGCCATCGTCAGCTACCACGGCCGCGAGCGGTCGCACTTGATGGCCCTCGACCGGCTCGGCCAGACCAGCCTGCGCCACTTCACCGGCGACTACGATCTCTTCGGACAGCCGGTGTACACGGATGGCGACGTGCTGGTCGAATCGGTCTACCGCTTCAAGGGCCAGTCCGCGCCGGCGGTGATCCTGGCCGAGGTCGACTTCGAGGCGCTCGACGACCGGGCGGTGCGCAAGCTCTTCGTCGGCGCGACGCGCAGCTCGATGAAGCTGATCGTCGTCGTGCACGAGAGGTCCGCGGCCCGGTTGCTCGAGCGCATGGGCTGAGCGATCGTCTGCCGGGAGGCGGATCGTTCGAAGGCGATGACGCAGCCAGGGCCACACGGCTCGCTTCCGACGAACTGGCCAGCCGGATTCCCGGCCACATCACCACACGGTGCGAGGCAACCGCGAGGTCTCGCCACAACGCTTCAACCATTGTCTCGGCAATGCTCAGGCCCATCGTATCGCTGCCGCGCCAGCTGCGACCAGAGTGGCGCCGGCAATGCGCCAGCGCCCCATGCGTTCCTTGAGCAGCCAAGCACCCAGGATGGCTGCGAAGATCACCGAGGTTTCGCGCAGCGCTGCCACGGCCGGAATGGGTGCGACCGACATCGCCCACAGCACGATTCCGTAAGAGAGCATACTCATCAGGGAACCCGCGAGCGTCGTGCGCCAGCGGGATCTGATGCCATGCAGGAAGCAGGTCCCACGCCGCCAGCGTGCGATCAGCAGGATGGGAAACGCGTTGAGGAAGAACAGCCACAGGGTATAGGAAACGCTGTTGCCGGAGACGCGCACGCCAGCGCCGTCGCTGAGCGTATAGGCCGCGATGAACACGGCGTTGGCCAGTGCATAGCCAGCGCCTCGCCCCGTCACTGCGCCATTGGCGATTCCCATCCAGGCTGGCAACCCGATCCCCGCGCCGATCAGCAGCACGCCGGCCAGCATGCCCGGACTCATCGCATCGCCGACAAAAGGCGCAACGAGCGCGACCAGGAGCGGCGCGGTCCCCCGCATCAGCGGATAGGCAACCGAAAGGTCGGCATGTCGATAGCTCTGGATCAGCGCCATGAAATAGCCGACGTGGATCAGGACGGTAAGCCCGAGCCATGGCCAGGAGGCCAAGGCCGGCAGCGGCACGACAGGCAGCATCATGACCGACAGCAGGCTGGCGCCCAGCGTGATCGCCAGCGTGTCGAGGAGACGATCGCCGCTGGCCTTGACCAGATAGTTCCAGCCGGCATGCATCAGCGCCGACAGGAGAACCAGCAGCGCGACCGGCGTGGAGATCACGCTGCTGGCCAGGGCAGCGAATAGGTCTTGACGTTGGTGAAGCTCTTCATTGCTTCCAGAACGCCCTCCTTGTAGCCAAGGCCGGAGTCCTTGATGCCGCCGAAGGGTGTCAACTCGAGGCGATAGCCGGGTACTTCGCGGATGTTCACGCTGCCGACGTTGAGCTCGCTGACGAAACGTGTGATGACGTCGAAGCGGTTGGTGAAGACGCCGGAAGACAGACCGAAGGCCGTGCCATTGACGATGGCGATGGCCTCGTCGACTGATCCGAAGCGGATGATTGGCGAAACCGGGCCGAAGGTTTCCTCGCGCACGACGCTCATTTCCGGACGCACGTGGTCGAGCAGCGTCGGCGAGTACAGCGCCCCCCGACGCTCGTTGCCGTGCAGCAATTGGGCGCCCTGGGCGACCGCTTCGCGCACACGCGCCTCGAACAGCCTGGCGGCCGTCTCGTCGATCACCGTACCCATTTCAGATTTCCTGATCTCGCAGGAAACCCGGATGGCACGCTAGACGAGAGCAAAGATCATTTTTGCTCCGGTTTCCGGATGCGGGAATTCCTGCTGGGTGAGTTCGTCCAGGAGAGCGGCGATGGCACGATCATGGAC
>JAEUOM010000150.1 GCA_016788495.1 Accumulibacter sp. | reverse complement strand
GCGGACGGACAGCTCGGTCTGCCGGAGGCGGCGCCCTTCGATACGATCATCGTCGCGGCGGCGGCGGCCCGCGTGCCGCGCCCGCTGCTGCAGCAACTGGCGGAGAATGGCCGCCTCATCCTGCCGCTCGGCGCGGCTGCGCAGCAGCTCGTGCTGATCGAACGATGCCGCGAGGGGCTGGTCGAAACTCGCCTCGATGCCGTACGTTTCGTTCCGCTCTTGTCGGGAGTCCAATGAAGGACCAAGCGCCTCTTGCAACTCTTTCTGCTCGTCGAACAGCCCTCCTGCTGACTCTCCTGCTCGCGCTGGCGGGCTGCGCCGGCAAGGGATCGGCGCCAGCCGAAGAAGCCGCCAGGGCGCCGGCCAGGCAGTCGGGCCCGCTGGCGCCCGGCAGCAAGGACGGCTACGTCGTCAAGCGCGGCGACACGCTGCATTCGATCGCGCTGGATCACGGGCTCGACTACCGTGAACTGGCGGCGTGGAACAACATCGAGAATCCAAACCGGATCCTCGTTGGGCAGGTGTTGCGGGTCCGGGCGCCGGGCGCTGCCGACGGCGTCGTCGTGCGGCCGATTGCCGCCGGGGCGGCGGTCGAGCAGCGACCGTTGACGGCGCCCGTCTCGCCGACGGGCGAACAGCGTTCGCCTGCCGCGGCGGTGGACTCGTTCAAGCGCACGCCGCTGGCAGGCAAGGAGCCCTACTCGGAGCAGG
Organism: Accumulibacter sp.; assembly: GCA_016788495.1. Lineage (GTDB taxonomy): Bacteria > Pseudomonadota > Gammaproteobacteria > Burkholderiales > Rhodocyclaceae > Accumulibacter. The sequence goes on along the minus strand of JAEUOM010000150.1, from coordinate 20,156 downwards.
CCCTGGCACGCGCGCAGGCGCAGGCGGCTGAGCCGGTGGTGGCGGTCGCTCCCGCCACGGCGAAGCCCGAGCCGCGACCGGAGGCCAAGCCCGAGGTCAAGCCCGAGGTCAAGCCCGAGGTCAAGCCCGAGGCGAAGGCCGACAGCGAGGTGCGTACCGGTGACGCCTCCGGCAACGACGATGTGAGCTGGATGTGGCCGGCGAGTGGCAAGCTGGTCGGCACCTTCAGCGAGGGCGGCAACAAGGGAATCGACATCGCCGGCAAGGCGGGCGACAACGTCGTCGCTGCCGGCAGCGGCAAGATCGTGTACAGCGGCACGGGGTTGCGTGGTTATGGCAAGCTGGTGATCGTCAAGCACAACAATACCTACCTGACGGCCTATGCGCACAACCAGAACGTGCTGGTGAAGGAGGGGCAGTCGGTCGGCAAGGGGCAGAAGATCGCCGAAATGGGCAACACGGACACCGATCAGGTCAAGCTGCACTTCGAGATCAGGCGCCAGGGCAAGCCGGTCGACCCGCTGAAGCTCCTGCCGGGACGCTGATGATGTCGGTGCCCTACGACGCCGAGTTCGATCCCTTTGCCGACGAGGTCGGGGCCCGCGAATGGGCGGTCGGCGACGCGCAGCCGGTGGCCGAAGTCCTCGATTCCCCGCCATCGCCCGAGGCTGAACTCCTCAACGACGTGACGCAGCATTACCTCAACGAGATCGGCGCCAAGCCGCTTTTCTCGTCGGCCGAGGAAGCCGCCTGGGCGCGCCGGGCGCGCGCCGGGGACTTCCTGGCGCGGCAGAAGATGATCGAGCACAACCTGCGGCTGGTGGTCAACATCGCCAAGCACTACCTGAACCGTGGCCTGCCGTTGCTGGACATGATCGAGGAGGGGAATCTCGGCCTGATTCACGCCATCGAGAAGTTCGATCCCGAGCGCGGCTTTCGTTTCTCGACCTACGCGACCTGGTGGATCAGGCAGGGCATCGAGCGCGCGATCATGAACCAGTCGCGGACGATCCGGCTGCCGGTGCATGTGGTCAAGGAGATCAACCTTGTCCTGCGGGCGATTCGCCACCTCGAGGCCGCCAATGGTCGTGACCTCTGCATCGACCAGATCGCCCACCTGATCGACCGCAGCGGCGACGAGGTGCGGCGCGTGATGGCGTTGAACGAGCGAATCGCTTCACTCGATGCACCGCTGCAGGTCGATCCCAGCCGAACGATCGGCGATGTGATCCCCGACGAGCAGTTGCTCGAACCCGACGAACTGCTGCAATCGAACGAGATCGGCAGTCTGCTGCTGCGCTGGCTGGCACAGCTTGGCGACAAGCAGCAGGAGGTTCTGCAGCGTCGTTACGGGCTCGCGGGGATCGAGCCATGCACGCTCGAGGAGATCGCATTCGACATGAACCTGACGCGCGAGCGGGTGCGCCAGATCCAGATCGAAGCGCTCGATCAGTTGCGGCGCATCATCCGGCGCGGCGGCGGCACGGCCGACAACCTGCTCTGACCGGCGCGCTCGGCGGCCGCTGCAGCGCGTGCGCCATCACGGGCCGCGTGTGGCCGCCGGCCGGCTCGCCCGGCCGGGGTAGCCAGCGGCGTCGAGAAGGGAATTCCAGCCTGCCGCGTCGAAACCGCGCAGGTACTGGCGGCCTACGCTGACGCTGGGCAAGTCCGCTTCCCTGCCGAGCAGACGGGTGAGTTCGGCAGCTTCCTCCTCGCTCCTGAGGATTTTCTCCGTGAACGGAACGCCACGCTGCTTGAGCAGCTCGCGCGCCTCCTGGCAGTGTGTTCCACAGCGTTCGTCGACATAGAGGACGACGGGAAACTTCTCGCTCGCCTGGCGCACGGAATAGGGCAGGGGGCGCTCGTCGGCACTGCTGCCGCTCGTCGTGTATCGGCTGACGTTGCGGGCGCCCGGTGGCGGCGGCATGTCCGAGATCACCGTGCCGCCGGTATTCGGGTCGACCCAGCGGTAGGTGGTTTCGGCAGTCGCGCCGGCGCTGGCCAGCAGCAGCCCGAGCAGGGCCGGGGCGAGCCGAATACGGCTGCGGTCGCGGGTTCTCGATGTGCGCATGCGTGCCGTTCCTCGCTGATCAGGCGGCGATCATGCCGCAGTGGCGCAGCAGTGCGTCCACCTGCGGCTCGCGGCCACGGAAGGCACGGAAGCTGTCCATCGCCGGCCGGCTGCCGCCAACCGCCAGGATCTCGCGCAGGAAGCGGTCGCCGGTGCTTTGGTCGAAGGGGTTTCCCGCCTCTTCGAAAGCGCCGTAACAGTCGGCCGAGAGGACTTCGGCCCATTTGTAACTGTAGTAACCGGCAGCGTAGCCACCGGCAAAGATGTGCGAGAAGCTGTTCGGGAAGCGGTGCCACGGGGGCGGTACGAGAACCGCCACGTCGCGCCGCACGTTGGCGAGCAGTTCAAGCACGCTGCGCTCGCCGGCCGGATCGAAGTCGCTGTGCAGCAGCAGGTCGAAGAGCGAGAACTCGACCTGCCGCAGTGTCTGCATGCCGCTCTGGAAGTTCCTTGCCGCCAGCATCTTGTCGAAGAGCGCGCGCGGCAGGCTTTCGCCGCTGTCGATGTGGGCGCTCATTCGCTGCAGGACGCGCCACTCCCAGCAGTAGTTTTCCATGAACTGCGATGGCAGCTCGACGGCGTCCCATTCGACGCCGTGAATCCCCGCGACGCCCGGTTCATCGACCTGCGTCAGCAGATGGTGCAGGCCATGACCGGTCTCGTGGAACAGGGTGCTGACTTCGTCGTGGGTGAAGGTTGCCGGTCGCGGCCGCCCGTCCTTCTCGCCGACCGGGCGCGAGAAGTTGCAGTTGAGGTAGGCGACCGGCTTCTGGATGTCGTCGCTGCCGCCGGCCGACGACTGCCGGTGGATGCGGCGGCGGCCGATCGCTTCGTCCATCCACGCGCCGCCGCGCTTGGTGTCGCGCGCGTAGAGATCGAGGTAGAACTGGCCGACGAGTTCGCCGGCCGGGTCCTCGATGCGGAAGAAGCGAACGTCCTCGTGCCAGACGGGTGCCTCGTCGGGCCGCAGGCGAACCTCGAACAGGGTCTCGATGACCGAGAACAGGCCGGCAAGCACCTTGTCTTCGGTGAAGTACCGTCTCACCTCCTGCTCGGAAAAGGCATACCGAGCCTGCAACAGCTTTTCCGAGACATAGGCCACATCCCAGGCCTCCATGGTCGGCAGGCCGAGCTCGCGGTTGGCGAAGTCGCGCAGGTCGGCGACGTCCCTTTCGGCGAAAGGCCGCGCCCTGGTCGCCAGATCGCGCAGGAAGGCGAGTACCTGCGCGACCGAATCGGCCATCTTGGGCACCAGCGAGACCTCGGCAAAGCTCTGGTAGCCGAGCAGTTGCGCCTGTTCCCGGCGCAGCTCGAGCAGCCGCCGGATCAGCGGCGTATTGTCGAGCTCGGCGGGACCGAACTCGGCGGCACGCGTGGCGTACGCCCGGTACATCGCGGCGCGCAGGCGCCGGCTGTCCGCGTACTGCATCACTGGCAAATACGACGGCATGTGCAGGGTGAACTTCCAGCCGCTCGCGCCATCGCGCTCGGCGGCCTCGCGGGCAGCCTGGCGGACGTCGTCCGGCAGGCCGGCGAGCTCGCTGGCGTCGGTCACCAGTTCGCTGAAGGCGTTGGTCGCGTCGAGCAGATTCTCCGAGAAGCGGGCCGCGAGCTGTGCCAGTTCCTCGCTGATCTCCTGGAAGCGCGGTTTGCTCGCCGCCGGCAGCTCGGCTCCTGCCAGCCTGAAGTCGCGCACCTCGTGCTCGACGACCCGCTGCTGTGCCGGCGACAGGGTGGCGAATTCGCTGCCTTCGGCGATGGCCCGATACTTGGCGAACAGTTGCAGGTTCTGCCCGACTTCGGCATAGAAGCGCGATACGTCGGGCAGCATCTGGTTGTAGGCCTCCCGCCATGCCGGCACATCGTTGACCGAGTGCACGTGGCCGACGATCCCCCAGGCGCGCGATAGCTGCTCGAAACCGTCGGCAAGCGGAGCAGCGAAATCCGCCCAGGTGGCAGCGACGGCGTCGGACGCGAGTCGTTCGACCAGGCTGCGGCAACTGACGAGCAGCTCGCCGATCGCCGGTTGCACATGCTCCGGCAACAGCCGATCGAAGCGCGGCAGGCCGGACAGATCAAGCAGCGGGTTGTCGTGCAGGGTGTGGTGGTTCATGGTGTTTCCAGGTGGGAAGAGGGCTTTGTCGGCGCCGGCGCGCGGCGCGAGTAAGGCGGTTGCCTATTCTACTCGGTCGCGATGGGCCTGCCACCCTGCGTGGCCGAGCGGCGCCCGGTGACCGCGAGTCGGCGCACCCCTGTCCTGGCGATGGCATGGAAGTTGCTGGCAGTCGCATGTCTTCACTCAAGAGCAACGGGACATGTTTCAGAAAATCAACAGGCCCTCCGGGGGATTCACCCTGATCGAGTTGATGATCGTCGTCGCGATCATAGGCATTCTGGCCGCCATCGCAGTTCCCCGGTTTTCCGAGTTCGTCGCGAAAGGGGAGGACAAGGCGGCGCAGACCGATGCGCGCAACCTCCTGACCGCAGCCACGATCGCGAGTTCGACGCAATAGGAGCGTTCCCGGTCGCACGACTTGCATGGCAAGAAGTGCGTGCGCTGCGACAGCTGCGCTCGGACAGGAAGGGTCAAGCTGACGATTCTTGGCAGTCGGGTGACGCGGATGGGCCAGCTGGATCGACTCTTCGCGGGCAGCACCCTGTTCCCGGTGACCGGCTCCGCTTCATCCCGGCGCGTCTCCAGGGAGCTCGAACCGGTCAGGGAACGCTGCGGCACGGTCACCCGGGTGGCAAGAAAGCCTTGTTGGCGGCGACGGCCGGCGCCAGTGCTGCGGTTGCCTAGTTCACCAGGTCGCGATAGGCGTGCCACGTTGCGTGCCCGAGCAGCGGCATGAGGACGATGAGGCCGAAGAACAGGGTGAGGAAGCCGAGCGCGGTCAGCGTGACGACGGTCACGCCCCAGACGGCCATCGGCAACAGGTTGGCGTCGACCGCGCGCAGGCTGGTGCGGATGGCGGCGCCGACACCGACCGCCCGGTCGAGCAGCATGGGGACCGAGACCACGGTCAGCGAAAACACCAGCAGCGCCTGGATTCCCCCGGCAAGAATCCAGATCAGCAGCAGGTCGCGGTGCTCGACCGAGAGGTGGATCTCGGCCAGCAGGGCCAGCAGGTCGGGAGCAATTTCGGGCGCCAGGAAAGCGAACAGGAAGCGGGAGATGCGTTCCCAGGCGAGGCCGAAGCATCCCAGCAGCAGTCCCAGCTTGGCCAGTTCGACGGCGTTGCGGCGGCCGCCGGCCAGCGATCCGATGAAGGTCGACTTCTGGCCGCTCTCCAGTCGCCGGCTGATCTCGTACAGGCCACCGGCGAGCAGGGGCGCGACGAGGAAGAAGCCCGAGGTGGCGACGATGAAGATCTGTCCGTTGCGCCAGGCGAAGATGGTGATCAGGTCGCCGGCGATGGCGAACAGCAGGCCATAGGCGAGGCTGGCAATCGGGTTGGCGCACAGATCCCGCCAGCCCGCGGCAAGCCAGGCGAATGGCCGGCCAATGCTGACGCTGCGTACCGTGGGCAGTGAAGCCAGGCGGTCGGTTGGGTTTGTCTCCACACTCATGCGCACTCCTTGTGAGAGAGGGATGAAGATCGCTGCCATGCGCGTTGCGCCGGGCGGTCGATCAGTCGACGAACTTCTCGCCGGTCAGCCGTTCACAGGCTTCGACGTATCTGGCGCGGGTGCCGGCGAGTACCTCGGCCGGCAGTCGCGGGCCGGGCGCCCGCTTGTTCCAGGCGAGGGTCTCGAGGTAATCGCGCACGTACTGCTTGTCGAAGGACGGCGGGCTGATACCCTCGCGGTAGGCGTCGGCGGGCCAGAAGCGTGATGAGTCGGGCGTCAGCGCCTCATCGATCAGGTGCAGGACGCCGCTGGCGTCGAGTCCGAACTCGAACTTGGTGTCGGCGATGATGATGCCGCGCGCGGCCGCATGCGCGGCGGCGGCAGTGTACAGCGCGATCGCGGCCGCGCGCGCCTGGCCGGCCACCTCCTCGCCGCTGCGCCCGCTGGCCGGCAGCAGGTCGGCGAGCGCGCGCGTGCATTCGGCAGCGGCACGTTCGAAGGCGATGTTCTCGTCGTGATCGCCGATCGCCGCCTTGGTCGCCGGCGTGAAGATCGGCTGCGGCAGGCGGCTGGCCTGCTGCAGTCCGGTGGGCAGGGAGATGCCGCAGACGGAGCCGGTTGCCCGGTAGTCCTGCCAGCCGGAGCCGATCAGGTAACCCCGCACCACCGCCTCGATCGGCAGCGGCCGCAGGCGCCTGACGACCAGCGCGCGCCCTTCTACCTGCCAGCGCTCGTCGGCGGCGACGACCGATTCCGGGTCGATGCCGGTGAGCTGGTTGGGGATGACGGCCGCGAGACGGTCGAACCAGAAGTGGGCGAGGCGGGTGAGCACGCGGCCCTTGTCGGGCACCGGGTCGGGGAGGACGACATCGAAAGCCGACAGGCGGTCGCTGGTGACGATCAACAGCCGGTCGCTGCCGACGGCGTAGATGTCGCGCACCTTGCCGCGGCCGAGCAGCGGCAGACTGGTGATGCTCGATTCGAACAGGGCTGCGCTCACGTTCTTGATCCGGGGGGCTGCGATGGCGGGAGAGAGGGTCGGAGCGCGCGATTATAGGGCAGAAAGCGGTCGCTCCGGCGGTCGGCGCAGCGCCGTCGCGGCGGTGTCGACTTGCGACAGCGGCGGCCGTGTCGATGTGTGCCGCTGCGGCGCGTCTCAATGCGCTGCGTCTTCCCGTTGCTGCAGCCGCCGGCGCAGGCGGCGGATGCCGAGCATGGCGCAGGCCGCGATCAGCGGAATCGATGTCGCGGTGGCGAGTTCGGGCGAGATTTGCGGCAGCAGATGCGCGCCCCCCTTGGCGAGATAATGCACCAGTTGCGAGGCATAGTAGGTGATGGCGACCACCGACAGTCCCTCGACGGTCTCCTGCAGCCGCAGCTGCAGGTGGGCGCGCCGGTTCATCTGCGTCAGCAGCTCCTGGTTCTGCCTTTCGACCTCGACGTCTACGCGCGTACGCAACAACTGACTGGTGCGCGCCAGTCGATCCGACAACTCGTCCTGGCGGCCGGCCATCGCCTTGCAGGTCTGCATGGCCGGCAGCAAGCGGCGCTGCATGATCTCGTGGAAGGTCGGGCAGCCGCTGACGCGCGTCTCGCGCAGTTCGCCGATGCGCTGCATCACCAGTTCATGATAGGCGCGGGCCGCGGCGAAGCGGAAGTTGGTGCGCGCCAGCGAGTGCTCGACCTTTGCCGCGAGTCGCGTCAGCTCGCCGAGGACCCGACTTTCGTCGGCCGGCGAGCTGGCCTCGCCGATGTGGTCGACCATCGTCGCCAGCTCTTCTTCGGCGTCATGCAGCCAGGCGCCGATCTCCCTGGCAACCGGCAGCGCCAGCAGCGCCAGCAGGCGATAGGTCTCGATCTCCAGCAGGCGCTGTACCGTGCGTCCCGCTTGCCGTGGGGTCAGCGAGCCGTCGAGGACGAGAAACCTGGTCGCTCCCTGGTCGAGCAGGAAATCGGTGAACACCCATGCGGCCTGGTCGGCCACCTGGGCGGCGATCATCTGCCGGCCGGTGGGCGAGAGGTTGGCGGTGACCGATTGCGGCGAGACCTCGGCGGCCGCTCGCAGCTCGACGTGCGTGGCAACGATCAGTTGTCCGGGTATTCCCTGCAGGCACTCACGCGGCAGCAGGTCGAGTGCACTGGCGGTCGCCGCCGTCTCGCCGCCAATGGCAGGCGAGCAGAACACCGTGTAGCTGGAAAATTCCGTGTGCCGCTCCCAGCGCAGGATGAAGCCGGCGCCGGCGAACAGGATCGCGTTGTCCGAGCCGCTCAGCCGGCTCAGGCCGGCGCGTCCGGCAGCGCCCTCGACGCGCTGGCACTCGCCTGCGAGCGCGGCGGCGTCGTGCGTGAACACGAGCTGCGAGACGAGTGCCGGCGCCACCAGCGGCGGCGCCGGGCGGGAATGGAACTCGTCGTTGAGCAACTGCCGCAGCGGGTGCTGCGCGAGATCGGCTGGCTGTTGCTCAGGCTGTGTCTGCATGGGTCACGAGGCGCCGCGGTGCCCGCGCGCACCGCGGCGGCCGGAAGATCGATCAGACGACGGTCTGCTTGAGTTCACCGCTGCGGTAGCGTTCGGCCATCCGGTCGAGCGGGATGACCTTGATCCGGCTCGCCTGGCCGGCGGTGCCGAAAGCCTCGTAGCGGGCACGGCAGATCTTCTTCGCCGCCTCACGTGCCGGCTTGAGGTAGTCGCGCGGGTCGAACTTGGCCGGGTTCTCGGCGAAATAGCGGCGAATCGCGCCGGTCATCGCCAGGCGGATGTCGGTGTCGATGTTGACCTTGCGGACACCGTGTTTGATGCCGGTGACGATCTCTTCGACCGGTACGCCGTAGGTCTCCTTCATGTCGCCGCCGAACTCGCGGATCTCCTCGAGCAGTTCCTGTGGTACCGACGACGAGCCATGCATCACCAGGTGGCAGTTCGGGATGCGCTGGTTGATCTCGCGGATGCGGTCGATCGCCAGGATGTCGCCGGTCGGCTTCTTGGTGAACTTGTAGGCGCCGTGCGAGGTGCCGATGGCGATCGCCAGCGCGTCGCACTGCGTCTGCCTGACGAAATCGGCTGCCTGCTCGACGTCGGTCAACAGTTGCTCGCGGGTCATCGTTCCTTCGGCACCGTGACCATCCTCCTTGTCGCCGCGCATCGTTTCGAGCGAGCCGAGGACGCCCAGCTCACCCTCGACCGAGACGCCGATCGCGTGGGCAAACTCGACCACCTTGCTGGTGACCTCGACGTTGTACTCGTACGAGGCGACGCTCTTGCCGTCGGCCATCAGCGAGCCGTCCATCATCACCGACGAGAAGCCCGAACGGATGGCGGCCATGCAGACGGCAGGCGACTGGCCATGGTCCTGGTGCATGACGATCGGGATGTTCGGATAGGCTTCGAGTGCCGCGAGAATCTGGTGGCGGAGGAAGGGCTCACCAGCGTACTTGCGGGCACCGGCCGAGGCCTGCATGATTACCGGCGCGTCGACCTCGGCGGCGGCTTCCATGATGGCCCACACCTGTTCCATGTTGTTGACGTTGAAAGCGGGTAGACCATAACCGTTCTCGGCGGCGTGGTCGAGCAATTGACGCATCGATACAATTGGCATGATTGGTTTCTCCAGTTGTCGTCCGCGGCGGCGGGCGGGGCAGGCAGCCCGAGCGGCTCGCCTGCAAGGATGATCGGACCGGAGCGTGCAGGATTTGCCTAAGCTTCGCTGCTCCCGTCAGACCTGGTAAGCCTGTCGATCGCCGACCCGGACGATCTTCAGCGTATTGGTACTGCCGCTGCTGCCCATCGGGTCGCCGGCGGTGAGGACGATGAAGTCTCCCTTGTCGACGATGCCGGCGCTGGTCAGCAGTTCCTCGGCGTCGTGCAGCAGTTCATCACGGGTGGTTGGTCGCTGCGTCATGAACAGCGGGTAGACCGCCCGGTACAGGCACATCTTGGTCAGCGCTTCCGGGCGCGGGGTCAGCGCGTAGACCGGAACGCCGCAGTTGAGGCGACTCATCCAGAGCGCCGTCGCTCCGGATTCGGTGAGGGCAGCGATCGCCTTGACCTTGAGGTGGTGTGCCGTCCAGATCGCGGCCAGCGAAATGGTCTGGTCGATGCGCGTGAACACCTGATTGAGGAAGGCGCTGTCGAGAGTGACCTCGGCTGATCTTTCGGCCGCCTGGCAGACTCTGGTCATCGCTTCGACGGTTTCGACCGGATACCTGCCAGAAGCCGTTTCGGCCGACAGCATCACGGCATCGGTGCCATCGAGGACGGCGTTGGCGACGTCCGAAACCTCGGCTCGCGTCGGCGTCGGCGAGAGGATCATCGACTCCATCATCTGTGTCGCGGTGATCGCCAGCTTGTTCTTCTCGCGCGCCATTTGGATCATGCGTTTCTGCAGTGCCGGCACGGCCGCATCGCCCACCTCGACCGCCAGGTCGCCGCGCGCGACCATGATGCCGTCCGACGAGGCGATGATCTCCTCGAGCGCGGCCACGGCCTCCACCCGCTCGATTTTGGCGATGGTCAGCGCCTGGCCACCGGCGGCGTGGATCAACTGCTTCGCCATGTACATGTCGGCGGCACTCTTGGGGAACGAGACGGCGACGAAATCGACGCCGATGCTCGCTGCCGTGCGGATGTCGTCCATGTCCTTGGCGGTCAGCGCCGGTGCCGAGAGGCCGCCGCCCTGGCGGTTGATTCCCTTGTTGTTGGAGAGTTCGCCGCCGTGACGGACGACGGTGAAGATCTCGCTGCCGACGACCCGTTCGACGTCGAGGACGATTCGGCCATCGTCGAGCAGGAGGACACTGCCGGCGGAAACGTCACGCGTGAGATCCTTGTAATCGAGCCCCACGCGTTCGCCATCGCCCAACTCGCAGCGCGAGTCGAGGATGAAGCGCGCACCCTGTTCGAGCCAGATCTTCCCCTCGGCGAACTTGCCGACGCGGATCTTCGGCCCCTGCAGGTCGGCGAGAATACCGACCGGTCGCTGTACGCGAGCCGCCACTTCACGCACCAGCTGCGCGCGCGCGATATGGTCGTCGGCCGAACCGTGCGAGAAGTTGAGGCGCACGACATCGACGCCGGCACGAATCATCCGTTCGAGGACTTCGCTGCTCGACGATGCCGGACCGAGGGTGGCGACGATCTTGGTATCTCGTGACATGTCTCTTCTATTGTTGTCTGTTGTTGTCGGCTGCAGCAAGCGGGGCGCCCGCAGGCGCCCCATGACACTCGCTCAGCGAGACATCACCCGCACCATGTCCAGCACCTTGCAGGAATAGCCCCACTCGTTGTCGTACCAGGCGACGATCTTGACGAAGGTCCCGTCGAGCGCCATCCCGGCTTCGGCATCGAACACCGAAGTGCATCTCTCGCCGCGGAAGTCGGTCGCCACGACCTTTTCGTTGGTGTAGCCGAGAACGCCTTTCATCGGACCCTCGGACGCGGCCTTCATGGCCGCGCAGATCTGCTCGTAAGTGGCCTCGTTGCTCAGTTCGCAGGTCAGGTCAACGACCGAGACGTCCGAGGTCGGAACCCGGAAGGCCATGCCGGTGAGTTTCTTGTTGAGCGCCGGAATCACCTTGCCGACTGCCTTGGCGGCACCGGTCGAGGACGGAATGATGTTCTCGAGAATGCCGCGGCCACCGCGCCAGTCCTTGTTCGACGGGCCATCGACGGTCTTCTGGGTGGCGGTGGCAGCATGCACGGTGGTCATCAGGCCGCGCTTGATGCCCCAGTTGTCGTTGAGGACCTTGGCCACCGGTGCCAGGCAGTTGGTGGTGCACGACGCATTCGAGATGATCGTCTGGCCCGCGTAGGTCTCGTCGTTGACGCCAAAAACGAACATCGGCGTATCGTCCTTGCTCGGGGCGCTCTGGATGACCTTCCCGGCGCCGGCGGCGATGTGCTTCTGGCAGCTGTCGAGGGTCAGGAAGAGGCCGGTCGATTCAACCACGACGTCGGCGCCGACTTCGTTCCACTTCAGCTCGGCGGGATCCTTGACGGCGGTCAGGCGGATTCTCTTGCCATTGACCACCAGCGTGTTGCCGTCGACCGAGACGTCGCCTTCGAAGCGGCGATGGACCGAATCGTACTTGAGCATGTACGCCAGATAGTCGGGCTCGAGCAGGTCGTTGATGCCGACCACCTCGATGTCCGGGAAGTGCTTGACGGCAGCGCGAAAAACCATGCGGCCGATACGGCCAAAGCCATTGATGCCTACCTTGATAGTCATTGAAACGGTCTCCTTGAAAAAATTACAGCAGTGATTTCACGATCCTGACCACATTGGCCACGGTGAAACCGAAAAAGTCAAACAACTGGTCGGCGGGTGCCGACTCTCCAAATCGATCGATGCCGAGCACGGCACCATCGAGTCCAACGTACTGGTACCAGAAGCCGCTCACCCCGGCTTCGATCGCCAGCCGCGGTATGGCGCGCGGCAGGACGGCGTCGCGATAGGCAGGCTCCTGGCGGTCGAAAGCCTCAACGCAGGGCATCGACACCACGCGTGCGGCGATCCCGTCGGTCGCCAGGGCCTGCTGCGCATCGAGCGCAAGACGAACCTCCGAGCCGGTGGCGATCAGGATGACCCGCGGCGCCGGGCAGTCCGCCAGCACATAGCCGCCACGGCGGATCGCGGAAGCGGTGGCGGCGCTGCTGACGACCGGCAGATTCTGCCGCGAGAGGGCGAGAATCGTCGGCCCGTCACGGCGCTCGATCCCGGCCACCCAGGCGACCGCCGTCTCACCGGCGTCGGCTGGCCGCCAGAGGTCGACGTTCGGGATCAGCCGCAGGCAGGCGAGATGCTCGACCGGCTGGTGCGTCGGTCCATCCTCGCCGAGGCCGATCGAGTCATGCGTGTAGACCATGATCTGCCGCAGCTTCATCAGCGCCGCCATGCGGATCGCGCTGCGCGAGTAATCGGAGAACACCAGGAAGGTGGCGGTGTAGGGGATCAGGCCACCGTGCAGCGCCAATCCGTTGGCGATTGCCGTCATGGCGAACTCGCGCACGCCATAGTGGATGTAGTTGCCGCCCGCGTGGCAGGTGATCGCCCGCGCGCCAGACCACCAGGTCAGGTTGGAGCCGGTCAGGTCCGCCGAGCCTCCGACCAGCTCCGGCAGTTGCGGCGCCAGCGCAGCGATCGCGTTCTGCGAGGCCTTGCGCGTGGCGACGCCGCCGGCACTGGCGGCGCCGGCCAGGCAACCCGCAACGGTATCCTGCCAGCGGGCCGGCAGCTCGTCCTGCATGCGGCGGCGGAATTCGCCGGCCAGCTCGGGGAAGGCAGTTGCGTAGGCGGCAAAACGCTTCTGCCAGTTGCTGTGGAAGAAGCTGCCGCGGACGCGGCCGTCCCACTGCGCGTAGACCTCGACGGGAATCTCGAAGGGCGCGTGCGGCCAGTCGATGTGGGCGCGCGTCGCCGCCACTTCGGCGGCACCGAGCGGCGCGCCATGCGCGTCGTGGCTGCCCACCTTGCCCGGCGCGCCAAAGCCGATCTGCGTCCGGCAGCAGATCAGCGTCGGTCGCTCGCCATCGGCCCGCGCGGCAAGCAGTGCCTCGTCGATCGCCTGCGCGTCGTGGCCGTCGACAGCGGCGATCACCCGCCAGCCATAGGCTTCGAAACGCTGCCGGGTGTCGTCGGTGAACCAGCCCGCGACATGGCCGTCGATCGAGATGCCGTTGTCGTCGTAGATGGCGACCAGCTTGCCGAGTCCGAGGGTGCCGGCGAGCGAGCAGGCCTCGTGCGAGATCCCCTCCATCAGGCAACCGTCGCCGACGAAGACGTAGGTCGAGTGGTTGACGATCTCGTGTCCGGGCCGGTTGAACTCGGCGGCGAGCATCCGTTCAGCGATCGCCATGCCGACCGCGTTGGCGAGCCCCTGTCCGAGCGGGCCGGTCGTCGTTTCGACACCGGCAGTGTGCCCGACCTCGGGGTGGCCCGGAGTCCGCGAGCGGAACTGGCGGAACTTCTTCAGGTCGTCGAGCGAGACGTCGTAGCCGCTGAGATGCAGCAGCGCGTAAAGCAGCATCGAGCCGTGTCCGTTCGAGAGGACGAAGCGGTCACGGTCCGGCCAGCCGGGATCGGCCGGGTCATGGCGCAGGTGGCGGCGCCAGAGTACTTCCGCGATTTCGGCCATCCCCATCGGCATCCCTGGGTGACCGGAGTTGGCTTGCTGCACCGCGTCCATGGCGAGGGCGCGGATGACGCTGGTCAGGGGGGCAAATGGTGTGCGCACGATGCTTCGCGGGTCCGGGACAGGAGGTTGAATCGCATGGGCGGATTATCCGCCAAAAGCGACGCATTTGCCACCTCCTTCCTTGCCGCTGCCTTGGCGGCCGCCCGCTGCGCCGGCCGCCGGGCGGGCGCAGCGGGCGCAGCGGGCGGCCGCGCCGGATCGGCGGTGACCGTCATGGCGGCGTGACCCGGGCGTCTGACAATAAAGTAATAACTAATGATAAATTGTACAAAGTTTAACTTTAAATAATCTATTCTGCCGCCTAAACTGCTCGCACTTCGATCCGCAGACCATTACCCATGATCGCGGGCCTCGTTGCGGCAAGGGAGGATTCGCGGCCAAGTCTGGTCGCCGCCACGGCCGCCGGGGTGCCGGCGCTGATCACCGTCGATTCGTGCCTGAAGGATCGCTCTTTTTCACATCTATGCAAGGGAGACCAACATGGACCAATCGAATCGTTACGCCGACCTCGGCCTCCGGGAAGAGGATCTGATCGCGGGTGGCAAGCACATCCTCGTCGCCTACAAGATGAAACCGAAGGCGGGCTACGATTACCTGCCGGCAGCCGCGCACTTTGCTGCCGAATCGTCGACTGGCACCAACGTCGAGGTGAGCACGACCGACGACTTCACGCGTGGCGTCGATGCCCTCGTCTACCAGATCGACGAAGCCAGCGAGGAAATGCGCATCGCCTATCCGCTCGAACTCTTCGACCGCAACGTCACCGATGGCCGCATGATGATCGTCTCGTTCCTGACGCTGTGCATCGGCAACAACCAGGGAATGGGCGACATCGAGCACGCCAAGATCTACGATTTCCACGTCCCGGAGCGCGCGCTGCAGCTCTTCGACGGCCCGGCGAAGGACATCTCCGATCTCTGGCGCATCCTCGGGCGACCGATCCGCGATGGCGGCTACATCGCCGGCACGATCATCAAGCCGAAGCTCGGCCTGCGCCCGGAACCCTTCGCCCTGGCCGCCTACCAGTTCTGGCTCGGCGGTGATTTCATCAAGAACGACGAGCCGCAGGGCAACCAGGTCTTTGCACCGATGAAGAAGGTCATGCCGCTCGTCTACGACGCGATGAAGCGGGCGCAGGACGAAACCGGGCAGGCTAAGATCTTCTCCGCCAACATCACTGCCGACGACCATTACGAGATGTGCGCGCGTGCCGACTACATTCTCGAGACCTTCGGCCCGGACGCCGACAAGGTGGCATTTCTCGTCGACGGCTATGTCGGCGGCCCCGGTATGGTCAGCACCGCCCGCCGGCAGTACCCCAACCAGTATCTGCACTACCATCGTGCCGGCCACGGCGCCGTCACCTCGCCCAGCTCGAAGCGCGGCTACACCGCCTATGTCCTGGCCAAGATGGCCCGTCTGCAGGGGGCTTCGGGGATACACGTCGGCACCATGGGCTTCGGCAAGATGGAAGGCGACGCCGATGACCGCGCGATCGCCTACATCATTGAACGCGACGAATATCAGGGACCCGCCTATCATCAGAAGTGGTACGGCATGAAGCCGACGACGCCCATCATCTCGGGCGGCATGAATGCCCTGCGGCTGCCCGGATTCTTCGCCAACCTCGGTCACGGCAACGTCATCAACACCGCCGGTGGCGGGTCCTACGGTCACATCGACAGTCCGGCCGCCGGCGCCATCTCGCTCCGCCAGGCCTACGAGTGCTGGAAGGCCGGCGCCGACCCGATCGAATGGGCGCGCGAGCACCGGGAATTCGCCCGTGCCTTCGAATCCTTCCCCGGTGATGCCGACATGCTGCACCCGGGCTGGCGCGACCGGCTTGGCGCGCATCGCTGAGTCGGGCGGCGGCAAGCGGCTGGGAGACGGACCGATGACAGGCAGCAGCACGGCGGCGGTTGACCGCCGGCACGGCGGGGGCGGTCGATGACGGCCGACAGCGAGCAGTACCGGGTTCACCGGGAACCCTTCTACCGCCAGCAGGGAAACGAGGTCGCGCTCTATGCCGCGGCCTACGCCGCCCGTTTACCGGTGATGGTGAAGGGGCCGACGGGCTGCGGCAAGTCGCGCTTCATCGAATACATGGCGTGGAAACTCGGCCGGCCGCTGATCACCGTCGCCTGCAACGAGGACATGACCGCCTCCGATCTCGTCGGCCGCTACCTCCTCGAAGCCGGCAGCACGCGCTGGCTCGACGGTCCGCTGACGACCGCCGCGCGCATCGGCGCCATCTGCTATCTCGACGAGATCGTCGAAGCACGGCAGGACACGACCGTCGTCATTCATCCGCTGACCGACCACCGGCGGACGCTGCCGCTCGACAAGAGGGGCGAACTGCTGCACGCGCATGCGGACTTCCAGCTCGTCATCTCGTACAACCCGGGCTACCAGAGCCTGATGAAGGATCTCAAGCAGTCGACCAAGCAGCGCTTCACCGCCTTCGACTTCGACTATCCGGAGGCCGAACTCGAAGCGACGATCCTCGCCGCCGAAAGCGGCATCGAGCGCACGACGGCGGCGCAGCTCGTCAGCATCGGCGCCGCTGCGCGGCGGCTCAAGGGGCATGGTCTCGACGAGGGCGTGTCGACCCGGCTGCTGGTCTATGCGGCGACGCTGATCCGGCACGGGGTCGCTGCCGGCGACGCCTGCCGCATGGCGCTCGTGCGTCCGATCACCGACGACCGCGACATTCGCGATACGCTCGATCACGCGATCGACGCCACCTTCGCCTGAGAGGTTGTGAAGAAATCGTCGCGAGCAGGCCGAGATGCCAGGCGCGAGCGAGCGAACGACGAGACCTATCAGATGGATGGGCGAGGAGTGAGCGAGTGAGCAACGCCGCAGATCGGTCGCGCAGTAGATTCATTCACAACCTCTGAGGGCGGCTCGCCATGCTCCGCAACGAGACTCCGGCCGCCCTCTCGGCCGAGCGCCTGGCCGCCGGCCGCGCGCGGCTCGACTGCCGCCTGCCGCAGGTGGATGGTGTCTTCGCCGACTGTCTGCGCGACGCCCTCGACGCCCTCTCGCCGGCGGGCGTCGACGCCTACCTCGACTGCGCCCGCTTCCTCGGTCGCATCGGCCGTGGCGCCGAACCGGTACTGGCCTTCCTCGAGGAATGGCCGGCGGTCGCCCGCAGCGTCGGCGAACAGGCTCTGCCGGCGGTGCTCGCGACGCTGCAGAGCTTCCACAAATCGCCCAACGGCAAGGCCATCGCCCCGTTCCTGCAGAGCCTCGCCGCCGTTTCGCGGCGACTCGCTGCCGGCGAGCCGCTGCAGCACTACCTCGACCTGACGCTGCGCCTGCTGGAGCAGACCTCGGGATCGATCCACGGCATCCACAAGAGCTTCGCCAGCCCCGGCCTGCCCGACTTCCTCGTCCAGGCGCCGACGCTGCTCGCCAGTCTGAGCATCGCCGGACTGAAGAACTGGGTCGACTACGGCGTGCGCAACTACGCCACCCACCCCGAACGGCAGCGCGCGTACTTCGGCCTGCAGTCGGCCGACAGCCGCGCCGTTTTCCGGCGCGAGCGGCATGGCACCCTGCTGGTCGACCACGAACGCCAGCTCGATCTCTACCTGCGCGCGCTCTGGGGCGAGCAGGCGCTGTTCGTCCCGTACGCCGTCGGCATCGAAGCCGCGAGCCTCGCGTCGCCGATGCCGCCCGCGCAGCCCTACGACGACGCGGGCGGCATTCGCCTGCCCGATGTCCTCGACGACGCGCACGGCGTCAGCGGCATCGACCGCTATCGTGCCGCACTGGCACACATCGCCGGCCACCGGCGCTGGAGCACGCCACTCTTCGCCGACAACTGCAGCCCGATGCAGCGCCTGGCGATCGAGACCTTCGAGGACAGCCGCATCGACACGCTGGTTGTTCGCCGCTACCCGGGGATGCAGCGCATCTTCCGCGCACTGCATCCGCGCCCGCTTGCCGGCGCCTGCGACCCGCAACGCTTCTCGTGCCTGCGCCATCGCCTGGCCGTGCTGTCGCGTGCGCTGCTCGATGGCGAACAGGAGCACAGCGACGCTGACGTGCGCGACTTCGTCGCCCGCTTCCGGCAGGCGCTCGCCGGCGGCGATGCGAGCTCGCAGGCAATGGCCGATCTGGCGCTTGCCTACGTCGCGCGCACGCGCCGGCAGGGCGACCAGTTGCCGGAGGTCTATTTCACCGATACGCTGGTCGACTATCGTGACGACAACCGCCCGCTCTGGCGCTTCCGCGAACGCTCCGACGACGAGGAAATGTTCGCCGAAAACCGTCCGGCCGCCGCCACCGCCGAAATCGACCGCCTGCCGCCGCGCCATTACCCGGAGTGGGACCATCACAGCCAGAGCTACCGTCCCGACTGGGTGAGCCTCTACGAATCGCTGCACCCGGCGGGCGACGCGGCGCTGATCGACCGCCTGCTCGACAAACACGCAGCGCTCGCGCGCCGGCTCAAGCGCCTGCTCGACATCCTCAAGCCGCAGGAACGGGTGCGCCTGCGCTTTCAGGAGGAGGGCAGCGAACTCGACCTCGACGTCGCCGTCCGCTCGCTGATCGACTGCCGCAGTGGCGTCACGCCCGATCCGCGGATCAACATGAGCCACCGCAGCAACGGCCGCAACCTCTCCGTCCTGCTGCTGCTCGACCTCTCGCAGTCGCTGGCCGACAGGGTCAGGAGCGGCGACGGCGAGCAGACGGTGCTCGAACTCAGCCAGGAGGCGGTCTCGCTGCTCGCCTGGTCGATCGACCAGCTTGGTGACCCGTTCGCCATCGCCGGCTTCCATTCGGACACCCGCCATGACGTCCGCTACCTGCACCTCAAGGGCAGCAGCGAGCCCTGGGGCGACGCCGTCAAGCGCCGCCTGGCGGCGATGCAGGCCGGCTATTCGACGCGCATTGGCGCCGCGCTGCGGCACGCGGCGCACTACCTCGCGGCGAGCAGCGCCGAGAAGAAGCTCCTGCTGGTCCTCACCGACGGCCAGCCATCGGATGTCGACGTGTCCGACGACCGGCTGCTGATCGAGGACGCGCGCAAGGCGGTCGGCGAGCTCGACCGGCAGGGGATCTTCAGCTACTGCATCAGTCTCGACGCCCGGGCGGACGAATACGTCGGGCACATTTTCGGCCACCGCCATTCGGTGATCGACCGCATCGAGCGGCTGCCGCAGCGACTGCCGGAGCTGTTCATGGCGCTGACGCGGTAGCGGGACGGCAAGCATCCCCGGCCGACGCGGCGATCCCGCTCCGCTTGGCGCCGGGGACGGGCCGACGCAGGCGCCGGGCACTGCCCGGACGGTCGCAGCCAATCGGCTTCGCGGCGTCGATCAGATCTTCATGCGTGTTCCGGATGCAGAGATCGGCTGTCGACAGATTTTACATCGACGCGCTGCGCCGCCCGGAGACGAATCAAACATTGCCGTTAAAGCAAGCACTTGAATTTTCTGGTACGGATCCTGCTTTGGTGAGGTTAGGCCGAAGTGTCCTCTGCGGCCCACGTCAATTCAACCAAGCATCCGCCATCAGGAGAAGGAACATGAAACCCATCAAACATGCCGTCAAGTCCATCCTTGCCACGGCCCTGCTCGCCGTCGGCGTCAGCGGCGCGCAGGCTGCCCCGACCACCGCCCTTTACCTGACCATGGACGGCTCGGGGAGCATCACCGCCGCCCAGTTCACCACTCAGGTCACCTCCTACGTCACCGCGTTGAACAATATCTTCACCGCGACCCCGTCCCTCTTTGGCCAGGTGGCGATTGGCGGCGGCATCTTCGGCGCCGACTTCTCGGAGTTCTTCGCGACGCAGGAGATCACCAATGCGGCCGCTCTGACGAGCCTGACCACGGCGATCAGTAACCTCGATCTCCCGGCCAACAATCCCGGTCGCGGCGGCATCAACCAAGGCGGGACGGCGATCGGCGATGCGGTCAACGCTTCGGCCTCCGCGCTGCTCGCCTATGAGCAGGCCCTTCAGGTCGACATCGACCTGCTGATCGACGTCACGACCGACGGCCAGAACAACACGGGCGCCAATCCCGCGACCGCCGCCGGCAATGCCGTGCAAAGCAGCATCAACTCGGTCAATTGCCTGGGCATTGGCGCCAGTGCCAATTGCAGCTGGGTTGGCACCAACGGGACCAATTTCGGCAGCGCACCGAGCTTCCAAGAGTTCCAGGCAGCCCTGGAAGGCAAGATCAAGCAGGAATTCGACATCCCAGAGCCGGGCACGCTGGCGATCCTCGGCCTTGGCCTTCTTGGCATGGTGGCTTCCCGCCGCAAGCAGTAAGCGCACTTCTGCAACTCCATCCAGCCCCGCTTCGGC
>JAEUOM010000250.1 GCA_016788495.1 Accumulibacter sp. | reverse complement strand
GCGCCAACCGCAGGCTCTCGATCTTTCCGAGCACGGAGGTATCGAGCACCTGGTCGCCAACCACAATCTTGACGCCGCCGATCAGCGATTGATCGACGACCACTTCGGCAGTCAGCCGGGTCTTGAAGCGTGCTTCCAGGTTGCTGACCAGAGTCTTGCGCTGCTGCTCGTCAAGCGGGAACGCGCTGTAGATCGTGGCTTCCCTGACTCCTTCCTGCGCCGCCCTGAGCCCCTCGAAGAGACCGGCGATTTCCGGCAGGGCAGCAAGCCGCTCGTTGCTGGCAAGGACGTCGATCAGATTGGCCTCGCCACCTTCCAGCGCCTTGCCGGCCAGCGACTTGAAGAGCGCACTCTTCTGCCCCGCCGACAATTCGGGGTTGCCGATGCAGACACGCATCCGTTCATCCGAGGCGATTGCAGAAAGCAGCGACAGCCGCTCGGACCAGGCGGCCAGCGTCTTGTTCTCCAGCGCCACGCGGAAGACCGCCTCCGCGTAAGGGCGCGCGATGGTAACGAGTTCGGCCATGACTCAGAGTTCCTGCTTGAGTGCGGTCAGCATCTCGGCGTGGGCCTTGGCATCCACTTCACGCTTCAGGATTTGCTCGGCGCCAGCCACCGCCAGGTCGGCGACCCGGCTGCGCAACTCTGCCCTGGCCTGTTCGGCCTGTTGCGCAATCTCCGCCTTGGCCGCGGCAACGACCTTGTCGGCCTCGACCTTGGCCGCCAGCTTTGCTTCCTCGACCATCTGTGCGCCGCGCTTTTCGGCTGCGGCGATGATCTCGGCGGCTTTCGCCTTGGCGTCGCGCAGGGCATCGGCGGAGCGTTTGCCGGCCAGCTCGAGCTCGTGCTTGCCGCGCTCACCGGCAGCAAGCCCGTCAGCAATCAGTTTTTGGCGATCAGACATGGCCTTCGCCAGCGGTGGCCAGACGTACTTCATCGTGATCCAGATGAAGACGGCAAACCAGATCGCCTCGCCAATCAGCGTTGCGTTGATGTTCACGCTAACCTCCTGTCAAAATTTAGTCCGCAAGGAGTAGCGATCAGCCCTTGACGACGGCGATGAAGGGGTTGGCAAAGAGCATGAAGAGAGCGATACCGACGCCGATCATGGTGACCGCGTCAAGCAGACCGGCGACGATGAACATCTTGACCTGGAGAGTCGGGATCATTTCCGGCTGCCGGGCAGCACCTTCGAGGAAGCGGCCACCGAGCAGACCAAAACCGATGGCGGTACCAAGAGCACCGGCACCGATCAGGATGGCGACGGCGATGGCGGTGTTACCAAGCAACATTGACAGAGCAGCTTCCATTAGTCTCTCCTAGTAAGACATGCTAAATGGGTTAAACAAGGACAACGTGAATCAAACGGGCGATCGGAGCGCTAGCCGTGCGACTCGCTGGCCATCGACAGGTACACGATGGTCAGCATCATGAAGACGAAGGCCTGCAGCGTGATGATCAGGATGTGGAACAGCGCCCACGGCAGAGCGAGCGGCAACTGCCAGAGACCGAGCAGCGCGATGAGGATGAACACCATCTCGCCGGCGTACATGTTGCCGAACAGACGCAAGGAGAGCGAAATCGGCTTGGCGATGTCCTCGATGAGGCGGAAAAGCAGATTCACCGGCGCCATCTTCGCACCGAAGGGCACGGTGAACACCTCGTGCATGAAGCCACCGAAGCCTTTCACCTTGAAGCCCATGACGATCATGACGACGAAGACGCTCAGCGACATGCCGAAGGTCAGGTTCGGATCGGTGGTCGGGACGACCTTGAAGTATGGGACTCCCGCCAGGCCGAGCAGCATCGGCACGAAATCGACCGGGATCAGGTCCATGGTGTTCATCAGCAGCACCCAGACGAAGATCGTGATCGCCATCGGCGTCACCAGCGGGCTCTTGCCGTGGTAGGTATCCTTCACCTGCTGATCGATGAACGAAACCAGCATCTCGACGAAGGCCTGCATCTTGCCCGGAACGCCCGGCGTCGCGTTGCGCGCCAGCATGGACATGCCAACGAAGGCGACCAGTCCGAGCAGGCCGGAGACGATGAGCGAATCAAGGTGCAGGGCCCAGAATCCCTGACCGACGGTCAGATTGGTCAGGTGGTGAACGATGTAAGCACTCGATGTGAGCGGTTCGCCCGAAGCCATGAATTCCCCCTGTTCGACTATTGCTGCCGCAGCAGCGCCATCCAGTAAACGACAATCGTTGCCGCATAGGCCAGGAAGAGCGACAAGGCGGCGAGCTGCGCGTAGGTCTTGAAGACCAGGGCAAACAGCAGAAGGCTCACAGCGAACTTGTAGGCCTCGCCAGCCACCTGCGCATGGAAGGCCTTGCGTGCGTCGGCCGCAGTGCTTCCCGAGGGCCTAAAGGCCCGCCAGGCATAGGCGAAAGCACTTGCCATGGCGATGCCACCACCGAGCATTGCGGAAACGGCCGCATCAAGACCTGCGACAAGTCCAGCCAGGGCAGCCGCCGCCAAAGTAACCAGAAACTGGCAGCGGAGGATCCAGTGGACCTGAGGATGCACAGCTAGCCCCTCCAAAACGTTCGCAGGATACCAGACTCACAAAGAGGAATCAAACCGCACATGCAAAAAAGTTTGGATTCCTTGATGGCTGCTGGCTTGCAGCCCGGTTCCGCGGTCTCTGCAGCGGCCCACATGGTGCACTGCGTCAATGACGCAGGCGTTGCAGGATGCCCTCGAGTTGATCGAGATCCCCGAAGTCGATCAGTATCTTGCCGGCTCCCCGCCGGTTGGCGCGGATGGCGACCTGAGCGCCGAGCAGATCGGCGAGATCGTCCTGCAGCCGCAGCAGGTCGCGGTCGGGACGCACCGGAGTCACTGCCTTCGGTGGCTGCAGCGCGTGTTGCACGAGGCGCTCCGTTTCCCGCACCGACAGACCCTTGTGCACCACCCGTTGCGCCAGTTGCACCTGCAGGGCGCCGCCGAGCGGCAACAGGGCGCGCGCATGGCCCATGTCGATCTCGCCCTGCAGCAGCAGTTCCTGTACCGGCGGCGCGAGTTGCAGCAGCCGCAGCAGGTTCGATGCCGCCGGTCGCGACCGCCCGACGGCATCGGCGGCCTGCTGGTGGGTCATCGAGAACTCGTCGATCAGCCGCTGCAGACCGAGCGCCTCCTCGAGCGGGTTGAGGTTCTCGCGCTGGATGTTCTCGATCAGCGCCATCGCCAACGCCGCCTCGTCCGGGATTTCCCGGATCAGCGTCGACACTTCGCTCAGGCCAGCCATTTGCGCGGCTCGCCAGCGCCGCTCGCCGGCAATGATCTCGTAGCGCTCGTCGGCGATCGGGCGGACGAGAATCGGCTGCATCAGCCCCTGCGCCCGGATCGAGGCCGCCAGTTCCTCGAGCGAGGCGGCATCCATCCGCGTCCGCGGCTGATACCTCCCGGGCTGGATGCAACCGACCGGCAGGGTCCGCTGCTGCTCCCGGTTCGACGCCTCGTCGC
>JAEUOM010000128.1 GCA_016788495.1 Accumulibacter sp. | reverse complement strand
GAGCAGGCTGCGGCAGACCATGTCGCGCAGCGCACCATTGGCCTGGCGCCAGTCCCAGTGTTCGCACAGGCGTTGCGAGAAGGCCCGGCGACTGGCGTCGGGGTGCGCCATGAGCAGGGCACGGATCGTTTCGAGGTCGTCGGTGGTGACCGTGCGACCGCGATGGCAGAGGATCGTGGGCATGTGCTCCGTTATACCGGAGCGCGCTCTGGAACGCAAGCGTCAGGCGATCGCCCGCCATGGTGGCAGGCCGCCAGCCGCCGCGTGGTCGCCGCCCGAGAGCAGAACCGCCAAGGCGTGCGGGGCGAGAACCTGTCCGGGCGATGCCTCGGGCCAGAAACGGAAGCGACCCTGCGACAGGCGCTTTTGGCACAGCCAGAAGCCCTGGCCATCATAGACCAGGAGTTTGACAGCGGTACGCCGGCGGTTGCGGAAAACGAACAGGGCGCCGCTGAACGGGTCTTCGGCGAGCGTCTGCCGCACGCGTCGGGCGAGGCGGTCGATGCTGCAGCGAAAGTCGGCCGGTTCGCTGGCCACCCAGACGCGCAGGCGCGTGCTCAGCGCGATCACGGTCGCGTCTGCCAGGGACTGCGGGCGATCCCGGCGATATCACTGCTTGCCGCTTGCGCCAACTCGATGCGCAGCGCGTGCCCGTGTCGGTCCGAGAGGATCAGAACGCAAGCCGGTGGGGCGAGCGGCAGGCCGAAGTTGAGTTCGACGAAGTCCGCGGGCTGCGGCGTACTCCGTGCGCGCTCGGCCCGACTGCTGGCGGTGGCGGCCAGGCGGTGCTTCAGGCTGGTGTAATCGAGCTTCAGCGCGACCGCCACCTGGGCAACGCCGTACCGCCCGGCAAGCTCGGTCGCTCGCAACCACAGGTCGCCCGGAATGCGGGCGCCAGGCGCGCGGGAGCTCCGCCACGCGGCGAGGGCGGCCGCGGTGTCGGCCAGTTGCGGGTCGGCAAGGGGTAGGGATGAGGACATCGGCAGGGCTCCGGATCGGAATGGAGGGGCCCCCTACGCTACCAGACGCCGTCAGGGATTTCACGCAGGGTTGCCGAAAGGACACAATCGACGTAGAATCCGCGCCTTCAGCACGTCGTGCCGCCGCGACGCACGCGTGCCGCCAAGGAAACTCAATGCCTGCCCCTCGCCCCGCCCAGCCGCGACGCTTCGCTGCGCCCGCCCTGCTCCTCGTCGCGGCACTCAGCGTCGCCGCCTGCGGGCCGCAGCCGCCGCCCGGCGGAGGCATGCCGGCGCCGGAGGTGACGACGGTGACCGTCGAGCCGGCCTCGTACCCGGTGAGCTTCGAGTACGTCGGCCAGACTGCCGGCTCGAAGGATGCCGAGGTGCGCGCCAGGGTCACCGGCATCGTCGAGAAGCGCCTCTACCGTGAAGGCGCTCCGGTGCGCGCGGGACAGCCGCTCTTCCTGCTCGACGCCAGACCGTTCGAGGCGCAGCTCGCCGCCGCCGAAGCCGAACTGGCGCGGGCGCGGGCGCAGAAGACGCAGGCCGACCGCGAGGCGGCGCGGCTGAAGCCGCTCGCCGAGCGCCGGGCGATCGGCCAGAAGGAAGCCGACGACGCCGCTTCCGCTGCCGAGTTCGCGGCGGCGGCGATCAAGGCGGCACAGGCGAAACTCAGCGAGGCGAAGCTGAATCTCGCCTACACGCGTGTCGTGGCGCCGATCAGCGGGCTTTCGAGCCGCGCGCAGCAGTCCGAAGGCAGCTTGGCGAATGCCAACACGACGCTGTTGACGACGGTGTCGCAGGTCGATCCGATGTGGGTCCTGTTCAACGTTGCCGACAACGAGCGATTGCGGCTGCAGCGGGCGATCGCCGACGGGCGGCTGACGCTGCCGCGCGACGATGCCTTCGGCGTCTCGTTGCGGCTCGCCGACGGTTCGACCTTCCCGCGCAACGGCCGCATCGACTTCGCCGACACCCGCGTCAATCCGCAGACCGGCACCTTCGAGATGCGGGCCGAGATCGCCAACGGCGACTTGGCGCTGAAGCCCGGCCAGTTCGTCCGCGTCACGCTGCACGGCGGCCAGCGCCAGGCGGCGCTGGCGGTGCCACAGGTGGCGGTGCTCGAAGGGCCGCAGGGCAAGTTCGTCTACGTCGCCGGCAAGGACAAGCAGGGCCAGGACATCGCCGTCGCGCGGCCGGTGGTCGTCGGCGACTGGTCGGAGCGCGGCGGCGTGAACCTCTGGCTGATCGAGTCGGGCCTCGCCGCCGGCGAGCGGGTGATCATCGACGGGCTAGCGCGCATCATGCAGCCGAACACGCCGGTGCGCATCGGCCCGGCGGCCGGCGGGCCGGAACGGCAGTAGGCGGCGCGATGTTCGCGCGCTTCTTCATCGAACGGCCGATCTTCGCCATCGTCGTCTCGGTGCTGCTCGTCGTCGCCGGTCTGGCGGCGATGCGCGCGCTGCCGGTGGCGCAGTATCCGGAGATCGCGCCGCCGGTGGTGACCGTGCAGGCGATCTATCCCGGCGCGTCGGCCGAGGTGATCGAATCGACGGTCGCCGCGCCGCTCGAGAACGCGATCAACGGCCTGCCGGGAATGATCTACATGTCGTCGAACTCGTCGTCGAACGGCGTCGTGCAGATCCAGGTCACTTTCGACATCGGCAGCGACATCGACATCGCGGCGGTGAACGTCAGCAACCGGGTCAAGCAGGTCGAGTCACGGCTGCCGCTCGAGGTCCGCCGGCAGGGGGTGACGGTCGAACCCGGTTCATCGGCGTTCCTGCAGGTGCTCGCCTTCTATGCTCCCGACGGCCGCCACGACGACCTCTTCACGTCGAACTACGTGACGCTGAACGTCCTCGACCGCCTGAAGCGGCTGCCGGGGACGACCAACGTGCAGATCTTCGGCGCCAAGGACTACGCCATGCGCATCTGGCTGCAGCCGGACCGGCTGGCGCAACTGAAGCTGACTCCCGGCGACGTGGCGCGGGCGATCGACGAGCAGAACGCACAGTTCGCCGCCGGCAAGGTCGGCCAGGCGCCGATCGGCAAGGGACAGGATCTGGTCTACACGGTCACCTCGAAGGGGCGCCTCGCCGACCCCGCACAGTTCGCCGCGATCATCGTTCGCGCCAATCCGGACGGCTCGAGTGTTCGTCTCGGCGATGTCGCGCGCGTCGAACTCGGTTCGCGCGACTACGAGTTCAACGGCCGCTACAACGGCAAGCCGGCGACGCTCGTTGGCATCTTCCTGGCGCCCGGCGCCAACGCGCTCGCGGTCGCGGAGAGCGTTCTGCAGACGCTCGACGAGCTGCAGCCACGCTTCCCCGAGGGACTCGGCTACGCCGTTCCCTACGACACGACGCGCTTCGTCCGCGTGTCGATCGAGGAAGTTCTGAAGACGCTGGCCGAGGCGATGCTGCTCGTCTTCCTCGTCGTCTATCTCTTCCTGCAGAGCTGGCGGGCGGCGATCATTCCGTTCGCCGCGGTGCCGGTGTCGCTGCTCGGCACCTTCGCCGGCATCTACCTCCTCGGCTACTCGATCAACACGCTGACCCTCTTCGGCATGGTGCTGGCGATCGGCATCGTCGTCGACGACGCCATCGTCGTCCTCGAGAACGTCGAGCGCATCATGCGCGAGCAGGGTCTGCCGCCACGTGCGGCGGCGCTGCAGGCGATGCGCGAGGTGAGCGGCCCGGTGGTCGCGATCGTCCTCACGCTGACCGCGGTCTTCGTGCCGATCGCCTTCCTCGGCGGGCTGACCGGGGAACTCTACCGGCAGTTCGCGGTGACCCTCTCGATCTCGGTCATTCTCTCCGGGTTCGTTGCGCTGACCCTCTCGCCGGCGCTGTGCGTGATCATGCTGCAGCACGGCGAGCGGACGCCCAATCGCTTCTTCCGCTGCTTCAACGACTGGTTTGCGCGCCTCACCAGTCACTACGTCGATGGTGTCGTCTGGGTCATCCGGCGCGCGGCGCTGGTGCTCTCGGTCTACGCCTGCATGGTCGTCGTCACCGGCCTGCTCTGGCTGGCGACTCCCGGCAGCCTGGTGCCCGACGAGGACCAGGGCTTCTACATCAGTGCCGTCATCCTGCCCGACGGTGCGACGCTCGAGCGCACGACGCGCGTCGTCGAGCAGGTCGAGGCGGCGGTGCGGAGCAACCCCGCCAACCAGGACGTTGTCGCTTTCGCCGGCTTCGATTTCATCGGCGGCGGTTTCCGCAACAACGCGGCGACGATTTTCGTCACCCAGAAGCCGTGGCACGAGCGGGAGACGACGGCACAGGAGCTGGTCGGCGAGCTGTTCATGAAGACTGCCGGCATCCGCGAGGCGCTGGTGCTGGCGTTCAACCCGCCGGCGATCTTCGGCCTCGGCACCGCCGGCGGTTACGAGTTCTTCATCCAGAATCGCGGCGACGGCGGCGCGAAGCGCCTGCAGGAGGTCCTGCAGCAGTTCCTCGCGCGCGCCAACAGTGATCCACGGCTCGGCGGTGCGCAGACGCTTTGGCGGGCAACCGTGCCGCAGCTCTTCGTCGACGTCGACCGCGAGAAGGCGAAGCAGGCCGGCGTGCCGATCGACGAGGTGTTCGCCGCGCTGTCGGCGACGCTCGGAACCTACTACGTCAACGACTTCAACAAGTACGGCCGCACCTGGCAGGTGCTGATGTCGGCCGAGGCGGCCTACCGCAAGCGGCCCGAGGACATCCAGGGGATTTACGTCCGCTCGGGCAACGGCGAGATGCTGCCGCTGGCGGCGCTGGTCAGCGTCAGGCATGCGGCGGGACCGGACTCGCTCGACCGCTTCAACAACCTGCCGGCGGTCAAGGTGATCGGCCAGACGGCGCCGGGAATCAGCTCCGGGCAGGGAATCGCCATCGTCGAGGAGATCGCGCGCGAGGTCCTGCCAGCCGACTTCAGCTTCGACTGGGGCGGTTCCTCGTACCAGGAGAAGAAGTCGAGCGGCGCTGCGGGCTTCGCCATCGGGCTGGCGGTGGTGATGGTCTTCCTCATCCTCGCCGCCCTTTACGAGAAGTGGTCGCTGCCGCTGTCGGTGCTGCTGGCGCTGCCTTTCGGCACCTTTGGCGCGCTCGTCGCGATCTGGGCGAAGAACCTGATCGGCCCGCACTTCGGCGCGGCGCCGCTGACCAACGACGTCTACTTCCAGATCGGCCTGGTGACGCTGCTCGGCCTCGCCGCCAAGAACGCGATCCTGATCGTCGAGTACGCTGTCCTCAAGCACGCCGAGGGCCTGTCGGCGTCGGCGTCGGCGATCGAGGCGGCACGGCTGCGCCTGCGACCGATCCTGATGACCTCGCTGGCCTTCATCCTCGGAGTCCTGCCACTCGCCATCTCGACCGGCGCCGGCGCCGGTGCGCGGCATTCAGTGGGTACCGGCGTCATGGGCGGGATGATTGCCGCGACGCTGCTCGCGGTCTTTCACGTGCCGCTGTTCTTCAGGATTCTCTACGACCGGCGCCTGCGCGAGACACGCTCGCACGACGAACTGCTGGCCGAAGTACGACACCTGCAGCCAACGCCGGACAACACGGCGGCCGAGCGCCGCAACGGCGATGGCTGAGCGCCCGTCGCGGAGGCCTCTGCGCACGTCGGCGGCGTTGCTGGCAACGATCTGCCTGCTGCTCGGCGCCTGTCAGACGACCAGTACCGCCCCGCCGCCGCTCGAGCTGCCGGCGACCGACGCTGCCGCCGCCGATCTCGACCGCTGGTGGACGAGCTTCGCCGACACGGCGCTGGATGCGCTGGTCGACGAGGCGCTGGCGAACAATCTCGATCTGCAGGCAGCGATCGCCCGCGTCGACCTGGCGCGCGCCAACCTCCTGCTGGCGCGCTCGTACCTCTACCCGAGCGTCAACCTCGGCGTCGATGTCACGCGCAGCCGGCAGACGCTGGTCGGCTCGCAACCGCTTCCGGGCGGCTTCAATCCGATCAACACCGACTATGTCGCCGGCCTGCGCGCGGCCTACGAGATCGACCTCTGGGGACGCTACCGCGATGGCGCGCAAGCGGCACGCAACGAGCTGCTGGCCACCGCCTATGCCCGCGAGACGGTGCGCACGGCAGTCGCCGCCGAGACGGCGCGTGCCTACTTCGGGCTGCTCGCCGCCGACGCCGAGCTGACGCTGCTGCGCGCGACGCTGGCATCGCGCGACGAGACGGTGGCACTGCAGACCGACCTCTACGAGGCCGGCATCATCGGCGATTACGATCTGCAGCGGGCGCAGGCCGAGCGCGCCGCCGTCGCCGCCAACCTCGCGGCGGCCGAACGCGCTGTCGGAAGTCATGAGTCGGCGCTGGCAGCGATCGTCGGCCGCTCGCCGCGCGCCGTCTTCGAGGCGCAGATCGCCCGTGATCTCGGGCAGGCGCGTCTGCTCGGCGTGCCCGAAGTCGCCGCCGGCCTGCCGGCCGATCTGCTCGAACGGCGGCCGGACATCCGCGAGGCGGCAGCCCGGCTGGCGGCCGCGAGCCTGCGCGTCGATGCGGCGCGCGCGCAGTACTTCCCGTCGCTGGCGCTGACCGCGTCGTACGGCTCGGAATCGGCCGCCCTCGCGAACCTCTTCTCCGGCCCGGCGCTCGCCTGGGGAATCGGCGCTGCGTTGCTGCAGCCGCTGCTCGGACTGCAGGCAATCGACGCCAGCGTGCAGGCGGAAGGCGCGCGCCGCGAGGCGCTCGTGGTCGCCTATGTGCAGACGGTGCAGACGGCCTTCCGCGAGACGCGCGATGCGCTGATCGCCAACCGCACGACGCGCGAGGCACTCGCCGCGCAGGGCGAGCGCGCGCGGAAACTGCAGACCTCGCTCGAACTCGCCGAACTGCGCTACCGCTCGGGCTACTCGGGTTACATCGAGGTGCTCGACGCGCAACGGCAGTTGCTGCAGGCGCAGACGCTGCAGATTCTCGCCGCGCGTGATGTCCGCTCGGCGCTCATCGACCTCGCACGGGCGATGGGCGGCGGCTGGGATTACCGGGTGTTGCCGCCGCTGGAATGATCGGTGACATGACCGGCAGCGGCGTTGCCGTCGGGAATGCGGTCGATGCGGTCGGTGAACACGGCGGCGACGCCACGCGCGAACAGCGCCGATGCCAGCAGAGGATCATTGACCGTGTAGCAGAGCACGGGGACGCCGCAGGCGCGCGCTTCGGCGAGCATGCGATCGTCGACCAGAGCGGCAGCGCAGTGCAGCGTGAGCGCGCCGAACTGGTGCATGCGCACCCGCCAGTCGGCGGGCACGCGCTCGTAGAGGCAGGCAAGGGGCAGGCCCGGCGCCGCCAGCCGCGCCGCCGCCAGCGCCACTTCGGAAAACGACGAGACCAGCGGCGGCGCACTCCCGGCCCACAACGCCTGCACCTGCCGCGCGACGACCGCGCCGGTCAGCTCTTCACAGCCGGCAGCCGGCTTGATCTCGACGTTGGCGTGCAGGCCGAGTTGACGGCAGGCGGCCGCTGCCGCCGCCAGGGTCGGCACGCGCTCGCCGGCGAAAGCCGGGTGGCGACGGACGCCGGCGTCGAGGCGGCGCAGCCGCTCGTCGCTCGCGTCACAAACGCGCCCGGCGCCGTCGGTGGTCCGTTCCAGCGTTTCGTCATGCAGCAGCCACGGCGAACCGTCGGCTGACAGCATGACGTCGAACTCGACCGCCGCGAGGCCGAGGCGGGCGGCGATGCGCAGGCCGGCGAGGCTGTTCTCGGGTGCCAGCGCACCGCCGCAGCGGTGTGCGAAAACGCGCGGCAGGCGCCAGCCAAGCCGCGCCTCGCTCACTTCTTCTTGCTGGCCGGCGCTTTCGCCGCAGCCGCCGGCGCCGCTTGCATGACCAGGTTGCCGCGCTGCACGGCGATGTCGAGCGCCTCCTTGGCCGGCGTCTTGCCGGACCAGGCAGCCTCGAGTTCCTCCTCGACGATGAGGCGCACCTTCTCGATCTCCGAAACACGGATCGTGCGCAGCGCCGCCGGGCCCTGCAACTGGCGATAGGCGATGTTGAGTCCGGCGACATCGGCCTGCAGCAGCTTGCTGCCGGCGGCGGCACGCGCGGCGGCGGTCATCGGCAGGAAACCCGAGGCGGCGGTGAGCTGGACCTGCAGGTCGGGTTCCATCAGGAAGCGGACGAACTGCGCGATTCCCTTGTACTCGGCCGGTTTCCTGCCGGCTGCCGCCCACAGCGAGGCGCCACCGGCCAGGGTCTGCTGCGGTGCTCCCTGCACGTCGTCGTGATAGGGCAGCGGCGAGACGCCGGTGTCGACCCTGCGGCTTTCATGCAGCGCGCCGAAGAGTGCCGACGAACTCGTCAGCATGCCACACTCGCCGGCCTCGAATCGCTTGTCCGCCTCGTCGCGGCGACCAAAGTAGATGAAGAACCTGGCCTTCGCCCAAGTCGTCAGCAGCGCCGTGTGCTTGACCTGCGGCAAGCCGTTGAAGACCAGCCTGCCCTTGGCATCGGCCACCTCGACGCCATTCCAGGCGCTGAGGTTGTCGATATGCACCCACGCCGGCCAGGAAGTGGTGTACGGGCACTTGCTGCCAGAGTCGAAGAGCTTGTCCGCCGCCTGTTGCGTTTCGGCCCACGTCCGCGGCGGCTTCTCCGGGTCGAGACCGGCCTTGCGGAAAGCGCTCTTGTTGATGAACAGGATCGGCGTGGACAGACCGATCGGCAGGGCGACCAGGTTGCCCTTTGCATCGGCCAGCCCGACGCGCAGTTCGGGCGCGATCTTGCTGCCGTCGAAGGGCACGCCGGCCTCGGTCATGATCTGCTGGATCGGTTTGAAGGTGACCTTGGCAGCGACAAAATTTCCCTGCTCCTCGCGCGTGACGAGATTGAGATCCTTCACCGGCTCGCCCTGTACGCGGCGCACCAGCTTGACCTCGTACTCTTTCTGGCTGCCGTTGAAACGTTCGACCACCTTCTCGACACGCTCGGCGCGCTCCTCGTCGAGCTGGTGCGACAAGAGGATCTCTGCCGGCGCAGCCGCCAAGCTGGACATGGAAACGGCAAGGGCAAGGGCAAGTGCGAGCGTCGTCGGGAGGAATTTGCGCGAGAGCATGGCAGTCCTTTGGTAACGGAAAATGGAGTGCGATTATAGCTGCAGGTGGCGCTGCGCTGGCAAACGATGCCACCCGCCGACCCGCCGCCGCAACGCAGCCCACCGCCGGCAGCGAATGCGGGGTGGCGATCCGTCGTTTGTGGTTACAATGCGCAACTGATCTTCAGCTTCTCGGGAAGCACCGTGTTCGATCGTGCACGCCGGCCAATTCGTACCCTCCTGACCGCCTGCTGGCTGCTGCTTGGCCTGAGTGCCTGCGACTCGGCGCAGCAGGCTGTCGGCATCGAACCGGCCGGAGCCAAGCTCGCGCGTCTCGACGCCGAGGGCAAGGCGGTCGGCGGCGCCTGCCGGCAATCCGGGCGGGCGATCGAGGACTGCTATTCGATCTACTCATGGTTGCCGAAGGCCTCGATCTACGAGGGTTGGCGCGACATGGACATCTACATGCGCGAGAACAAGCTCGAGACCGTCGAGCCGCAGCTGCCCCCACCGCAACCACCCGGCAGCCGGAAGAAGAAGGCCGCCGCCGAACCCGTGGAAGGCGACGGCCGGTCGGGCCCGAAGGCAGCGAGCAAGGAATAGAAGCCACGGCGCGTCGCTTGCCAGGCGGTCCGCATACCCGCCAACGGCCTTGGCGATTGACCCGCCCGCCCCCCGCTCCGGCAGCCTCCGGCGGCTTGCGGCGCTTCCCGCGGATCACCGCTCACGGAGCCGGGTTGCAGTGGCGCAGGTGGATCTCGTCGATCCCGGACAGGATCGCTGGCGAGAGTTGCACCGCCAGCGCAGCGAGGTTCTCGTCGAGTTGCGCAACGCTGGTGGCACCGATGATCGTGCTGCCGACGAAGCCGCGTGAGTAAACGAAGGCCAGTGCCAGTTGCGTCGGCGTCAGGCCGTGCCTGGCTGCCAGTTCCGCGTAGGCGCCTACCGCCGGTCTGACGCCGGCCTTGGCGTAGCGCTGGCCGAAGCCGGCGAATTCGTTGATCCGGCCGGCTGCCTTCGGGTCGATCAGGTACTTGCCCGTCAGGGTACCGAAGGCGAGCGGCGAGTACGGCAGCAGGCTGATCTGCTCACGGTAGCAGACCTCGGCGAGTCCGCTCTCGTACACCCGGTTGAGCAGACTGTAGGCATTCTGCAGCGAAACCGGCCGCGGCAGACCGTTCTCGCGCGCCAGGCGGACGAATTCCATGACCCCCCATGGATGCTCGTTCGACAGGCCGTAATACCGGATCTTGCCCTCCTGCATCAGCCTCGCGAGCGCCTGGATCGTTTCCAGAATCGGGGTCGCGGCATGCTCCCTGGCCGGATCGAACTGCCACTGGCCGAACATCGGCTGGTTGCGCGCTGGCCAGTGCAGTTGATAGAGGTCGATGCAGTCGCTGTGCAGTCGTCGCAGCGAGCCTTCAACGGCGCTGCGCAGACTGCCGTAATCGAAACCCAGCTCGCCGCCGCGTATCCAGTGCAGGCCACGCGACGGTCCGGCAGCCTTGCTGGCGACGATCAGACGGTCGCGCGCCTGCCGCCGCAGCCAGCTGCCGATGATCTCCTCGGTGCGGCCGCAGCTGGCCGCCCGCGGTGGCACCGGGTACATCTCGGCGGTGTCGATGAAATTGACCCCGGCGGCCACCGCCCGGTCGAGCTGCGCATGCCCTTCCGCTTCGCTGTTCTGTTGCCCGAAGGTCATCGTGCCGAGGCAGACCTCCGACACCTGCAGCTCGCTGTTGCCCAGGAATTTCCGTTTCATGTCTTCTCCCACCTGTCGCACGGCGACGGCCACCAAGGATCCTCGGCGCGCACAGGCGCGAGGCGAAAAGCTCGACGGCATCGGCGAAACGGTCATGACCGTTTCGCCTCATCCCCGACCCTTCTCCCGCTCACGGGAGAAGGGAGATTCGTGAGTCGCGGACGCGGCTTTCAAGGCAAGCGCGTACATGACGACGGATATCGTCGTCTATAATCGGGGCGACGATCCTGCGACCGCGGCGTCCCGGGCTGCAGCCGGCAGACGAGCCGCATTACGATACACCAACCGAGCCCCCCGCGACGTTCGGGGACCAGCCCGAAGCCTTGACGAATGCCTCTAGACCAACCGCCCACCAATCGCCCCGGAGAACGGCCGCTCGCACTGGCGCGCTCGAGCCGGGAGATCTTTCAGCGCCGGCTGGGTGACGTCGTCAGACTCTGCGCGGCACATTCACCGGCGGCGGTAGCGGCTTTCGAGCGTGAGGTCGGCGAAGCGCACGACGAACTGCTGTCGACCCACTCGGACGACGACTTCGGACAGGCGAGCGAGCTGACGGCGTCGCGCCTCACCCTGATGGGCGACGACGACCTCGAACTCGACATCCGCATGCGCAGCGTCGGCAGCCGCCTGCGCGAGGCCGGCGGGCGCGCGCTGTCCCGCTGCCAGGCGCGTTACCTGACGCTGTTCGGCTGGTCGGCGAGCAACGAAGGCGACGAGCCGCTGGGTCCGGAAGTGATCTGCCTCGGGCTCTGGGCGCTCTGTCGCGAAGCTGCCCGCAGCCTCGAAGAGGCGCTGGCCCTGCTCGACCGGATCGAAGAGCGGCTGCGGCAACAGCTCCCCCTGATCTACCGCGAGATCGACGACTTCCTCGCCAGCCAGGGCGTCGAAGCCGCACCGGCAGCGCGGGTGCAGCCAAAGGCCGACGCCGGCATGGCCGTCGTGCCGTCGCTGCGGCAAACGGCCAGCAGCGGCCAGACCTCGAGCTCGACCCTGCAGGACCTCGTTCGCCAGCAGGCTGCCGGCGAGCCGATCGTGGCGCCTTCCCGCTTTTCGGTCGATGGCAGCTCGCCAGCGAGCAATCCGACGCTCGACGCAGCAGCGATGGTGATGCTCAACCATCTGCTTACCCGCCTGAGCGCCCTCGAGGCACGCACACCGGCCGTCGAGGGCACGGCGAAAGTCGCCGCCGTAGCGGCCGGACTGCGATCGCGGGACCTCGACCTGCCGGCGGGGCGACCGGAAGCGATCACCATCGACACCCTGGCGCTGATCTTCGAGGCGATGTTCGAGTCGAATGAGCTGCCCGATGCCATCCGGGCGGCGCTTGGCAGCCTGCAGATTCCGGTGCTGAAAGTGGCCCTCGTCGATCCTGATTTGCTCGCCAGCGACGCGCATCCCGCTCGCCTGCTGCTCAACGGGATCGGCCATGCGGCGCTCGGACTGCCGCGCAGCGCGCCTTCCGGGCACCCGCTGTGCGAGCGCCTGTGCCGGCTGGCGGCGACGGCGCGGGCCGCGCTCGCACAGCAGCCCGTCGATCTCGGCGTCCCGCTCGCCGATCTCGCAGCGCTGATCGGCGAGCGCGAACGGACGATCCGGCTGGCTGCCGAACCGTACATCCAAATCGTCCGCACGCACGAAGGCCAGCGCTACGCCACGCAACTGGCCACCACCTGGCTGCGGACGAGCCTGGCGCGGACCCGCTCGGCCGAGGTCGCTTCCTTTCTCGAACGGTTCTGGGTACGGGTGATGATCGCTGCCGGCGCGGGCGACGGCCCGCAGGGCGAACGCTGGCAGCAGCATGGCCGGACCGCCGACGATCTGATCTGGAGCGTGCTGCCGAAGCAGGGCCCCGACGAGCGCAAGCGGCTGGCCGGAATGGCCTCGTCGCTGCTCAAGCGGATCGCCGACGGCCTCGACGAAGTCGGCGTCACGGCAGCGGAGCGCCGGCCCTTCCTCGACCAGCTGTTCGAGCTGCAGACGGCCGCCCTGCGCAACCAGCCGGCTGCCGCACCGGCAGCGGCCGCGGCGCCACGAGAACTGCCAGCGACCAAGTCGGACGACCTCATCGGCGATAGAGGCAACGCGCCGCAGGTGCTCGAGAGCGGTGGACGGCAGGTCCGCTACCTTGGCGGTGCGGCCAGCGACCGTACGGTGCAGGCAGCCGCCGCTGCCGACTGGCGGGTCGGCGAATGGCTGCGTTTCCGCCTGCCGGACGCCACGCCGCTGTGTGGTCTGTGCTGCTCGCAGGACCCGGCAGGGGCAACCGTACTGCTGTTCAATCCGGACTGGAGCTACGCGGTGGCGACGCATCGCTCGTTCCTCGGCAGGCAGATTGCCACCGGCGAAGCACAGATCGCTTCACGCGTGGGCCTCTTCGACGCCGCCGCCGAACGCGCCCTGCGGCGGCTGAGCGGCCGCTGAGCCGCCGCCGACAAGCGGCGGCACGCGCCGCGAAGCGCGGTGCAGGGAGCAAGCGATGTATAATCAGTCTTATATGAGACTGATTATGGATCGATTTCGAGGCTCCGCTTATGCGTTTTGATGAACTTGGTCTGCTGCCCGACCTGCTGCGCGCCGTTGCCGACCAGGGCTACGCCGAACCGACGCCGATTCAGGCACAGGCCATTCCGCTCGTCCTCGCCGGCAGCGACCTGATGGGCGGCGCCCAGACGGGTACTGGGAAAACGGCGGCTTTCACGCTGCCCCTGCTGCAGCGCATCCTGGGCTTTGCCAACGCGAGCCCGTCACCGGCTCGGCACCCGGTGCGGGTGCTGATGCTGGCGCCGACCCGCGAACTGGCAATCCAGGTACACGAATCGGTCCGAACGTACAGCCGGCACGTTCCAATCAGAAGCGCCTGCGTCTATGGCGGCGTCGACATCAAGCCGCAGATTGCCGAGATCCGCTGTGGCGTCGAGGTTCTGGTGGCGACGCCCGGCCGCCTGCTCGACCTCTTCGAGCAGAAGTGCCTCAACTTTGCCAGCGTTCAGGCGCTGGTGCTCGACGAGGCCGACCGCATGCTCGACATGGGGTTCATCCCCGACGTGACGCGCATCATCAACCTGCTGCCGAAACAAAGGCAGAGCCTGCTCTTCTCGGCAACCTTTTCCGAGGAGATCAAGAGGCTCGCCGACCGCATGCTGAAGGCGCCGGTACTGATCGAGGTCGCCAGGCGCAATACGGTCTCGGAAACCATCACCCACCGTGTGCACCCGGTTGCTGCGGTGGCGAAGCGGGCGCTGCTGGTGAAACTGCTGAAGTCGGCCGATTTCAATCAGGTGCTGGTGTTCACGCGCACCAAGATCGAGACCAACCGGCTGGCGCGCGACCTGCAACGGGCCGGCATCGCGGCCGACTCGATCCATGGCGACAAGAGCCAGCAGGACCGGCTGAAGGCGCTCGAGGCGTTCAAGGATGGATCGGTTCTCGTCCTCGTCGCGACCGACGTTGCCGCCCGCGGACTCGACATCGACGAACTGCCGCACGTGATCAACTACGAACTGCCGCACACGCCCGAGGACTACATCCATCGCATCGGCCGTACTGGCCGCGCCGGCAAGCCGGGAACCGCGGTCTCGCTGGTCTCCGCCAGCGAGGTGCAATACCTTTCCGACATCGAGAAACTGACCCGGCTGCAGGTGGAGCAGGTGGTCGTTCCCGGTTTCGAGCCGGAATATGACTATTGCTATCCGCCGACCGGCAAGCGCGGGCATCCGCGGCGACCGGCAGCGCCGCCGCCGGCCGCCGCCGCTCCAGGCGTGCGCGACGACGAGCAGCGCTCGTCAGGCCGCAGCAGCGAGCGCCGCGACGGTCGTAGCGGGCACGCCAGTGCGCGTCCGCAACTCATCGCCGCCGACGGTTTTGACTTCAGCAAGCCCTACGAGAGCGCCGTACCGCATCCGGTCGCGACCACCGCTGCCGGTGAAGGCACCAGGCTCCCGGCACACGGCGAACACCCGCACAAAACCCGCCGTCCGGTCGCTGCCTTACTGGGGGGGCTGGGACGCAAGTGACGCCGGTGCGGCTGCCGGCCTGGCAGCCTGCTCTGCTGTCGCCGCATCGACGACTTTCAGGATGGCCAGCGAGATGTTGTCGCCGTCACCGTTGCCGAGTGCGCGCGCGCGCCCGATCAGCAGTTCCGACGCCTCGCGGGCGGACGAGCAGCCGTTGATCACCCATGCCAGCTCCTGGTCGCTGAAATAGGCCCAGAGGCCGTCGGAGCAGAGCAGGAAGGTGTCTCCGGGCTGCAGGCTGGCGCTTTCGCCAAAAGCGATCTTCGGCAGCTCGATGCCGCCGAGTGAAGTCAGCAGGATGTTGCGGTTGGGATGAACCAGCGCCTGTTCCGGTGTCAGGCGACCCTGCACCACCAATTGCTCGACGTAGGAATGATCGGTGCTGCGAAAGACCAGGCTGTCGCCGCGAAAGTGGTAGAGACGGCTGTCGCCACAGTGCGCCCAGCTCACCTTGCCTGGCTGCAGGAGCAGCATGACCGCCGTGCTGTGCGGATCCTTCTCGTTGATGAAACGCGACGCCTTGATCAGCATGTGCGCCTCGTTGAGGCTCGACTCGAGCAGCACCCGAGCCGAATCGGACCGTGCCGAAAACCCCTCGAGGTTGTTGCGCGCGGTGTGGACCACCTGCTTGGCAGCGATCACCCCGCCGGTGTGGCCACCCATGCCATCCGCCACCACCGCGAGGACGACCCCGCCACCACGCGGATGTGGCACGATGGCGGCGCGGTCCTGCTGTTCGCGGCGATCGCCCTGATGCTGGGCGACGCAGGCATCAACTGAAATCCCCATGTCCCTCGTCTCTTGCCTGTGATCCTGGCAACCGCTGCACGGCCCGCGCCGCGCGCATTGTTCCCGCGGCGGTCTGGACGCCGTGCTCCTTGCCGCCCTGCTCCGCTTTCAGCGGAACACCCGTCGCAGTTCCTCCGGCCGCGGCAGATGGCCACTGCGATCCGGATTGCGCTCAATGTATAGGCGATGCGCAGCGACGACGAGCAAATGCACC
Organism: Accumulibacter sp.; assembly: GCA_016788495.1. GTDB lineage: Bacteria > Pseudomonadota > Gammaproteobacteria > Burkholderiales > Rhodocyclaceae > Accumulibacter. The sequence continues at coordinate 1,565 of JAEUOM010000128.1, read as the reverse complement.
TCCTCGGCGTTCAGCTCGGGGAAGCTCTCGCGCACGATGCGATACGCCAAGTGCTCGAGTGGCTGGCCACCCCAGCCCTGGTCCGGATCGAAGAACGGCTCGATCATCGCGAAAGCCCCCTCGAACAACAAGCGCAGGCGCAGCCTGTGCCGCCTCTCGTCTTCGTTCCGGGCTGGCAATCCAGCCTCTGCCTCGTTCATTCGCCTGCTCCCCCCGGATCGCCTGCCCCGCCGCTGCCGCCGCTCGCAAGACGCCCGCCGCAGGATCGCCACCATCGTGCCCTGCCTGGATCCTGACGACGAATTCTATCGCTTTCGGCGAACGGCAGGGCGGCGGAATGGAACCCGATTCACGCATCACCGGTACGCCCGCGGTGCCAGAAATCGCCCTTTGCATCGACCAGCGCCAGATCGCCGGTCAGGACCCAGCCATCGCCGACCACCCGGGCGGCGGTCACCGCCCCACTCTGCCAGAGGCCAAGCAGCAACGCCGGATCGTCCTCGCCGTTGCACTGCCGATTCACCGCCAGCTCGCCGACTTCGCCCGGTCCGAGTAGCCTGCCCTGACGGTCGATGATCGCCACCCGGTGACCGGGATACGGGCGCCCGAGCGAACCCGGGCTGCTCGGCCAGCACGCGGTACAGTGGCCCAGGATGCCGCTCGTGCCGCTGCGGAACCACGGCTGGCTGATCGTCACGCCGAGCTTGTCGTGCCACCAGTTGCGCATCGGCTCGGCCAGCGGCGGGCCGATGCTCGCCAGCGTGCGCAGGTCGAGATCGCAGGCCGCCCGCGGCTCCGGCAGCGTCTGCTGCATCATCTGCAACGCCAGCGGCTCGAGCAGGCAGTTCTGCACCGCGTAGCGTTGCAGCAGGGCAAATGCCTTGCCGGCGTCGAAGGGCCCGTTGTACGCCAGCAGTGGCTGGCCAAAATGCCAGGTCGCCAGAAGGCCCTGCCAGAGACCGCCGCTGCCCGCCCAGTCGATGGTTGACCAGAAGAGATCACCCGCCTGCGGGAAGCCCTCGTGGGCGCTGAGGTAGGCATAGAGATTGCCGAGCAGCGTCCGTTGCGCCATCACAACCCCATGCCCCCTGCCCGAAGAGGCTCCGGAATAGAGGATCAGTGCCGGATCCGCGGCTGCCGTGATCGCCGGCGTGTAGCGTGGTGAAGCGTGCTCGACCACTTCACCCCAGGGTTTGACGGCCTTGCCGACGGCGGCGCCGACACCGACCACATGCCGCAATGCCGGCAGCCGGTGGCGGATCTGCGCCAGGATCGGCAGCGTCGTCTCATCGACGATGGCCAGGTATGCTGCCGAATCGCCCAGCCGGTGGGCCAGCGCATCGGGCCCGAGCCGATGCGCGAGCGGCACCGCAATGGCACCCATCTGCAGGATGGCGAGAAGCGCGATGGCGGCTTCCGGGCGCTGCGGCAGGACGATGGCAACGCGGTCGCCGGCGACCGTCGCCAGCGCCGCGAGGACGTTGGACAGGCGATTGGCCTCGCGCTGGATGTCCCAGAAGCTGTGTGCCGAGGTGAAGCCGCTCGCATCCTCGTAGTACAGCGCG
>JAEUOM010000130.1 GCA_016788495.1 Accumulibacter sp. | reverse complement strand
GCCAAGCAGGGCACGCGCCTCTTCATCGGTCTTGGCAGTAGTGGTGACACTGATGTTCATGCCGCGCAGCGCGTCGATCCGGTCGTACTCGATTTCCGGGAAGATGATCTGCTCCTTGAGACCCATGCTGTAGTTGCCACGACCGTCGAACCCCTTGCCGGAAATGCCGCGGAAGTCGCGGACACGCGGCAGGGCGACGCTCACCAAGCGATCGATGAACTCGAACATGCGCGGCCCCCGCAGGGTGACCATGCAGCCGATCGCATAGCCGGTGCGGATCTTGAAGCCGGCAATCGACTTGCGCGCCTTGGTCATCACCGGCTTCTGCCCAGCGATCTTGACCATGTCGCCCATCGCGTTCTCGAGCACTTTCTTGTCCGCGACGGCCTCGCCAACGCCCATGTTGAGCGTCACCTTGGTGATCCGCGGCACTTCCATCTTCGACTTGTAGCCGAATTTCTGGGTCAGCTCGGGAACGACCGTATCCTTGTAATACTGAAGCAAACGCGCCATGACTGATCCTTATGCCCCCAAGACTTCACCGTTCGACTTGAAGAAACGTACCTTCGTGCCGTCCTCAAGCTTCCTGAAGCCGACACGGTCCGCTTTCCGGGTCGCCGGGTTGTAAAGCGCCACGTTCGAAACATGCAGTGGCATTTCCTTTTCGATAATGCCGCCCACGACGCCCTTTACCGGATTCGGTTTGACGTGTTTCTTGACGCGGTTCACCCCCTCGACGAGGACATGCTCGGCGTCCGAACGAGCCACTACAGTTCCTCGCTTGCCTTTGTCCTTGCCGGCGATGACGACCACGTCGTCGCCTTTACGAATCTTTTCCATGACCTTCCTTACAGCACTTCCGGCGCCAGCGAGACGATCTTCATGAAACGGTCGCCACGCAGCTCGCGTGTCACCGGCCCGAAGATGCGCGTACCGATCGGCTCCATCTTGTTGTTGAGCAGCACCGCCGCGTTGTGGTCAAACTTGATGAGCGAACCATCCACCCGGCGGACACCCTTTGCCGTGCGCACGACGACCGCGCTGTAGACGTCGCCCTTTTTGACGCGCCCGCGCGGAGCCGCATCCTTGATCGCTACCTTGATGATGTCACCAACGCCTGCGTAGCGACGCTTGGAGCCGCCGAGCACCTTGATGCACATCACCGAGCGCGCACCAGTGTTGTCGGCGACGTCGAGAGTAGTCTGTACTTGAATCATCTGTCACTCCAACTTGGCCCGCAACGGCGGTCAGTCTTGGAACCCGCGAGGGGGGGGAAACGCTCGACTGATTGCTGCTGTCGGGCGCGGGAAAACTCGGCATTATAGCCGGTGCGAAGACAAACGCAACAACTATATCGCCACGGCGCGTTCGAGCAGCCGGCTTACGACCCACGACTTGGTCTTCGACATGGGTCGCGATTCCTGGATTTCGACCATGTCGCCGAGTCTCGCCTCGTTGTTGTCGTTCTGGGCATGATACCTGCTCGAACGGACGATGATCTTGTTGTACATGGCGTGCTTGACGCGCCGCTCGACCAGGACGGTCACCGTTTTTTCCATCTTGTCACTGACGACGCGCCCGGTCAGGGTACGCTTGCTGCTGTTGGTCTCGCTCATTGAACTGCCTTTTCACGAAGAAGCGTCCGCACGCGCGCGATCTGACGTCGCACCTTGCCGATCTGGCTGTTGTTCGTCAGCTGCTGGGTAGCAAGCTGCATTCGCAATCCGAACTGCGCTTTCAGTAGGGCAAGCAGCTCCTGGTTCAGCTCATCGACCGTTTTTGCTCTGAGTTCACTGACTTTCATGATCACCCCACCATGCGCGTTACGAACGTCGTCGGGATCGGCAGTTTCGCTGCGGCGAGGGCGAAGGCCTCGCGCGCCAAGCTCTCACTGACCCCATCCATCTCGTAGAGCACCTTGCCCGGCTTGATTTCCGCTACGTAGTACTCCGGATTTCCCTTGCCGCTTCCCATGCGAACCTCAGCCGGCTTCTTCGAAATCGGCTTGTCGGGAAAGATGCGAATCCAGATGCGGCCGCCGCGCTTGATGTGACGGGTCATGGCCCGCCGGGCGGACTCGATCTGGCGGGCAGTCAACCGCCCGCGGCCGATCGACTTCAGCCCGAACTCGCCGAAACTCACCTTGGCCCCGCGCAGGGCCAGGCCGGTATTCCGGCCTTTCTGCTCCTTGCGGTACTTCCTTCTAGCTGGCTGCAGCATCTGTGGTTCCTGCCTTTCTCACTCGTTTCACGGGCGCCCTGACTTCCCCGGGTGCGCCTTCTACCCTGGCAACCTCGTCCGGCCCCTTCGCTGGCCGTGCTCTGTCGGCACTGTCGGCCGGCCGCGCACCACCGCGCCTGGGCCGCCGCTGGTCTTCGAGCGTACTGTCCGCCAGCGCCGCCTGCTCGTTGCGTGCCAGAATCTCGCCCTTGAAGACCCACACCTTGACACCGATCAGACCATAGGTCGTCAGGGCTTCGGAGGTTGCGTAATCGATGTCGGCCCGCAGGGTGTGCAGCGGCACCCGGCCTTCACGATACCACTCGCGACGGGCGATCTCCGCCCCGTTCAGGCGGCCGGAACTCATGATCTTGATCCCCTGCGCACCGAGACGCATTGCGTTCTGCATCGCCCGTTTCATTGCGCGGCGGAACATGATGCGCTTCTCGAGTTGCTGCGTGATCGAATCGGCGATCAGCTGCGCATCCAGCTCCGGCTTGCGGATCTCCTCGATCCCCACGTGCACCGGAACGCCCATGATCTTCTGCAGCGCGGCGCGCAGGTTGTCGATTTCCTCGCCTTTCTTGCCGATCACGACACCAGGCCGCGCCGAGAATATGGTTACGCGTGCATTCTTCGCCGGACGCTCGATGAGAATGCGGCCAACCGAGGCGTGCTTGAGCTTCTTCTTCAGGTATTCGCGAACACGCAGATCCTCGTTGAGCATGCCGGCGTACTGCTTGCTGTTGGTGTACCAGCGTGACGACCAATCGCGGGTCACTGCCAGACGAAAGCCAGTCGGATGAATCTTTTGTCCCATTCTTGTTCCTCAGTTGCCGACAGTCAGGAAGACGTGACACGTCGGCTTGACGATCCGGTTGCCACGCCCCTTCGCCCGCGCCGTGAAGCGCTTGAGCACCATGCCCTTCTCGACGCAGATCGTCTTCACCTTGAGTTCGTCGATGTCGGCCCCATCGTTGTGCTCGGCATTGGCGATCGCCGACTCGAGCACCTTCTTGATGATTCCGGCACCCTTCTTGGGGCTGAAAGCCAGGATGTTCAGCGCCTTGTCTACCGGCAGGCCGCGAATCTGGTCTGCCACCAGCCGGCCCTTCTGACTCGACAGCCGCACGCCGCGCAAAACCGCACGAGTTTCCATATTCATTCCTCTACTTCTTGGCCTTCTTGCCAGATGTATGGCCCTTGAAGGTACGAGTCAGCGAAAACTCGCCCAACTTGTGCCCGACCATGTTCTCGGTGATATACACCGGAATGTGCTGCTTGCCGTTGTGGACGGCGATCGTCAGGCCGACGAAGTCCGGCAGGACCGTCGACCGGCGCGACCACGTCTTGATCGGGCGTTTGTCGCCGGTCGCACGCACTGCGCTCACTTTATTGATCAGATGGGCATCAGCAAACGGGCCCTTTTTAACGGAACGTCCCATGGTTCTCTATCCCTTAGCGTTTTTGCCGGCGCTGCACGATCATCGAGGTCGTACGCTTGTTGCGACGAGTGCGATAGCCCTTGGTCTTGGTACCCCACGGGCTGACCGGATGCATGCCCGCTGCCGTCTTCCCTTCGCCACCACCGTGCGGGTGATCGATCGGGTTCATGGCGACGCCGCGAACCGTCGGCCGCACGCCGCGCCAACGGGTGGCACCTGCCTTGCCAATGGAACGTAGGCTATGCTCTTCATTGCCCACTTCACCAATCGTTGCGCGACACTCGACATGGACGCGGCGAATCTCGCCAGAACGCAGGCGCAACTGGGCGTGCACCCCTTCGCGCGCCAGCAACTGCACCGAGGTCCCGGCTGATCGCGCAAGCTGCGCGCCCTTGCCGGGAACCATCTCGACGCAATGGATCGTCGTGCCGACCGGGATGTTGCGAATGGGCAGGGCGTTGCCGACCTTGATCGGCGCCTCCGACCCACTCGACACCTGCTGGCCAACCGTCAGCCCCTTGGGTGCAATGATGTAGCGGCGCTCGCCGTCGGCATAGCAGAGCAGGGCGATGTTGGCGGTGCGGTTGGGATCGTACTCGAGCCGCTCAACCTTCGCCGGTACGCCGTCCTTGGTGCGCTTGAAATCCACCAGGCGGTAGTGTTGCTTGTGGCCGCCACCTTGGTGCCGCGTCGTGATGTGACCGTTGTTGTTGCGGCCGGCCCGCTTCGCCTGCGGCTCGAGGAGTCCGGCAACGGGTCCGCCCTTGTGCAGGTTCGGGTTGACGACGCGGATCACGGCGCGCCTGCCTGGCGAAGTCGGTTTGACTTTTACAAGAGCCATCAGACGCCCCCTCCATCGACGAAGTTGATTTCCTGCCCGGGCTTGAGGCAGACGAAAGCTTTCTTCCAGCCGCTGCGCCGACCGGCGACGCGGCCGAAGCGCTTCTTCTTGCCCTTGACATTGGCAATCTGCACCGACTCGACGGAAACTTTGAAGAGCAGCTCTACCGCACCCTTGACCTCGGCCTTGGTCGCATCGGGCGCGACACGAAAGATCACCTGCTCGTGCTTGTCGGCAACAAAGGTGGCCTTCTCGGAGATCTGCGGCGCCATCAGCACCTGCAACAGACGTTCTTCATTCATCCCAGGATCTCCTCAAGCTTGGCGACTGCAGCCCTCGTCATCAGCACCTTGCCGAAGCGGACCAGCGAAACCGGATCCGCCTGGTGCACCTCGAGGACGAGAACGTTGGGCAGATTGCGCGCCGCCAAGAAGACGTTCTCGTCGAGCGCATCGGTGATCACCAGCACCGAGTCGTAACCCATGCCCTTGATCTTCGCGGCAAACAGCTTGGTTTTCGGAGCTCCGACCGTCAGGTTGTCCACGACCGCCAGACGATCGTCCCGCGCCAGTTGCGACAGGATTGATGCCATTCCGGCGCGATACATCTTGCGGTTGAGCTTCTGGCTGAAGTTCTCATCAGCCAGGTTCGGAAACGCCCGACCGCCACCGCGCCAGATCGGCGACGACGACATGCCGGCCCGCGCCCTGCCGGTCCCCTTCTGCCGCCACGGCTTCTTGGTGGTATGGGCAACGTCCTGGCGATCCCGCTGGGCGCGATTGCCACTGCGGGCGTTCGCTTGGTAGGCGACCAAGACCTGGTGCACCAGCGCCTCGTTGTACTCGCGACCAAAGAGCGTATCCGAAGCCTCGAGGCGGCTTGCCTCCTGGCCCTGTTCGTCAATCAACTTGAGTTCCATTTATGCCCCCGCCTTGACTGCGGGCCGCACGACCACGTCTGATCCCTTGGCGCCCGGTACCGCGCCCTTGAGCAGGAGCAGTTGCCGTTCTACGTCGACACGGACGACTTCCAGGTTCTGTTGCGTGCACCTGACGTCGCCATAGTGGCCCGCCATCTTCTTGCCGGGAAAGACACGCCCCGGATCCTGGGCCATGCCGGTCGATCCCGGCGCCCTGTGCGACACCGAGTTGCCGTGTGCTGCGCCCTGGGACTTGAAGTTGTGGCGTTTGATCGAGCCGGAAAAGCCCTTGCCGATCGTCTGCCCCGTCACATCGACCTTCTGGCCGACGGCGAATATGGTCACGCTGATCTGATCGCCGGCCTTGAGCGCTGCGAGGTCATCGACGGTGACCGGGAATTCCTTTAGAACGCGCCCAGCCTCGACGCCAGCCTTGGCAAGATGCCCGGCCAAAGGCTTGTTCACACGCGAGGGACGGCGCTTGCCGAAAGCGACCTGGATGGCCGTATAGCCGTCGCTTTGCGGCGTTTTGATCTGGGCGACGCGATTGTTCGACACATCGAGCACGGTTACCGGGACGCTGACCCCATCGTCGGTAAAGATGCGCGTCATGCCGACCTTGCGCCCTACAAGGCCTAGACTCATGCTTATTCTCCTCTGACCGGCTACGATTGGCCGGCGAGCACCACGAAAGGAACGGGCAGTCCTGGTTGCGGTCTGCCCGGCGAAAGGCGGCGATTATAGCCGCAAGAAACCCCTACTGCAACTTGATTTCGACATCCACGCCTGCTGGCAAGTCAAGTTTCATCAAGGCGTCGACAGTCTTGTCGGTCGGATCGATGATATCCATCAGCCGAAGGTGCGTGCGAATCTCGAGCTGGTCGCGCGAAGTCTTGTCAACGTGCGGCGAGCGCAGCAGGTCATAGCGCTGGATGCGCGTCGGCAGGGGCACCGGGCCGCGCACAACCGCTCCGGTACGCTTGGCGGTTTCGACGATCTCCTGCGCCGACTGATCGATGAGGCGATAGTCGAAGGCCTTCAGGCGAATGCGGATTTTCTGGCTTTGCATTTTCGGTTTCCAAAGAACGATTGGCGGCGCCAAAGCGCCGCTGGGGGTTTGCCCGGACTACTCGATGATCCTGGCGACGACGCCGGCGCCGACGGTCCGGCCGCCCTCGCGAATCGCGAAGCGCAGGCCTTCTTCCATGGCGATCGGCGAGATCAGCTTCACCGTCATCTGCACGTTGTCGCCCGGCATCACCATCTCGACGCCCTCCGGCA
>JAEUOM010000114.1 GCA_016788495.1 Accumulibacter sp. | reverse complement strand
CGAATTGAAGCAGATCAACAAGCTGCGCGCCGACCAGGTGAACGTCGGCAGCAAGCTGCTGGTCGCCGCCGCCGAGCCGGCAGCCAAGCCGGCGGCGCAGCGCGGGACGGTGAGCGAGACGGAATCGAGGCCCGCCGCAGCGACTGCAGCAGCGGTCCGTACCACCAGCAGCAGCCACCTCGTCCGCAAGGGTGAAACGCTCAGCGAGGTGGCCAGTCGCTACGACATGAGCGTGGCCGAACTGAAACAGCTCAACAAGCTGCGCGCGAACCAGGTCAATGCCGGCACCCGCCTGCTGGTCGCGGCCGCCGAGCCAGCCAGGGCGCCGTCCGGCAAGGCGCGCAACGAGCCGGCCGAGAGCCGCCAGGAAGCGAGCGGCGGCAAAGCCGCCAGCGCGCCGGCGGCGGCGAAGGCGTCCGAGCGCACAGCGAACAAGGCCGGCGACGGCAGGCAACAACTGGCGGCGAAGGAAGAGAAGACTGGCAGGCAGGCCGACAAGGGCGCGGAAACGGCCCGCAAGTCGCTCAAGCTCGCCCAGTACACGATCCGCCGCGGCGACACGCTGGGCTCGATCGCCAAGCAGTTCCGGGTCGAGAAGGATGACCTGCTGCGCTGGAACCGTATCCAGACCAACGACCTCAAGCCCGGACAGCGGCTGACGATCCAGCTCGTGCAGAACACCTACTGACCGCAGCCCGGTCGCCGCCCCTCCCCGCAGCGCCGCCGCCAGGCGGCGTTGTCACGTCTGAACCGCATCCGGCCTCAGTCTCGTTCGCCAGCCGGCGGATACAGATGGCAATGCACCGCATGCGTCGCCGACAGCCGGCTCGGCGGCGGATACTTCTGCCGGCAAAGCTCGCTCGCCTGCCGGCAGCGCGGATGAAAATGGCAACCGGCCGGTGGCGCTGCCGGTGACGGGATTTCGCCCGGCAGCCGGATGAACCCGCTCGTCGCATCGAGGCGCGGGCTCGGCACTGCCGACAGCAGCGCGCGCGTGTACGGATGCCGCGGCGAGCGCAGCACTTCGTCGACAAGGCCATGCTCGACGATGCGGCCGAGGTACATGACCGCCACTTCATGCGCCAGATGATCGACGACGGCAAAGTTGTGGGTGATGAAGAGATAGGCCAGCCCGAGTTCGCCCTGCAGCGTCGCCAGCAGGTTGAGAATCTGCGCCTGCACCGAGACGTCGAGCGCCGACGTCGGCTCGTCACAGATCACCAGATCCGGTTGTACGGCCAACGCCCGGGCGATCGCGATGCGCTGCCGCTGGCCGCCCGAGAACTCGTGCGGGTAGCGCCCGGCGGCTTCCGCCGGCAGGCCGACCTGCTGCAGCACGGCGGCGACCGCCGCCGCGTTCGTCGCCCGCCGGCCTGCCGCCGGCCCGCCGACTGCCAACGCGCGCATGCCCTCGGCGATGATCTCGCCGACTGACAGGCGTGGATTGAGCGAGGCAAAGGGATCCTGGAAGATCATCTGCATGTGCCGCCGCAACGCCCGCCGTGGGCTGCGCGCACCACTGCCGAGCTGCTCGCCGAGCAGGCGCACGCGGCCGCCACTGGCTGGCAGCAGTTGCAGGATCGCCTTGCCGACCGTCGTCTTTCCGCAGCCCGACTCACCGACCAGCGCCAGCGTGCGGCCACGGGCAAGCGCCAGCGAGACGCCGTCCACCGCCCGCACCTGACCGACGATGCGCTGCAGGATGCCGCGCCGGATCGGGAAATGCACGCGCAGATCATCCACCGCCAGCAGCGCCGGTGCCACCGCGACGACGGCGAGTGCTTCGCCAGCGGCGGTGATGCTGCCACCGTCTCGCCCGCGCGACACCAGGCCGTCGTCGAGGTGGCAGCGCACGCGATGATTGACCGCCACCTGCCGCCACTGCGGCGACTGCTGCCGGCACAACTCCCAGGCATGCTCGCAGCGGGCAGCAAAGCGGCAGCCAGCCGGCATCGCCGACAGCGACGGCACCTGTCCGGGAATCGTCTGCAACTGGCCGCCGCGCCGCGCCAGGTCGGGCAGTGCGGCGAACAGCTTCTGCGCATAGGGGTGTCGCGGAGCGGCGAAGAAGGCCGCACGCGGCGCTTCCTCGACGATCTCGCCCGCATACATGACGCCGACGCGCGTCGCCATCTGCGCGACGACGCCGAGGTCGTGCGTGATCAGCAGCATGCCCATCGCCCGTTCCGCCTGCAGTCGGCGCAGCAGTTCGAGAATCTGTGCCTGGATCGTCACGTCGAGCGCCGTCGTTGGCTCGTCGGCGATCAGCAGGCGCGGCTCACCGGCCAGCGCCATGGCGATCATCACCCGCTGTTTCATGCCGCCGGAGAGCTGGAACGGATACTCGCCGAGCCGCCGCGGCGCATCGGCGATGCCCACCGCCACCAGCAGTTCGAGCGCCGTCGCCTGCGCCGCCGCGCCGCTCAACGCGCGATGCCGCGCCAGCACCTCGGCCAGTTGCCGGCCGACGGTGAGAACCGGGTTGAGGCTCGTCGCCGGCTCCTGGAAGATCATCGCCATGCCGCCACCACGCACCGCGCGCATCTCGGACTCCGGCAGCCGCATCAGGTCACGGCCGCCGAACAGTACCTCGCCGGTGACGATCCGGCCTGCCGCCGGCAGCAGGCGCAGCAGCGCCAGCGCCGTCGCCGACTTGCCGCAGCCGGACTCGCCAAGCAGCGCCAGCGTCTCGCCGGCAGCCAGTCGCAGCTCAATGCCATCGACCGCCGGCAACAGCGAGCGCCCATGCGCGAAAGCGACGCGCAGCTGCCTGACCGCCAGCAGCTCTTCACCGTGCCGGCTCTGCAGCGCGCTCATGGCGAACCCGCCAGACGCGGGTCGAAAGCGTCGCGGACGGCATCGGCGAAGAGGTTCGCCGCCAATACGAGCGAGAACATGAAGAAGAACGCCGCCGACAGCGACCACCAGACCATCGGCTCGCGCGCCAGTTCGAGGCGGGCATTGTTGATCATCGTGCCGAAGCTGATCATCGTCGGGTCGACGCCGATGCCGACGTACGAGAGCACCGCCTCGGCCAGCACCAGGCTGGAAAAATCCATCACCAGAGCGATGATGACGATGTGCATCAGGTTCGGCACGATGTGACGGCCGATGATGCGCAGGCTGGAAACGCCGAAGGCCTGCGCTGCCTGAATGTACTCCAGCTCCCGCAGCTTCAGCGTTTCGCCGCGCAGCAGACGGCACAACCCGGTCCAGCTGGTGACGCCGAGAATGAAGCAGAGAGCCAGCAGACGCAGGTCGGCGCGTTCGGCGGCGGTGGCGAACCACTGCGGATGGGTGTCGATCAGCACCTGCATCATCAGCACCGCGGCGGCGATCAGCAGTACGCCGGGAATCGAACTCAGCGTCGTATACAGGTACTGGATGATGTCGTCGACCCAGCCACGGAAGTAGCCGGCCAGGACGCCGAGCAGCACCGACAGCGGCAGCATCACCAGCGTCGTCACGAGGCCGATGACGAGCGCCGTGCGGACGCTCTTCAGCACCTGATAGAGCACGTCCTGACCGACCTTGTCGGTACCGAAGACATGGTAGTCGGTCGCCAGCAGCGCCACCGGCATGGCGAGCAGCAGCAACGCGGCGAGCGCGCAGAGGACCGCGCTCCAGGCGAAGTCGCCGCCGCTGCGCCAGAGTCGCCGCCAGGCCTGCCGCCAACCACTGGCCTGCGCGCGCGCGACGCCGCCGCAGACGGCAACCGCGACCGCCGCCCAGGCGAGCAGCGCCAGGCCCAGCGCCTGCAGCACACGCCCGGCGACATCGGCATCACGCTGCTCCTCGTCTGCCCCGAGGTGGGCACCGCCGTAGCGCAGACGCGGATGGTCGCGCGTCTGCTGCAGGCGGCCGTCGCTGCCGCGTACTTCGATCGTTTCCTTGGCGTGCGCGCGCGTCGCCAGCGGCTCCGAGTAGGTCTTCTCGTTGCGCGTGCGCAGCGGCGTCAGCAGCGCGTCGAGCAGCGACAGCACCTCGACCGCGTACGTCGCGGGCTGCGCGGGCGCCTCCTGTCCGCCGTCAACCGTCAGGCGCGGCCGATAATGCAGCGAATCGAGCAGACCGACGACGGCGAAGGCGAGCAGCAGCGTCGCCGAAGCCATTCCCGCCCGACTGCGGCCAACGCGCTGCCAGGCCGTGCGCCACAGCGGATTGCGCGCCGACAGCCAGCCGAGCAGAATGGCTGCCAGCAGGAGCAGCCAGATCAGCACATCGGACCAGAGGATGACGGGCAGGAAGGGCATCAGTTGAAGCGAATGCGCGGATCGACGAAGGTGTAGGAAAGGTCGGTGAGAATCAGCCCGACGATGTAAAGCAGCGACCCGATGAAGACCATCGCCCGCACGACGGCGAAATCCTGCGCGTTGATCGCGTCGATCGTGTAACTGCCGAGGCCGGGAATGCCGAAGAACGACTCGGTCAGCAGCGAGCCCATGAAGAGCAGCGGGATGACGACGACGACGCCGGTGAGGATCGGGATCAGCGCGTTGCGCAGCACGTGCCGGAACAGCACGGCGGCCTCGGCCAGCCCTTTGGCGCGTGCCGTGCGCACGTAGTCGCGGGCGATCTCCTCGATGAAGATCGTCCGGTACCAGCGTGTCGACGAGCCGATTCCCGAGACGACGCCGATCAGCACCGGCAGGATGACGAACTTCCAGGCGTCGAGGCCACCGCCGTAGCCCGAGATCGGCACCAGCTTCCACAGCTTGCTCACCAGGTACTGGCCGCCGATGATGTAGAACAGCCCGGAAATCGACATCATCGCGACGCACAGCACGACCCCCCAGAAATCGAGATAGGTGGCGCGGAAGAAGGTCAGCAGCAGGGCGAACGAGACGCTCACCAGCAGGCCGATGATGAAGGTCGGCAGGGCGATGGCCAGTGACGGCCCCATGCGCGAGACGATCTCGCGCGCAATGTCGCGGCCATCCTCGGCGCGGCCGAAGTCGCCGACGAACATGCGCGCCGACTTGCTGAAGAAGATGGTCTCGGTGAGCGCCGCGCCGCCGCCCGCCTCGGCGTTGAAGAACAGCGGCTTGTCGTAGCCACGTTCCGCCTTCCAGCGGTCGATCGCCTCCGGCGTCACGCGCTTGACGCCGAGCTGCATGCGCGCCATGTCGTCGGGCGTATTGACGACGAAGAACAGGGCAAAGGTGATCAGGTTCACTCCGATGAGGATCGGCAGCGCGTAGAGCAGGCGACGGATGATGTAGGCGAGCATCGTCGATGCCTATGGCGCAGGCCGCCGCCGGCGGTTGCCGCCAGCGGCACGGCGTCGGGGTGGCGGCGCGTGCCGCATCAGCGGGCGGTCCCGCGTTCGCGACGGCGATAGCCGATCACCGCCGGCAGCAGCACCGCCAGCAGCAGCACGGCAAGCAGCGCCAGCGGCCAGAGCACCGGCCGGTTCCACTCCTGCCGCAGGCGCTGACGTTCGGCGACGTCGATGCGCTGGTACTTGAGGATGTTGTTGCCGACATCGGTCGGCTTGCGATTGTGCAGCCAGACTTGGCCGAGCGTGTAGCTCTTCGGATGAAAACCGTAGATCCACGGCGCGTCGTGCTGCAGCAGCGCGATCGCCTGGCGGATGATCGCCAGCCGCTCGGCACCGCGCGGTCCGTCGCTCTCGAGGTTCTTCATCTGTTCGAAGAGGCGGTCGAACTCCGGATTGGCGTAGTTCGAGGCGTTCTCGCCAGCCTTCGCCACCTTGCCCTCGCTGCCGGCGAGCAGGAAGAGGAAGTTCTCCGGATCCGGATAGTCGGCGTTCCAGCCGAGATAATAGAGCTGCACCGCGCCCTTGCGGATCTTCTCCTGGAAGCGGTTGAAGTCGGTCGAGCGAACGACGAGCTGGATGTCCAGCCGGGCGAACTGCCGCGTCAGCCAGTCGAGCCGCGACTTCTCGCCCATGCCGCCGGTCGTCGTGTCCAGGTTGAGCACCAGCGGCTCGCCGCTGCTGGCGTTGCGCCCGTTCGGCCAGCCGGCCTCGGCCAGCAGCCGCTTCGCTTCGGCCAGCGGCTTGCGCTGCGCGCGCCCGTCGACCCAGTCGTAGACGACCGGATTGATTCCCTCGCGGCCCTCGACGTAACCGAAGATGCCCGGCGGCAGCGGGCTCGTCGCCGGAATGCCGCGACCGTTCATGAAGATCGAGATGAATTCTTCCTGGTCGATGGCGATCGACAGCGCCTGCCGCAACTTCGTCGCCTGCTCGCCGAGGCCACCGACAACCGGATCGAGCATGTTGAAACCCATGTAGAAGATCGACGCGCGCACACTCGTCAGCAGGCTGATCCCCTTGTCGCGCATCTCGTCGGTCAGCTGCACGTCACCGCCAACCGCCAGCCGCACCGCCTGGTCGAAGCTGTCGGAGGAGATCCCCGACGCATCGTAATAGCCCTGCAGGAACTTGTTCCAGTACGGGATGCTCTCCTTCTCGCGCGCATACACCGCCTGCTCGATGAACGGCAGCGGCTTGCCGCAGTCGGCGAGCAGCCCGGCCGCCGCGTCACCCGGGTCGCCCTCACACGGATAGGTCTCGCCGTGGAAGTTCGGGTTGCGCTCGAGCACCATGCGGCTGTTTGGATTGTTCTGCGTCAGCATGAACGGCCCGGTGCCCACCGGATACCAGTCGAGCGTCAGGTTCTTCTCCGCCATTCCCGGCTGGTGGTAGAAACGGTCGACCTCGCGCGGCACCGGCGCAAAGAACGGCATCGCCAGCCAGTACACGAACTGCGGATACTTGCCGTGCAGGCTGATGCGGTAGGTATGGCGATCGACGCGGCCGACGCCGGCGAGCGGAAAGCGGTCGAGGTCGATCCAGGCGCCGGCCGGCAGCTTCTTCGCCTCTTCCTGCAGCGCCGCCCCCAGCTCGCGCAGGCCGACGATGCGCTCGGCCATCATGCTGAAGATCGGCGAATGCAGGCGCGGGTGCGCCAGCCGCTTGATCTCGTAGATGTAATCGTCGGCGGTCAGCTCGCGGCTGCCGCTGTGCGCGAAGTCGCTGAGCTTCTCGATGCCGCGCAACTGCTCGTGGTCGCTCGCCTGGTACCGTGGCTCGCCGGCGGTATCCAGGGCGAAAGCCGGATGCGGCTGATAGCGGATTCCCGGCCGGATGCGGATCTCGTAGACGCTGACCGCGATCGCCGCTGCCGGCGCGTCGGCCGGCAGCTCGCGCCCGTCGGCGTCGAAGTAGCGTGGCACCGGCACCGCCTCGCTGGTCAGCGGAATCAGCGTATAGGGCCGCTTCAAGTAGTGGTACTGCAGCGGCGGCTCGTAGATCTGCGCCGTGAACGTGATTTCGTCCTCGGTGTAGGACTGCACCGGATCGAGATGCTTGGGACGTTCGGTGAACGCGGCGTAGAGGATGTTCCGGCCGCGCTCGGCGCGCGGGTACGGATCGTTCTGCTCGCTGCTGCAGGCACACAGCAGCAGCGCAACGATCGACAGCAGGGCACGACGAAAACGGGGCATGGGCGGCAGTTTATCGCGAACCGGCTGCGCATGGGTCGCCGCGGCCCACCGTCGCAAGGTCTCCGCGGCAGCGGTGGTGCCGTCTCCCGCAGCATCACGGCCGGTCGGCCAGCGCAGCCGCGGCGATCTCCGGGTGCCGCGTGGAATCCTTTATAATCGCGCGGTCAACAAGATTCGAACAACGAGCTGCGCAGCCAGCCATTTTTTCGTTACGGAGAACACATGGGATTCCTCGCAGACAAGCGCATCCTGATCACCGGCGTGCTGTCGAAACACTCGATCGCCTACGGCATCGCCAAGGCCTGCCATCGTGAAGGTGCGCTACTGGCCTTCACCTATCAGAACGAGCGCTTCAAGGATCGCCTGGCCAAGTTCGCTGCCGAATTCGGCAGCAACCTGATCTACCCCTGCGACGTCAGCGAGGACGCCGAGATCGAGCAGCTGTTCGCTGACCTCGGGCAGCAGTGGGAC
>JAEUOM010000111.1 GCA_016788495.1 Accumulibacter sp. | reverse complement strand
CACCGACGTCACGCCGATCCCGCACAACGGCTGCCGGCCACCCAAAAGGCGTCGGATTTAAGGAGAAGAAAAAGTGGCTCGTAATCTCGATCCGAAATGCCGCCAGTGTCGCCGCGAAGGCGAAAAGTTGTTCCTCAAGGGAGAGAAGTGCTTCACGGACAAGTGTGCGATCGAACGTCGCTCGTACGCCCCGGGGCAACATGGCCAGAAGTCGGGGCAGCGCTTGTCCGACTACGGCGTGCACCTGCGCGAGAAGCAGAAGATTCGGCGCATCTATGGTGTCCTCGAGGGCCAGTTCCGCAAGGTCTATCAGGAGGCTGACCGGCGCCGTGGGGTGACTGGCGAAGTCCTGCTGCAGTTGCTCGAGTCGCGCCTTGACAGCGTGTGCTACCGCATGGGTTTTGCCGCATCGCGCTCGGAGTCGCGGCAGGTCGTTCGCCACAACGGCGTCCTGGTCAACGGCAGAAGAGTCAACATCCCTTCCTACCAAGTTCGTCCGGGCGACGTGGTTGAGGTCTGCGACAAGGCCAAATCCCAGTTGCGGGTCAAGGCCGCTCTGGCTGCGGCCGAGGCCCGCGGTTTCCCTGCGTGGGTCGAGGTTGACGCCAAGTCCGCCAAGGGCACCTACAAGGCGCACCCCGAGCGGAGCGAATTGCCGCCGACGATCAACGAGAGTCTGGTGATCGAGCTGTACTCGAAGTAACGGCGTCAGAGCTTGAAAGAATCAGGCAAAGGACTGTACATGCAAAGCAGTGGACTGTTTAAACCGCGCATCATCGATGTGCAGAGCTTGTCGCCGGTGCATGCACGAGTGGTGATGGAGCCGTTCGAGCGCGGCTACGGGCATACTCTGGGCAATGCGTTGCGCCGGATTCTGCTCTCTTCGATGCCCGGGTATGCGCCGACCGAAGTGAGCATCGAGGGGGTCCTGCACGAGTATTCGACGATCGATGGCGTGCAGGAAGATGTCGTCGATATCCTGCTCAACCTGAAGGGCGTCGTGTTCAAGCTGCACAACCGGGAAGAGGTCGTGCTGCACCTGCGCAAGGAGGGCAAGGGGGTCGTCAGGGCGGGGGATATCGAGGTCACGCACGATGTCGAGATCATCAACCCGGAGCACGTCATCGCGCATCTCTCGGCTGGCGGCAAACTGGCGATGGAGATGAAGGTCGAGCGTTCGCGTGGCTACGTTGCCGGTAACCTGCACGACATCGGCGACGGTTCGAAGAACATCGGCAAGCTGGTGCTCGATGCTTCCTTCAGCCCAGTGCGGCGGGTCAGCTACGCCGTGGAGAGCGCTCGGGTCGAGCAGCGCACCGACCTGGACAAGCTCGTCATGGATATCGAGACGAACGGTGCGATCGAGCCCGAGGAAGCGATCCGCACCGCCGCACGCATCCTGATGGAGCAGCTTTCGGTCTTCGCCGACCTCGCCGGGACGGCGATGCCGGTCGAGTATCAGAAGACCATCCAGGTCGATCCGCTGCTGCTGCGGCCGGTGGACGACCTTGAACTGACGGTCCGCTCGGCCAATTGCCTGAAGGCCGAGAACATCTATTACATTGGTGACCTGATCCAGAGAACCGAGAACGAGTTGCTGAAGACACCCAATCTCGGACGCAAGTCACTCAATGAAATCAAGGAAGTGCTGGCTGCCCGCGGCCTGACGCTGGGAATGAAGCTCGAGAACTGGCCGCCGGCCGGGCTCGACAAGTGAGCAGCCGTAAGAGAACAGGAAGGAATTGATATGCGTCACCGTTTGGGTCTTCGCAAACTGAATCGGACCAGCTCGCACCGGCTGGCGATGTTGCAGAACATGAGCGTCTCGCTGCTGCGTTCAGAGGTGATCAAGACGACGCTGCCGAAAGCCAAGGAGCTTCGGCGCGTTGTCGAGCCGATCATCACGCTGGGCAAGAATCCGAGTCTGGCCAACCACCGCTTGGCGTTTGCCCGCCTGCGCGACCGCGACATGGTGGTGAAGGTGTTCGATGAGCTCGGGCCGCGCTACGCGGCGCGCAACGGCGGCTACCTGCGGATCCTGAAGTGTGGGTTTCGCGATGGGGACAACGCGCCGATGGCTTTCGTCGAGTTGCTCGACCGGCCGCTGGACGAGGGCGAAGCGACGCCAGCGAAGCCGGCCTGAGCGCCGCCAGGAGGCCCAGCGGGCAACCAAGCCAGGCGCCGGAGCAGCCTGGCTTTTTTTTTCGCCGGATCAGGCTGTCCTTGCGTTGCCCTCGGGCGGGACGCCGCCTGCTTCCTCGAGCTGCTGCAGGGTCCACATGTGCGCATAGGCGCCTGCTGCGTCAAGCAGCTGCTGGTGGGTTCCGCGCTCGACGATGCGGCCGGAGTCCATGACCAGGATCTCGTCGGCGTTCATGATCGTCGACAGGCGGTGCGCGATCACCAACGTCGTGCGGCCGCGAGCGGCGCTGTCGAGGCTCGCCTGGATCGCCTTTTCGGTCTTCGAGTCGAGGGCCGAGGTCGCCTCGTCGAAGATCAGCACTGACGGGTTCTTGAGCAGCGCGCGGGCGATCGCCACCCGCTGCTTCTCGCCGCCGGAGAGCTTCAGCCCCCGCTCGCCGACTCGCGTTTCGTAGCCCCGTGGCAACTGCTCGATGAAGCTTGTCAGCTGCGCAGCTGCCGCGGCCGCGAGAACCTGCTCGCGGTTGGCGTGCGGGTTTCCGTACTGAATGTTGTAGTAAATGCTGTCGTTGAAGAGCACGGTGTCCTGCGGCACGATGCCGATGGCCGCACGCAGGCTGGCCTGGGTCAGTTGGCGCAGATCCATGGCGTTGACCAGGATGGCGCCGCCACCGACATCGTAGAAGCGGTAAAGGAGGCGCGCGAGCGTCGACTTTCCCGATCCGGATTCGCCGACGACGGCGACGGTCCGGCCGGCAGGAAGCGAGAAATCGACTCCGTACAGAATCTGGCGGTTGGCATCGTAGGCGAAATCCACGGCGGCAAAGCGGACCGCCACAGCCCCTGCGTCGAGATTGACGGCGTTGGGGGAATCGGCGACTTCCCGATTCACCGCCAGCAGGTCGAACATGCGCTCGATGTCGGCGAGTGCCTGCCGGATCTCCCGGTAGACGACGCCGAGGAAGTTCAGCGGCATGTAGAGCTGGATGAGAAAGGCGTTGACCAGAACGAGATCACCGATCGTCATGCTGCCGTCGACGACCCCGCTGGCAGCCCGCCACATCATCGCCGTCACCCCGAGCGCGATGATTCCCTGTTGTCCGAGGTTGAGCCACGAGAGCGAGACCTGGCTACGCGTCGCAGCGTCTTCCCAGAGTTGCATCTGTTGATCGTAACGCTTGGCTTCGTAGTCTTCGTTGTTGAAGTACTTGACGGTTTCGTAGTTCAGCAGGCTGTCGATCGCTCGCGTGGTGGCTGCCGAATCGGCTTCGTTGAGCTTGCGGCGGAGCGTGATTCGCCAGTTGCTGACCGTTACGGTGAACATCACGTAGGCGCTCAGGGACGCCACCGTGATCAGGGCCAGAGCGACGTCGTAGCGAAGCAGCAGGATGGTGAGAACGATGCTGATCTCGACCAGGGTTGGCAGAATAGAGTAGAGCGTATAGCTGATCAGGCTGGAGATCGATCGGCTGCCGCGCTCGATGTCGCGCGACACACCACCGGTCTGCCGTTCGAGATGAAAGCGCAGCGACAGCTCGTGCAGGTGGCGGAAGACGTCGAGAGCGATCCGCCGGACGGCGCGCTGCGTCACGCGCGCAAAGAGGATTTCACGCAACTCGGCGAACAGAGAAGCGGAGAAACGCAAGGCACCATAGAGAAGAAGCAGCAGGGCGGGCAGGACGAGAAGCTGCTGCGTGCCGCCGAGATCGTCGATCACCTCCTTGAAGACCAGCGGCACGCCGACGTTGGCGACTTTGGCGCCAATCAGGCACGACAAGGCGAGCAGGACGCGCCACTTGTACTGCCAGAGATAGGGAAGCAGCCTGCGGATGGTCGCGCCGAGGTGGGTATCGTTAGCCGCGGGGCCGTCGCCGGCTGGGTAGGCTGAAGCGGTGCGGCGCATGGGCAGGCAGTTCATGTTCTGGTCAGTGACCCCGCAAGTATGCCCTGTTGTCGCGTCTGCTCTCAAGCAGCCGTCTGCCTGGCAAAAAAATGCTTGCATTCCCGGCGCTCTCGCCCTAAGATTAAAACGAACGTTTGAACGAATCCGGCTGCCCTTGGGTGCCGGCGATCTTCCGCTTGCACTTTCTTGGGGCGACCAGGCAGATGTCCGAACAGAAGACCAGCAGTGATACCCGCGACCGGATCCTTGATGTCGCGGAGCGCCTGTTCATGGAGAATGGCTACGAGGCGACATCGATGCGCATGATCACCGGTGCAGCCGAAGTCAATCTGGCGGCGGTCAACTATCACTTCGGTTCGAAGGAGGCGCTGCTGCGCGAGGTTTTCCGACGTCGACTGGGATGGCTCAACGAGAATCGCCTGCAGGCCCTTGATCGGCTCGAGGCACAGGCCGGTGGCGCGCCGCTGAAGCCGTCGCAGATCCTCGAGGCCTTCTTCGGCACGCTGCTGCGCATGGGTGAGGACAAGGCTCTCGGCGGGATGACCTTCCTGCGGCTGCTTGGCCGCACGCTGACCGAGCCCGCCGAGTTCATCCGCACCTTCTTCGCCGGCGAGTATGCCGAGGTGATCGATCGCTACAAGCAGGCGCTGTATCGGGCACTGCCCGACGTGCCGCAGGCAGAAATCGTCTGGCGCCTGCATTTCATGCTCGGCGCCATGTCTTACGCGATCGCCGGTACCGACGTCCTGCGTGTCGTCACCGGTGTCGAAGTCGGTGATCTGGCTGGTGAGCGACCGCTCCAGGACGACGACACCGCCCTCGCCAGGCGGCTGGCACAGCGGCTGATGCCCTTCCTGCTCGGCGGCCTGCGGGCGCCACTGCCGCAGTTCGACGAGCCAGCAAGAATCCAAAAAGAGCTGCCGACCCAGGCGGCCAGAGAAAGCAGACCCGGGATTTAGAACCCAAGACCAATCACAGGAGAAACAGCCATGATCGCGACGATCATTTGGAGTCTAATCGGTATCACTCTGGCGAGTCTGGCCGTGCTGTTCAGCGTCCGTCCCTTGCGACGGGCGCTGGTCAGCCGACCGATCTTTCGTACCTACAAGCGGATTCTGCCGCAGATGTCGGAAACCGAGCGCGTCGCGCTCGAGGCTGGCACCGTGTGGTGGGACGGTGAACTGTTCCGTGGCGATCCCGACTGGAACAAGCTCCTCGCCTATCCGGTGCCGAAGCTGACGGCGGAGGAGCAGTCGTTCATGGACAACGAGGTCGAACAGGCCTGTGCGCTCGTCGACGACTGGCAGGTGACCAGCGAACTCCATGACCTGCCGGCAGAGGCCTGGCAGTACATCAAGGACAAGGGCTTCCTGGGCATGATCATTCCGAAACGCTACGGTGGTCTCCAGTTCTCGGCCTACGCGCACTCGCAGATCGTCACCAAGCTGTCGACGCGCTGTTCGGCGCTGTCGGTGTCGGTGATGGTCCCGAACTCGCTCGGCCCCGCCGAGTTGCTGCTGCACTACGGCACCGAAGCGCAGAAGAACCATTATCTGCCCCGTCTGGCGAAGGGACTGGAGATTCCCGCCTTCGCGCTGACCAGCCCGTGGGCGGGGTCCGACGCCGGCTCGATTCCCGATGTCGGGATCGTCTGCAAGGGGATGTGGCAGGGCAAGGAGGTCCTCGGTATGCGGGTGACTTGGGACAAGCGCTACATCACCCTCGGGCCGGTGTGTACCATCCTCGGTCTGGCCTTCCACCTCTACGATCCGGATGGCCTGCTCGGTGGCAAGAAGCACGTCGGCATCACCTGTGCGCTGGTACCGCGCGAGACGCCCGGCGCCGAGATCGGTCGCCGCCATTTCCCGCTCAACGCGATGTTCATGAACGGGCCGACGCGCGGCAAGGATGTCTTCATGCCCCTGGAATACGTCATCGGCGGTCCGGCGATGGTTGGCCAGGGCTGGCGCATGCTCATGGAGTGCTTGGCTGCGGGCCGTTCGATCTCGCTGCCCTCGTCGAATACCGGCATGGCGCAACTCACCGCGCGCAGCGTTGGTGCCTATGCGCGGGTGCGCAGCCAGTTCAAGATGGCGATCGGTCGCTTCGAGGGCGTCGAGGAGCCGCTGACCCGGATCGGTGCCTATACTTACATGATGGATGCCGTGCGCAAGATGACTGCCGGCGCCATCGACCTCGGCGAGAAGCCGTCCGTGGTTTCGGCGATCGCCAAGTACCACGTCACCGAACGCGCCCGCCAAGTGGTCAATGACGGCATGGACATCGTCGGTGGCAAGGGCATCTGCCTGGGCCCGTCAAACTTCATCGGCCGCGCCTATCAGCAGATACCGATCGGCATCACGGTCGAGGGCGCCAACATCCTGACGCGCAGCATGATCCTCTTCGGACAAGGAGCCATCCGCTGCCATCCGTACGTGTTGAAGGAAATGAAGGCGGCGTTCAACCCCGACGCGCAACAGGGTCTTCACGACTTCGACCGCGCGCTTTTCGGTCACGCCGTGTTCACTGCCCGGCACGCCTTCAGCGCCCTGCGCAAGGGTCTCACGGGTTCGCACTTTGTCTCCGTCCCGGCCAACGTCGCACCGGAAACTCGGCGCTACTACCAGCAGCTGACCCGTTTCTCGTCGGCTTTTGCCTTCCTCGCCGACATCTCGATGCTGGTGCTCGGTGGCGAACTCAAACGTCGCGAGAAGCTCTCGGCGCGCCTCGGCGACATCCTGTCGATGCTCTACCTGTGCTCGGCGACGCTCAAGCGGTACGAGTCCGAAGGCCGCCAGCAGGCCGATGCCCCGCTGATGCACTGGGCGATGTGGGACGCCATGTACAAGGCGCAGATGGCTTTCGACGGTGCCATCGCCAACTTCCCGGTGCGTTGGATCGGCCGCCTGCTCTACCGCATGGTGTTCCCGCTGGGTCATCCCTACGATGTTCCATCGGACCGCATTGGCCACCGCGTGGCCAAGCTCCTGATCGAGCCGTCGGCCGCCCGCGACCGCCTGACCGCCGAAGCCTATCTGCCGAAGGGCGAGTCGGAAGCCGTCGGTGTCCTGGAACTCGCGCTGCTGGCGACGATCGAGGCTGAGCCGATCGAAGCGAAGATCCGCGCCGCCGAGAAAAAGGGACTGCTGGTCGACAATCCCGACGCCAATGTACGCGATCTGGCCCATGCCGCATTCGCTGCCGGCATCGTCACGCCCGCCGAGTACGCGGTCCTCAAGCGGCGCAACGAGTTGCGCGATATCGTCATCCACGTCGACGATTTTCCGCACGATCTCGGTCGCACGCGGCAGGAGCCGCTGCTGCACAGGGCTGCCGCCTGAAACGGCGACTGGCACGGCAGCGCGACGAGGTCAGGAGCGGGTCTCCTCACGTCGCGCTGCTGGCCGCGGGACTGAAACAGGGAGAAGGAAATGGCATCTGAGCCGGTATATGTCGTCGATGGAGCGCGCACCCCCTTCCTCAAGGGGCGCAGCGCCCCGGGTCCGTTCGCTGCCAGCGACCTGGCGGTACAGGCAGGGCGTGCGCTGCTGATCCGCCAGCCCTTCGCCGCTGCGGATCTCGACGAAGTGATCCTGGGCTGCGCGAGCCCGTCGGCAGACGAGGTCAATATCGGTCGCGTCGTCGCCTTGCGGCTCGGTTGCGGGCACCAGGTGCCGGCGTGGACGGTGATGCGCAACTGCGCCAGCGGCATGCAGGCGATCGACTCGGCGATGGCAAACATCCGCAACGGGGTTTCGCAACTGGTGCTTGCCGGCGGCGTCGACGCGCTGTCGCATGCCCCACTGCTGTACAACGAAGTGATGGTCCGCTGGTTTGGCCAGATGATGCAGGCGAAGAGCATCGGCCAGAAAGTCGGCATGTTCACCAGGCTGCGTCCGGTGCAGCTGCTGTCGCCGGTGGTCGGTCTGCTGAAGGGGCTGACCGATCCGGTGGTCGGCCTGCTGATGGGGCAGACGGCGGAGAACCTGGCCTGGCGCTTCGCGATCACGCGCCAGCAGATGGACGAGTTCAGCGTGCGCAGTCACCAGCGGGCGGTTGCCGCACGCCAGGCGGGCCGTTTCGGCGAAATCGTGCCGCTGGTCGACGGCAAGGGACGGGTCTATCTCGAGGATGATGGGGTCCGCCCGGACTCGAGCATGGTCGGGCTGGCCAAGCTGAAGCCGTTCTTCGATCGCCGCTATGGGCGGGTAACCCCCGGCAACAGCTCGCAGATCACCGACGGTGCCGCCTGGCTCATCCTGGCTTCCGAGGCTGCGGTCGAGAAGTGGCGACTGCAACCGCTCGGCAGGATCACTGACAGTCAGTGGGCCGGTCTAGACCCGGCACAGATGGGACTGGGCCCGGTGCATGCCGCGACGCCGATCCTGCAGCGGCAGCAACTCGCGCTCGACGACGTCGACCTCTGGGAGATCAACGAAGCCTTTGCCGCGCAGGTGCTCGGCTGCCTGGCCGCCTGGCAGTCGGACGCTTACTGCCGGGAGCAACTCGGCCTCGCAGGTGCACTGGGTTCGCTGGCCAGCGAGCGCCTCAATGGCGACGGTGGTGCCATCGCCATTGGCCATCCGGTCGGAGCTTCCGGGGCGCGCATCGTCCTCCACCTGCTGTATGCGCTGCGTGCTGCGGGCGCGCGCCGCGGCATTGCGGCGATCTGTATTGGCGGCGGTCAGGGGGGCGCGATGCTGGTCGAGAGCATGGCAGCAGGTGTCGCATGAAGCTGTTGACGGAAAACGACTATCAAGGAAAGGTCATGAACCCCGAAACGCACAGTTACCGTCACTGGCGGCTCGAAGTCGATGCGCAAGGTCTTGCCTGGGCGACGCTCGACAAGGCGGGCGAATCCACCAATTCACTGTCGAGCGCGGTCATGGAAGAGCTTGCACGGTTGCTCGACGAGTTCGACCGGCACCCACCAAAGGGCCTGATCTTCCGCTCCGGCAAGGCCGCGGGCTTCATCACCGGCGCTGATATCCAGGAGTTCACCCAGCTCGATACACCGGCGAAAGGCATCGAGCTGGTGGCGCGTGGCTGGCAGCTCTTCAACCGCCTGGCGGCGCTTCGCTATCCGACCCTGGCGCTGGTGCGTGGACACTGTCTCGGCGGTGGCCTTGAACTCGCGCTCGCCTGCCGTTACCTGCTGGTCGTCGATGAACCATCGACGCGCATGGGGCTGCCGGAGGTGATGCTGGGCATCGTTCCGGGCTGGGGCGGCATGCTCCGCCTGCCCGAACGAATCGGCCCACAGGCTGCGTTGGACATGATGCTGACCGGCAAGACGATCGATGCGAAGAAGGCGAAGCGCCTCGGTCTCGCCGACGACTGCGTGCCACCGCGCGTGATGGACGGCGCCGCAGCCCTGCTGGTGCTCGCCGGTCAGCGGCGGCGGCGTCCGCCGCTCGGGCAACGCCTGCTCAACGGCCCGCTGAAGAGCGTCGTCGCCAGCGGCGCGAGAAAGCAGGTCGCCCGGCGTGCTCGCCGCGAGCACTATCCGGCGCCCTACGCGATCATCGACATCTGGGCGCACCATCAGGGGAATGCGCTGGCGGCGCCACAACTGATCGACAGCATCGTCCGCTCGCCGACTGCGCGCAACCTGGTGCGCGTCTTCTTTCTCCAGGAGCGCCTGAAGAGTTTCGGCAAGGCAAGCACCTTCACTGCCGGCAGCGTACATGTCGTCGGCGCCGGCGTCATGGGCGGCGACATCGCCGCGTGGTGCGCCCTGCGCGGGCTGACCGTGACGCTGCAGGATCAGGGGATGGAGCGGATCGCGCCTGCGTTGCAGCGGGCGTACGCGGCTTGGGGGCAACGCATCAGGGACGCCCGCGAGCTGCGGCGGGTGATGGATCGCCTGATTCCCGATCCTGAAGGGCATGGAGCCAGTCGGGCCGACGTCGTCATCGAGGCCATCCACGAAAACCTGGACGCCAAGCACGCACTGCTCGCCGGGCTTGAAGCGCGCATGCGGCCGGACGCGGTACTTGCCAGTAACACCTCAAGTCTGCGCATCGAGGACCTGCGGAGCGTGCTGGCGAGGCCCGAGCGCCTGGTCGGCATCCACTTCTTCAATCCGGTGGCGAAGATGCCGCTGGTCGAAGTCGTCGCCGCGGACGGAACGGATGCCGAAACGGTCCAGCGAGCGACCGCTTTCGTTCGCCAGATCGACCGCTTGCCGCTGCCGGTGAAAAGCGCGCCTGGTTTTCTCGTCAACGCGGTTCTCGGCCCCTACATGCTGGAGGCGATGCGCGCCGTCGACGAAGGGATCACGCCAGCAACCGTCGACGAGGCGATGCTGGCTTTCGGCATGCCGATGGGGCCGATCGAACTGGTCGACATGGTCGGCCTTGACGTTGCGCTGGCTGCCGGCAGGAGCCTTGCCGGCAGCGGGGCGGAGCCGCCGCGCTGCCTGCTCGAGCGCTTCAACGCGGGTCATCTGGGCCGGAAGAGTGGTCGCGGCTTCTATGACTACGCCGGTGGCAAGGCGGCCAAAGGTCCGGCGGCTGCGGTGCCGGCCGGGCTGGCAGAGCGCCTTGTCCGTCCACTGCTCGCGAGAACGCAGCAGCTTGTGGACGAGGGCGTCGTCGCCGACGCCGACCTGGCTGACGCCGGGGTGATCTTCGGCACCGGTTTCGCCCCCTTCACCGGCGGGCCAATCAACTACCTGCGGAGTCAGCATGCCTGAAGTCCTGACCGTCCTGCCCGACAGGCAGCCGATCCTGCGCGTCGTGCCGATGCCTTCCGAAGTGAATCCGCAGGGCGACGTGTTTGGTGGCTGGATCATGGCACAGGTCGACGTCGCCGGCGCCATCCCGGCGATGCGCCGTGCGCGTGGGCGTGTGACGACGGTGGCGGTGAACTCCTTCCTTTTCAAGCAGCCGGTGTCGGTCGGTGACGTGGTCAGCTTCTTCGCTGAAGTGGTCATCACCGGCCGCACCTCGATCACCGTCAGGGTCGAGGTGTACGCCGAGCGTCACCCGGCGCAGCCGATCACCGTGAAGGTGACCGAAGCGGTACTCACTTACGTCGCCATCGACCACGAGGGTGCGAAGCGGCCGCTCCCCGAAGTCCTCTGAGTTCGGGCCGATGGCATCTGCGCCGCCGGCGGCTGGTCGCAAGCCCGCCTACCGTCGCGCCGCTGCGCGCACGGCCGGTCGGCACAGCGGAGGTTGTTACAAAGGTCGCCAGCAGTGTTGCAGAAAAAATACAATGGCGTGCTCGTCAGCACGCCAAGTGCAACGAAACCGCGGAATTCCGTTGATTTCCCCCTTAGGATGACGGTGCAGATTGCCTTTTGACAAGTGGCATCAAAGCCAAGCTGGATTTCCACCCGAGGGGAGTTGAGGATGTTACACAAGCTTTCGATGAAGTTGTTGCCGGCGCTGCTGCTCGCCGGTTTTTCGGGCAGCGCCTCTGCTGCCGGCTTCTCGCTGTTCTCGCAGGGGAGCGGTCTGGGCAACGCCTATGCCGGCTCGGCGGCCAAGTCGAGTGACGCCAGCACGATCTTCTACAACCCGGCCGGAATGACGCAGTTGCAGGCGCGCGAGGTTTCGGGTGGTCTGGCGCTGGCGCGGCCGATCTTCAAGTTCGACAACAAGAATTCGCAGGTAGGGGTGTTCGACGCCGCCGGCGATGGCGGCGATGCCGGGCAGTGGGGCGCGGTACCGAATGGTGCCCTGTCGTGGGCGCTGAACAAGGACCTGTACGTCGGTGTCGCCATCGGTGCGCCCTTTGGCCAGAAGACCGAGTATGACATCCCGTGGAAGGGCAGCGCGCAGTCCAACGAGTTCGACATCAAAACCGTCAATATCAATCCGTCGATCGCCTATCGCGTCAACGAGATGTTCTCGGTCGGTGCCGGATTCAGCTGGCAGCATCTGGCGGCCGATTATTACAAGCGCCTGAGCGACGGTACTGTCCCTAGTCTTGGTGGTCCCGCGGGCGCCGGCGTCAAGAGTCATCTCTCGCTCTCCGACGATGCCTGGGGCTGGAATATCGGCGTTCTGTTCACGCCGTCGCCGTCGACCAAGGTCGGCCTGTCGTATCGCTCGAGCATCGAGTACCACACGGACGGAAACAATTACATCACGGGTACGGGCGGGCTGAGCGATATTGTGGCGGCTCGGGTGATCGCTGCCGGGCGTCAGGGCGGTGCTGAGGCCGACATCGAACTGCCGGCGCTGGCCATCCTCAGTGTCGCGCAGAAGCTCAGCGACAAATGGGAACTCCTCGGCGATGTTTCCTGGATGGGCTGGAGTTCGATTGATGAGGTCCCTATCAACATGAAGAGCGGCATACCTTTGCTGACGCTGCCGGCGAAGTTCCAGGATACCTTCCGTTTTGCCCTCGGCACCAACTACAGCTACTCCGACTCGCTGACCTTGCAGTTCGGCCTCGCCTACGACAACTCGCCGGTGAAGAACGCCGAGACCCGACTGTCGGCCATGCCCGACAACGACCGCATCTGGATTGCCTTTGGCAGCAAGTGGAAGCCCGATCGTGCGCAGACCGTTGAACTTGGCTTGATGTACGAGTACATCAAGGATGCCAAGATCAACCACTTCGAGCCGGGACAGGGCAGGCTGAACGGCGAGTACAATAGCTCGGGTGTCTGGGTGTTCGGTGGCCAGTATTCTCTGGCGTTCTGAACGCACGCCCACCTGACGGAAAAGCCCCGCTTCGCGGGGTTTTTTTTTGCTTGCCAGCGCTGGTTTCGCGACCCGCGGCCAGCTTGGGTTGCTTGACGGAAACCGCAGACCCGGTATAATTCAAACGTTCGTTTGACAGGCCTGGTGCAGGGCCGTTGCGGGGCGTTCCCGACGGACACAGTGGACCCATAACAGGAGAACAGCTTGAGCAACTTCATAGTACGCAAGGCCGCCGTACTCGGGGCGGGCGTGATGGGCGCACAGATCGCCGCGCACCTCGCGAATGCCGAAGTGCCGGTGGTGCTTTTCGATCTGCCGGCTGCCACCGGTGATGCCAATGGAATTGTCCGCAAGGCCATCGACGGGCTCAGGAAACTCGAACCGTCGCCTTTGGCGAGCAAGGACCGCGTCGCCTACATCGACGCCGCGAACTACGGGCAGCACCTGGAGCAACTCAGGGAGTGCGACCTGATCATCGAAGCGATCGCCGAGAAGATGGAGTGGAAGGATGATCTCTATCGCAAGATCGCGCCGTTCATCGCTCCCACGGCGATCATCGCCTCCAATACTTCCGGCCTGTCGATCAACCGCCTCGCCGAGGGTCTGCCGGAAGCGCTGCGCGCGCGCTTCTGTGGCATCCACTTCTTCAACCCGCCGCGCTACATGCAGCTCGTCGAACTGATCGCCACGCGCGGCACCGACGCGGCATTGCTCGACAATCTCGAATCCTGGCTGGTCTCGCGTCTCGGCAAGGGAATCGTGCGCGCACTCGACACGCCGAACTTCGTTGCCAACCGCGTCGGTGTCTTCTCGATCCTGGCGGTGATGCATCACACGCAGCGACTCGGTCTCGGTTTCGACGTTGTCGACTCGCTCACCGGTCCGATCATCGGCCGCCCGAAGAGCGCCACCTATCGCACCGCTGATGTCGTCGGCCTCGACACGCTGGCGCATGTCATCAAGACCATGCAGGACACACTGCCGGCAGATCCCTGGCACGGATACTACGGCGTGCCGGCCTGGCTGGCAGCGCTGATTGGCAAGGGTGCGCTGGGCCAGAAGACGCGCGCCGGCATCTTCCGCAAGGACGGCCGCGCGATCAAGGTTCTCGACCTCGGCTTGCAGGACTACCGGGATACCGCCGGCGAAATCGATGCAGGCGTCCTCGCCATTCTGAAGAACCGTGACCCGGCGGCCCGGTTTGCCCAGTTGCGCGCCAGCGAGCATCCGCAGGCCCAATTCCTGTGGGCGATCTTCCGCGACATCTTTCACTACGCCGCTTTCCATCTCGCCGACATCGCCGACAACGCACGCGATCTCGATTTTGCCATGCGCTGGGGCTTCGGCTGGGCACAGGGTCCGTTCGAGACATGGCAGTCAGCCGGCTGGCGGGCGATCGCCGAGGCGGTGCAGGCGGACATCGCAGCCGGCCGGGCGATGAGTCCGGCACGCCTGCCGGCGTGGGTCTTCGGCCGCGTCGCCGACGAGGGCGTGCACAGCGCGCAGGGATCGTACTCGGCCAGCGCCGACGCCTATCGTCCGCGCTCCGCCCTGCCGGTCTATCAGCGCCAGCTCTTTCCCGAGCGCGTGCTGGGCGAGAAGGCACTCACCGGGGAAACGGTCTGGGAGAACGATGGCGTGCGTCTGTGGACGCTGCCGCAGGTGGATGCCGGAATTGCCATCGTCAGCGTCAAGTCGCGCAACCACACCCTCGGTCGTGACGTCATCGTCGGCATGCAGGAAGCCGTTGCTCGTGCCGAGGCCGACTATCAGGGGCTGGTGCTGTGGCACGAGGCGCCGTTCGCCTTTGGTGCCAACCTGAAGGAAGTGGCCGAGGCGATCGGCGCCGGCGACTTCGAACTGCTCGAGAAGTACGTCGCCGAGTTCCAGAACACGTCGATGGCACTCAAGTATGCCAAGGTGCCGGTTGTCGCGGCAGTGCAGGGAATGGCGCTCGGTGGTGGTTGCGAGTTTCTCATGCATGCTGCGAAGCGGGTGATCGCGCTCGAGAGCTACGTCGGCCTGGTCGAGGCCGGCGTCGGACTGATTCCCGCGGGCGGTGGCTGCAAGGAGTTTGCCATCCGCGCCGCGCAGTCGGCGGCAAGGACCGGTGGCAACGATCCGTTCGAGTTCATCCAGCCGGTGTTCATGACCATCGCCATGGCGACGGTCTCGAGGAGTGGCGCACAGGCGAAGGAACTGGGTTTCGCGCTCGACGCGGACAAGCTCGTCTTCAACGCGCACGAACTGTTGTACGTCGCACTGCGCGAGGCGCGCGGCCTTGCCGAAGCTGGCTACTACCCGCGCCTGTCACCGCGCGGGGTCAAGGTTGCCGGACGTACCGGCATTGCCAACTGCGAGATGATGCTCGCCAACATGAAAGAGGGCGGCATGATCTCAGCGCACGACTACGCCGTGGCGCGAGCCGCCGCGATCGCTCTGTGCGGTGGCGAGGTCGAAACCGGATCGCTTGTCGACGAGAGGTGGTTGTTGACAGTTGAGCGCAAGCTCTTCGTCGAACTGCTGAAGAACCCGAAAACCCAGCAGCGTATCCAGCACATGCTGGAGACCGGCAAGCCACTGCGCAACTGAGCGCGAGGAGAACAGAACATGAGCAAACAGATTCAGGACGCCTATATCGTCGCCGCGACGCGCCTGCCGGTCGGCCGGCGCAAGGGCATGCTCGGCCATGTGCGTCCGGACGACATGCTGGCACACGCCATCCGTTCGGTGATGGAGCAGGCGCCGGGGCTCGACCCGGCGCTCGTCGAGGATGTGATCGTCGGTTGCGCGATGCCGGAGGCAGAACAGGGGATGAACGTCGCCCGTATCGGCCTGCTGCTCGCCGGCATGCCGAATACCGTTCCCGGTGTCACGGTAAATCGTTTCTGCGCCTCCGGGGTGCAGACCGTCGCCATGGCTGCCGACCGTATTCGCCTCGGCGAAGCCGACGTGCTGATCGCCGGCGGTACCGAGACGATGTCGCTGATGAACCAGATGACGGGCAACAAGACCGCCCTCAACCCGCTCATCTTCGAGAAGGAAGAGAACTACGCGATCGGCTTCGGTATGGGAATCACTGCCGAAAAGGTTGCTGCGCAGTGGCAGGTCTCGCGTGAGGATCAGGATGCCTTTGCCGTCGCCTCGCATCAAAAGGCCTGCGCGGCGATCGATGCCGGCCATTTCCGGGCTGAGATCACGCCCTATGCAGTACGGACACGGGTCCCCGACCTGCAGAGTGGCGAGGTCCGGGTCAAGGAGTATCTCGCCGAGAACGACGAAGGTCCGCGCCGCGACAGCAGCATCGAAGGGCTTGCCCGGCTGCGGCCGGTTTTCGCTGCCCGCGGCTCGGTGACGGCGGGCAACAGCTCGCAGATGTCCGACGGTGCGGCCGCCGTGCTGCTGGTTTCGGAAAAGGTGCTCAAGCAGTTCAACCTGCAGCCGCTGGCGCGTTTCGCCGGGTTTGCGGTGGCTGGCGTTGCCCCAGAGATCATGGGCATCGGTCCGCTCGAGGCGATTCCGCGGGTCCTCAGGCAGGCAGGAATCGGCCAGCACGAGGTGGACTGGTTCGAACTCAATGAAGCGTTCGCCGCGCAGGCGCTGGCGGTGATCCGCACGCTCGATCTCGATCCGGCGAAGGTCAACCCGCTCGGTGGGGCCATCGCCCTCGGTCACCCGCTCGGTGCGACCGGCGCCATCCGCACGGCGACCCTGCTGCATGGACTGCAGCGGACGCGGCAGCGCTACGGCATGGTGACGATGTGCATCGGCACCGGCATGGGCGCCGCCGGGCTGTTCGAATCGATGCAGTAACTCGGCCGGGCTCCTGCAGCATCGGCGATCGGCCCTCGTCCGGCATGCGGGCGGGGCCCGATCGCTCCGTCCGTCAGGCGAACGAAAGTGCCGGCGCGCCATGGTCTGGCATAATGTCGGCCGAAAACGATCGGAAGGCGCGCTATGGATCTCGATCTACTGGACAGTCTGGGCTGGCGCGAAGGCTTGATCGCGATCATCGCGCTGCTTCTCGTCTACATCATCGTTCTCTTCATCCGCGTGCGCCGTGTGCAGCGCGTGACGCCGGCGATCCCGTCGCTGGCGGCACAGTCGGCAGTGGCCGCCTATGTGGCCATCCAGCAAGCCGAGCCCGAAGCCGCCCCGGCCCCGCGAGAGGCGCCCACGGCAGCGGCGGCCGAGTCAACGGCGGCGGCTGCAGCCGGAACGGTTGCCGGGAAACCGGATTTCGCCTGGAACGAGCCGCCGCCCGAGATCCCCGGACAGGCGCTGATCGATGCCCTGCAGCGAGAGCTTTACCAACTGCGCTGCGAGGTCGACGAGTTGCGCGCCGAGGTGCTCGCCGCGCGCGAGGATGTCCGGCGCCAAGTCGCGCAAGCCTCGGTACCACCGGCATCACTCGCCTACAACGACGCCATGCAGATGGCGCTGCAGGGTCATGACGCGACCGCCATTGCGCATCGCTGCGGCATCGCGCGCGCCGAGGCCGACCTGGTCTTGGCGCTGGCGCGCAACCGCCGGCCTGGGGCCTAGGTGTACGCCGCATCGCTGGTGAGCATGCTCCGGGCAGCGGCATGAGCGCCGCGCCACCGCTTCCGTCGGCGATCGCCGCTTCGACGGCCGACAGGCCGGTAGCCGTCGAACGCCGGTTGCGGCGCCGGATGGGGATTGCCGGGCTGCTCGTGGTCCTGCTTCTGCTCCTGCTGCTCGCCGACCACCTGTTCATTGTCGACGATCCGGCGGGCAGCGGCCTCCCATATACCGAACCGGTGCCGGTGCGCAAGAAGGAGGCGCCCCCGCCCCCGCATGCCGAGCCGATGGCCGTCGGCAACCCGGCGCTGCAGCCGGCGATGGCGGAGCCACAGGCGAGTGGCGCGGCGATCGAGCCCAGGATGGCCGCCGTCGAAGCGGCCGTGGCCGCAGGCAACGAAGACCCGTCCGGCAACGCGGCGACGCACCCGCCCGCGGCGCCACCGCGCCCGCTGTCCGGGCCCGGTTTGCAGACCGGCGTGCTGGCCGACCTGCAGCGCGCGGAAGCGGTGCAGGCAAGGTTTGCCCAAGCGGGCATTCCGGTCGGCGTCGAGGTGCGACTGCACGTGGGTCCGTTCCGCGATCGGGCGGAGGCCGAGGCCGTGCGCCGTGAACTGCAGGCGGAAGGAGTGGAGGCGGTGATCCGGCCATCGGTCAAGGCGGCGAAGCCGTAGCCGCGCGCTCGTCGGTCGCCGCCACTTGCCGGCGCAGGCGCCGCACGAATACCCGCATTTCCTTAACCGCCTGGACGTCGCCCCGCCGCTGCGCAACGACGATCCCCTGTTCGTAGGCGGCCAGGGCCTCGGCGAGCTGATTGCCCTCAGCCAGCGCCCTGCCGAGCAGCTTCCATGCCGCCGAATGGTTGCCGTCCCGCTCCACCGCTTCCCGCAGGCGGAGCGAGGCCTGCGCCCAATCACCGGCCTTGAGATGCTCGCTGCCCAGCGAGTAGCGCAGCAGCGCGCCGTCACGAGGGCTGCCGAGCAGCTTCTCGAGGTTTTCAATGAGTGCATTGGTCGTCATCTCGCTCTCCGCAAGGCTGGGTGCCGAGGTGTCCGCGCGAGCACCGGCAGCCGTTAAGGAACCTGTCCACCCTGGTTTTCAGGTTTAATATCGGGGTTTCCATCGCTCATACATTGTAGAGGACCGTACCATGACCAGAACGATCATCTCGACGCCGCTGGCGCCCGCCGCGATCGGTACCTACTCGCAGGCGGTACGGGTTGGCGACACCGTCTACCTCTCCGGGCAAATCGGCCTCGACCCGGCGACGATGAAGATGGCTGACGGTATCGATGCCCAGATCGTTCGCGTCTTCGACAACCTGAGGGCGGTTGCCGAGGCGGCTGGAGGCTCGCTCGCCGATGTCGTCAAGCTCAATGTTTACCTCACCGATCTGATCCACTTCACGACGGTGAACGAGGTGATGGGCTGCTACTTCGCCGAGCCTTTCCCCGCCCGCGCCGCCGTCGGTGTTGCTTCGCTGCCACGGGGTGCCTTGGTCGAGGCCGACGCCGTCATGGTCGTCGGCGGCTGATGCCGGCAGCGGAGGCGATCGACGCTGCGCCAGCAATCCGCAACCGGCTGCGCCGGCTCGGGCTGGAGCGGCCGGAGGATCTCATCGTGCATCTGCCTTTGCGCTACGAAGACGAGACCCGCGTCACCCCCATCGCTGAGGCGGCAGTGGGGGCAACCCTGCTCGTCGAGGCCGAGGTAATCGACCTTGCCGTCGGACGGGCGCCGCGGCGACAGCTCGTGGTGCGGGTGGGTGACGCAAGTGGCGGCATTCTCGCCCTGCGCTTCCTCAGCTTCCACTGCAGCCAGCAGCGGGCGCTCGAAGCGGCCCGTGCAGCCGGCAGCAGGTTGCGCATCTTCGGTGAGATCCGGCAGGGCTTCCACGCACTTGAGATGGTCCATCCCCGCTATCGAATCGTCTCCACCGATGAGCCTCTGGCGCAGTCGCTGACACCGGTATACCCGACGACTGCCGGTCTCGGTCAGGCTACCCTGCGTCGGCTGATCGCCCGTGCGCTGCACGATGCCGATCTGAGCGAGCTGCTCGACCCGGACTGGTGCCGAGCGCAGGCGCTGCCGTCGTTTGCCGCGGCGGTCTCACTGCTGCACGCGCCACCGCCGACGGTTGCTGAATCGATCCTGCACGATCGCAGCCATCCCGCCTGGCGACGCATCAAGTTCGACGAGCTGTTGGCACAACAGCTGTCGCTGCGCCGCGCTTACCTCGGGCGGCGCCGGCAGCGTGCGCCCGTCCTGCCGGCCGCTGGGCAACTGGCGCAGCAACTCGAGCGTTCGTTGCCCTTCGCCTTGACCGCGGCGCAGCGCCGGGTAGCTGCCGAGATCGCCGGCGATCTGGCGCAGCCCAGCCCGATGCAACGCCTGCTGCAGGGTGATGTCGGCTGCGGCAAGACGATCGTCGCCGCGCTGGCTGCTTGTCAGGCGATCGAGGCGGGTTACCAGGTGGCCCTGATGGCGCCCACCGAAATACTGGCGGAGCAGCACTTCCTCAAGTTGCGCGCCTGGCTGGAACCTCTCGCTGTCGAGGTGCTGTGGCTGACCGGCAGTCTCTCCGGCAAGCTCAAGCGGCAGCGGCAGCAGCAGGCGGCAACCAGCGCACAGCTGGTCGTGGGCACGCATGCGCTGATCCAGGAGAGCATCGACTTTTCACGCCTCGGGCTGATCATCGTCGACGAGCAGCACCGTTTCGGTGTCCGGCAGCGCCTGCAGCTGCGGCGCAAGGGCGGCAATCCGCACCAGTTGATGATGTCGGCGACACCGATCCCGCGCACGCTGGCGATGAGCTACTACGCCGATCTCGATGTCTCGCTGATCGATCAGATGCCGCCGGGGCGCTCGCCGGTGAGGACGCGCCTTTTCTCGGCCGACCGGCGTGCGCAGGTCGTCGCCGCGGTGCGCGCTGCGGTCGCCGGTGGCCGCCAGGCCTACTGGGTCTGTCCGTTGATCGAGGAGTCGGACAAGGTCGATCTGCAGGCCGCCCTCGACACGCATGTGGCGCTCAGCGCCGAACTCTCCGACCTGCGTATCGGGCTGGTTCATGGCCGCCTGCGCAGTGACGAGAAGGCAGCGGTGATGGCAGCATTCGTGGCCGGCGAGATCGACCTGCTGGTGGCGACGACGGTCATCGAGGTGGGCGTCGACGTGGCGAATGCCAGCCTGATGGTCATCGAGCATGCGGAGCGTTTCGGCCTCGCGCAACTGCACCAGCTGCGCGGCCGCGTCGGCCGTGGCGCGCACGACTCGGTCTGCGTCCTGCTCTACCAGCCACCACTCTCTGCCAACGCGCGCGCGCGCCTGAAGATCATCTTCGAGCATGCCGACGGTTTCGAGATTGCCCGTCAGGATCTGCGCCTGCGCGGCCCCGGCGAATTCATCGGCAGTCGGCAGTCAGGTGAGCCCTTGCTGCGCCACGCCGACCTCGAGAACGATGCCGATCTCGTCGAACTGGCGCAGTCGATGGCGGCGCGCCTGCTGCGCGAGCATCCGGACGAGGCCGCACGCCACCTGCAGCGGTGGCTGGGCGAACGAGACGAACTGCTGCGGGCCTGAGCTTTTCCGGACGTCACATGCTCGGGTCACTGAGCGGCCTGGGTCGGATTGACCGGACAACGCGCCCCTCGGCCAGATCCCTGCGGGCATCGGTCGGCCACGGTTGCTTTGCCAACGGCTGCCGGGTCGGCTTCAGGCCACGCGAAAGCGGGCGACGACTTCGCGCAGCTGCCCTGCGAGCTGCTCCAGTTCAGCGACTGCGGCGCTATTCGCATGCATCGTCGCCCTCGTTTCCTCGGTCATCGAGGCGATGTGCTGCAGGTGGCGGGCGACGTCTTCGGCGACGGTCGCCTGCTCATGCGTCGCCACTGCCACTTCATGCACGCGCTCGCTCGACTTCTGCGCCTGACGCAGGATCGCCTCGAGCACGTTGCTCGCTTCGCGTGCCTTGTCGAGGCCACGTGCAACCTGTGGCGCTGCCTCACTCATCGCTGCCACGGCCGATTCGGTATCGGCCTGGACGCTGACGACCATGGCGCTGATCTCGCTGGTTGCCTTCGTCGTCCTTTCCGCAAGCTTGCGCACTTCATCGGCAACGACGGCAAACCCGCGTCCCTGCTCACCTGCGCGTGCGGCTTCGATGGCGGCGTTGAGAGCCAGGAGATTGGTCTGTTCGGCGATCTCCTTGATCGCGGAGGCGATGCCGCCGATCTCGCGTGAACGGGTTGCCAGTTGGCCGATCTGTGCTGCCGAGCGGCCGACGATGGCCGAGATCGCCTCGATCTCGGCCGCCGAACTGGTCACCAGTTGCCGACCCTGTTCGGCGCAGCCGGCGACCGCGTCCGAGCTTTGGCCGCTGGCGTGGGCGCTCTGCGCCACTTCGTTGATGCTGACCGTCAGCTGCTCGATCGAGGCTGCCGTAGCGGCAGTCGAATCCGCCTGTGCATCGGCAGCCCGGCTGGTATCGCCGGTGGCGACCGCGATCTCGCCGGCACGGCCGGCGACGGCGCCGGCCAGGTGATCCATCTTGGCGATCATCGCTCGCAGGTGGTTCTGCATCTCGGCAATCGAGCGCATCAGGCTCCCGTCTACCAGACCTGTGGCATCGACGGCTACCGCCAGATCACCGGCTGCCACCCGTCGGGCAATCGCTGCGGCGGCCGCGGGCTCCCCGCCAAGCTGACGCAGCACGCTACGGCCGATGACCAGCGATATGGCAACGAGGACGCCGACGGCCAGTGCAACGATGCCCGTTGACTCGATCGCCTGGCTGCGGAAGGCGGCAGAGATATCATCGACGTAGATGCCGGTTCCATACACCCAGCCCCAGGGCTTGAACTGGGCGGCGTAGCTGATCTTGGGGGCTGGTTGCTCGCTCCCGGCGCGGGCGAACACGTACTCGACCAGGCCACCACGCTCGCTGGCCAGTGCGGTACGGACCAGTTCCTGGATCAGCGCCTTGCCGTTCGGGTCTCGCATTTCGGCGCCGCTCCTGCCTTCCAGTTCCGGCTTGAGCGGATGCATCACGAAGCGGTGCTGTGTATCGAGGATGAAGAAATACTCGCTCCCCGCGTAGCGCATGTGGCGCAAGGTCTCTGCTGCCTCCTTGCGCGCCTCATCGTCGCTCAGCGTTCCGTTGCGGGCAAGTTCATGGAAACGGGCGATGACGCCGCCGGCAACCTCGACCAGAACCTGCGCCTTGTCTTTTCTGTCCTGCAGCATGCTGCCGCGCAGCGTGTACAGCGAGTCGACGCCGAGAACGGCGAGGCCGACTACGGCCACCGCCGTGATCAGGATCAGGCGCTTGCTGATTGTCCAATGGTCCGTTCGCATGGCGCTCCTTCCTGAGGTCTTCATTTGCCCGTACGGTCAAGGACCGCACCCCGGCCGCGATCGCCAGGCTCGCGGCCAGCCACCCCGACGCGGCCCGAGCGGTGCCGTCAGTTCGTTCCCAGTCGCGACAATTCATTATTATATCCGACGGACTCCGACGGACACTCTCGGGATTGGTTCTCGCGGCATGATCTCTGGGTGTTGCCGGGCAGGCGTCGGCGCTGCCGGCTCCTGCCGAAGCGTGCCGTCGGGATCAATTCGACGGGAGCCAGGCAGTCGCAGGGGCTTGCGCCGGCCGGTTCATGAATATAGCCTACAAGACCCTTCAACTCGACCAGGATGCGCGTCGATGGCTGATGCCCAGGCTCTGGCAGTGATCCAGCCGGCGGATCTGGCTCCGAGCGGCCTGTTGCCGCAGGCGGCAGTGGCGCCGTTGATGCTGATCCGCGAGCACAATCCGCAGCCTTTCGATTTCGTCCGCAAGCGACAGTTGTCGTCGCAGGGTCACCGTTTTGCCCCGGCCATCTTCGAGACGCGCGGGTTTTTGCTCCCCGAAAAAGGAAGACCGCATGAGTTCCCAGTTTGCCCTGCTCAAGGCACGCCGCTTCGGGCCGTTCTTCGCCACCCAGTTCCTCGGCGCCTTCAACGACAACCTGTTCAAGAACGCGCTGGTCGTCCTGCTCACCTTCCAGGCAGCTAGCTGGACGACGATCCGGCCCGAGGTACTGACCAACCTCGCTGCCGGCATCTTCATCCTGCCCTTCTTCCTCTTTTCGGCAACTGCCGGCCAACTGGCCGACAAGTACGACAAGGCGAAGCTGGCGCGTCTGGTGAAGCTGCTCGAGATCCTGATCATGGGCATCGCGTTGCTCGGCTTCGTCGTCCACAGCCTGCCGATCCTGCTCGCGGCGCTGTTCCTGTTCGGGCTGCACTCGACCCTCTTCGGTCCGGTCAAGTACGCCATCCTGCCGCAGCACCTGCGCGAGAGCGAACTGGTTGGCGGCAATGCACTGGTCGAGGCCGGTACCTTTGTCGCCATTCTGATCGGCACGCTCGCCGGCGGTCTCCTCGCCGGCGCCGCCAACCATCCGACATGGGTCGCCCTTGCCGGCATGCTGATCGCCATCCTTGGCTACCTCTGCAGCCGCGGCATCCCCGCTGCAGCGGCACCGGTGCCAGAACTCGTGATCAGCCGCAACCCGTTCTCCGAAACCTGGCGCAACATCGGCTTCGCGCGCGAGAACCGCACCGTCTTCCTGTCGATCCTCGGCATTTCCTGGTTCTGGCTCTACGGCGCCATGTTCCTCGCGCAGTTCCCGGCGTACGCTCGATTCGTGCTCGGCGGCGGCGAGACTTCGGTGACCTTGCTGCTGGCTGTGTTCACCGTTGGCATCGGAGTCGGCTCGCTGCTCTGCGAACGGCTCTCGGCCGGCCAGGTGGAAATCGGCCTGGTGCCCTTCGGTTCGATTGGTCTCACCATCTTCGGCATCGACATCGCCTTCGCATCGCCCTCGCTGCTTCCAGCCGGGGCTCCCCTCTCCCTGGCCGGGCTGCTGGCCCTGCCGGGGACGTGGCGGGTTCTGGTCGACCTCTTCGCGCTCGGTCTCTTCGGCGGCTTTTTCATCGTCCCGCTGTACGCCCTGATCCAGTTGCGCAGCGCGGTCGATCAGCGGGCACGAATCATCGCTGCCAACAACATCCTCAATGCCCTGTTCATGGTCGTCGGTTCGCTGGCGGCTGCCGGGTTGCTCGGCGACGGCCTGACGATCCCGGCGCTGTTCGGCGTCGCGGCGCTCTGCAATGCGGCGGTGGCGCTGTACATCTACAGCCTGGTTCCCGAGTTCATGCTGCGCTTCGTCGCCTGGTTGCTGATCCATTCCTTCTACCGCCTGCGGCAGAGTGGCATCGAGAACATTCCGGACGAGGGGCCGGCGGTGCTGATCAGCAATCACGTCAGCTTCGTCGATCCGCTGGTGATCGCCGCCGCCAGCCGGCGGCCGATTCGCTTCGTGATGGACCACCGGATCCATCGCATGCCGCTGATCGGCTTCGTCTTCCGGCACATGCACGCGATCCCGATCGCGCCGGCGCGCGAGGATGCGGCGATGATGGAGGCGGCCTTCGAGGAAGTGGCGCAGGCGCTGGCGGCCGGTGAACTGGTCGCCATCTTCCCCGAGGGGCGTATCACCGACACCGGCGAACTCTACCCCTTCCGGCCGGGGGTGCAGCGCATCGTCGGGCGCACCCCGGTGCCGGTGATCCCGATGGCTCTGCAGGGCTTGTGGGGCAGCTTCTTCAGTCGCAAGGACGGCCCGGCGATGAGCAAGCCGCTGCGCCGCGGCATGTTCTCGAAGATCGCGTTGACGGTGGGCACGCCGGTGGCGCCGGCGGCGGCGACACCCGAACACCTGCAGCAGATCGTCGCCGGGCTGCGCGGC
This sequence comes from Accumulibacter sp., assembly GCA_016788495.1. Taxonomy (GTDB): domain Bacteria; phylum Pseudomonadota; class Gammaproteobacteria; order Burkholderiales; family Rhodocyclaceae; genus Accumulibacter. The sequence goes on along the minus strand of JAEUOM010000111.1, from coordinate 11,032 downwards.
GACTGGCGGTAGAATGTCACCCATGCAACTCTCCGGTCTCCGGTTGCGCGAACGTGCCGACCTCTACGAACGGCTGATGCGGCTCGACAAGCCGGTCGGCATCCTCCTGCTTCTCTGGCCGACGCTGTGGGGGCTCTGGCTGTCGGCTCTGGGGAGACCGGACTGGCTGGTGGTGTGGATATTCGTCATCGGCACCGTGCTGATGCGCTCGGCGGGCTGCGTGATCAACGACCTCGCCGACCGCAACTTTGACCCGCATGTCGCACGCACGCGGGACCGTCCGCTGGCTGCCGGCCGTGTTTCGGTGCGCGAGGCACGGTGGCTTTTTCTCGTGCTGGTAGGCTGCGCGGTCGTCCTCGTGTTGCCGCTGCGCAGCTGGCTGCTGGCCGGTCTTTGCCTGGCGGCCCTGGGTCTCGCTGCCAGCTATCCGTTTACCAAGCGGTTTCTGGCGATACCACAGGCCTATCTGGGTGTTGCTTTCGGTTTTGGCATCCCGATGGCCTACGCTGCCCAGCTCGGGCAGGTACCCGCCGAGGCCTGGTGGTTGCTGCTGGCGAACGTGTTCTGGGCAATCGCCTACGATACCGAGTATGCGATGGTCGATCGCGTCGACGATGTGAAGATCGGCATCCGGACTTCGGCGATCACCTTCGGCCGTTTCGACGTCGCGGCCGTCATGCTCTGCTACGCACTCGCACTGGCGCTGATTGCCGTCATCGGCCACGGTCTCGGGCTTGGTGCCGTGTTCTACGCTGGCCTGGTGGTGGCCGCAGCCATTGCGGGCCATCATTTCACGTTGATCCGCGACCGCGACCCGGCGAACTGTTTCAGGGCTTTTCGGCACAACAACTGGTTTGGCGCCAGCGTCTTTGCGGGCATGGCTCTCGATTTTCTGCTGCGGAGGGTGAGCACGGGATGAAGACCGTTCTTTTCTGCATACTGGCGCTTCTCGCCGGTGGCGCGCCGGCGGCCGACGACGCCCGCGTCCTGGCGCCGATGCCGCCAGCGGCCGAAGCCAACCTGCGCGGCGAAATGCGTGCCAGCCTGCTGGCGCTGAACGAGGTTCTCGCGCTGGTGGCTGCCGGGCAGCTGCGCGAAGCGGCGGAAGTCGCCGAACGCGAGCTCGGCCGTTCGGCCATGGGCAAACATCGCAGCCAGCCGCTCGAGGCCCGGCCGGGTCCGCACATGCCGCCGGCGATGCACGCCATCGGCATCGACGGGCACAGGGCGGCCAGCGATTTTGCCCGTGTCGCTGCCGGCGGAGACCGCGAGAAGACGATCGCCGCCCTGCCGACGCTGACAGCGGCCTGCGTCGCCTGCCACTACAGCTATCGGCTGCGTTAGGGGGAACTCCCGGGATGACGGACGATCTGCTTCACTGGGCCGATGACGCGGCGGGCGCCGACGCGCAGGCGGCCGCCGGGCTCTCTCGCTGGAAAGTGTTGGTCATCGACGACGACCCCGAGGTGCATACCGTTACCCGCTTCTCACTGCAGGATCTGCGGGTGTTCGGCCGGCCACTTGACCTGCTGCATGCCAGCAGTGCGGCCGCGGCGCGGGCCCTGTTGCGCGGCAACCTCGACGTTGCCGTGGTCCTGCTCGACGTGGTGATGGAGACGGCCCAGGCAGGTCTCGAACTCGTTGGTTTCATCCGCGATGAACTCGGCCTCGCCGAGTGCCGGCTGATCCTGCGTACCGGTGAGCCGGGCTACGCGCCGGAACTGACGGTGATTCAGGAATACGACATCAACGACTATCGCACCAAGGGGGAGCTGACGCACACCAGGCTGATCACGACCGTCAGTTCTGCGCTGCGCTCGTACCAGCAGCTGCACGCCCTCGCCGAGCATCGGCGCGGTCTCGAGCTGATCGTGCGCGCGGCGGCCGACCTGATGCAGGAACACGCCATCGCCAACCTGGCCGAAGGCGTCCTGACCCAGCTCGCGGCGCTGCTCCGCCTGCCTGTGGATGGGATCGTCTGCAGCCAGAAGGGCTCGCCGCTCGGTGACGACCGCGAGCGCTGCTACGTCGTCGGCGCCACCGGACGTCATGCGGGCTGCATCGAACAGCCGCTGGAGATGCTTGCCGACCAGCGGATCGTTGCTGCCATCGTGAGCAGCGTGGCGCGTCGCAGACACCTGTTCGGCCCGGATTATGCCGTCCTTTACCTGCAGGCGGCGCCGAGCCAGGAAGCGGCCATCTTCCTCGAGGGGGGACAGATGCTGGAGACGATCGACCGCACACTGCTCGACGTCTTCGTGGCCAACATTGCTGCCTGTTTCCGCAATGTCAGGCTGGTGGAACGTCTGCTGCGGGCGCAGGAGGAGATCGAGGCGCAGCGCTCCTTTCTCCGCAGCGTCATCGACGCCAGCCCGCACTTCATCTTCGTCATCGACCGTGCGGGCCGGATTCGCCTGGCCAACCAGAGCCTGGCCAAGCGCTTCGGGCAGACACCCGAGCAGATGGTCGGCCGTGCGCAGGCGGACTTCGTCAGCGATCCTCAGTTGCTGCAGATGCTGCGCAGCGATGATGAGGCGATTGCCGCTTGTCGGCAGGAACGTATCGAGCGTGAAGTCAGTTTCATCGGCCGCAGTGGCGAGGAGCGCTGGTTCCACACCATCAAGGTGCCGCTGAAGGATGCCAGCGGGGCAGTCGAACAGCTCATCGGCGTCAGTATCGACGTGACCGATCGCAAGCGCGCGGAACGGCGGCTCCTCGAGGCCAGGGAGCGGGTGCAGGTGACCCTCGATTCGATCGGTGACGCGGTCATCACGACGGACGCCCTGGGCCGCATCGACTACATGAACCCGGTGGCCGAGAGCCTGACCGGCTGGACGGTGGCCGAGGCCCGGGGCCGGCCGGCGGGAGAAGTGTTTCGCGTCGTGCACGAGGAAACACGGGTGGCGGTCATTGATCCGATTCAGCGTTGCCTGCAGGAGACCGGAATCATCTCGCTGCCCGGCCCTTGCGTGCTGCTGGCGAGGGATGGGCGGGAGCACGACATCAACGATTCGGCGGCGCCGATACATCGCGGGGGTGGCGCTCTGCAGGGCGTCGTCCTGGTCTTTCACAACGTCACCGAGACCCGCCAACTCGCTCGCCAGTTGGCGCACGATGCCACCCATGACGCGCTGACCGGACTGATCAATCGGGCAGAGTTCGAACGGCGACTCGCGCGAGCAGTGTCTTCGGCGCAGGACGGGGGCGCCCGGCATGTGTTGTGCTATATCGATCTCGACCAGTTCAAGGTGGTCAATGACACCGCCGGGCATGCAGCCGGCGACGAGCTGCTGAAGCAGATCAAGGCGCTGCTCGCCGGTACCTTCCGCGAAAGCGACACGCTGGCGCGGATCGGTGGCGATGAGTTTGCCCTGCTGCAGGAGAACTGTCCGCTGGAGCGCGGCCACGCCGTCGCCCACGCGGCACTGCGAACGATTTGTCAGCACAGCTTCAGCTGGGAGGGGCGGAGTTACCAGGTTGGCGCAAGCATCGGGCTGGTGGCGATCACTGCCGAGACCCAGGATACCGCCGAACTCCTGACGCGTGCCGACGTGGCCTGCTATACGGCCAAGGAACTTGGCCGGAACCGGGTTCACGTCTATCAGCCGACGGACACCGAAACCGTGCAGCGCCACAGCGAACTGCTGGGCGCGGCCGGTCTGCGGGACGCTCTCGAACGCGGCCTGTTCCGCCTGCATTACCAGCCGATCGTCGGGCTGGCCGGCCCGGAGTTCCGCATCCTGCGCTACGAGGCTTTGCTTCGTGTCGTGCATGACGCCGGTCCGGGGAGGAAGGGTGAGCTCGTGTTGCCGGCGGCTTTCATTCCGGCGGCCGAGCGCTTCGGCCTCATGGGGGCGATCGACCGCTGGGTGATCAGGCGAGCGTTTCAGGAGTATGCGCAGGGGATCGGCACGACGGGTGCGACTCTGGCGATCAACCTGTCCGGCAATTCGTTGAGCGACGAGAGCCTGTTGCAGTTCATCGAAATCCAGCTCGCCGAATTCTCGTTCCCGGCGGAGCGGGCCTGTTTCGAGATCACCGAGACGGCGGCCATCCAGAACCTGCGGCCGGCGCTGGGCGTCATGGCCGCACTGAAGCGTCATGGTTGCCAGCTGGCGCTCGATGACTTCGGCAGTGGGCTGTCTTCCTTTCATTACCTGAAGACACTGCCGGTAGACTTCCTCAAGATCGACGGCAGCTTCGTCAAGGACATCTGCTCGAGCGCGCGCGATGAAGCCTTGGTTGCAGCCATCAACCAGATGAGCCACGCGCTCGGTTTGCGGACGGTCGCCGAGTACGTCGAGAGTCGCGCGATCGTCGACCGCCTGATCGACCTCGGTGTCGACTATGCTCAGGGCTACTTCTTCGGCAAGCCGGCCCCCTGGGGGGAGGGCGGCGGCTGAGAGCGTGTGCAGAATTTCAGCGCGAGTTTGCCAGCGCCGCGATCCGTTCCTCGATTGGCGGATGGCTCGAGAACAGCGCCATCCAGCCAGGACGATCGGTGATGCCGGCGGTGGCGATGTTCTGCGGCAGGTCGCCGGACGCGACGCCGCCGAGGCGGCGCAGCGCGGCCATCATCGGTTGCGGCGTGCCCATCAGCTGGGCCGCGCCGGCGTCGGCACGGAACTCGCGCTGACGCGAGAAATACATGACGATGATGCTCGCCAGAATGCCGAAGACGACGTCGCAGACGACGACCGTGATCGTGTAGCCGATTCCTGGCCCGCTGTCCTCGCTGCTTCCACGGCGCAGGAACGAATCGACCAGCCAGCCGACGACGCGGGCTATGAAGATGACGAAAGTGTTGACCACGCCCTGGATCAAGGTCAGCGTCACCATGTCGCCATTGGCGATGTGCGCCACCTCGTGCGCAATCACCGCCTCGGCTTCCTCGCGCGTCATGCTCTGCAGCAGGCCAGTTGACACGGCGACCAGCGAGCTGCTGCGACTGGCGCCCGTGGCGAACGCATTCGGCTCACCCTCATAGATCGCCACCTCGGGCATCGGCAGGCCGGCCCTGTCGGCGAAGCGGCGCACCGTCTCGACCAGCCAGAACTCGGTTGAGTTGCCAGGTGTCTCGATGACCTGTGCGCCGGTGCTCCACTTGGCGATCGTCTTCGACATCAGCAGCGAGATGAAGGCGCCGCCAAAGCCCATGATGAGGGCGAAGACAAGCAGTTTGCCAAGGTCGAGGCCGCTGCCGGCGAAGAACCTGTTGGCACCCGTCAGCGTGCTGACGATTCCCAGGACCAACATGATGGCGAGGTTGGTGGCGACGAGCAGAACGATTCGTTTCATGATTCAATCCTCCGAGTACAAGGCTGCTGCGGTGGTGGCGTGGATGAAGCCTGGCGCCCGCGGCCGGCCTGACAAGATGGAACGGAAGTGGTGACGATGAGGCCTTCTTCAAGAGGGAGGGACGATCGTCGCGCCACATGGTGAATGCCGCTGACGGAAGTGTCCCGCATCTGCCTTGACCGTGTGGCCCCTTTCCTCAGGCGGCCGTCACGGTCGCACCGCTGCCCGGTGGCCGCGATTCGTCGTCCGGCCCTTGCTGGCGAGCATGCGCGTGGCGACTTTCCCTCTGCCGCGCGAGCCGCCGAGCGAGCGTTCGCCCTGCGCGGTCGGCTGCCCGGTCGATCGCCGTCGCGAGGTCGGCCTGCGTGTCCTCGATGACCATCTCCGGCGTGCCCGGCAGCGCGCAACGCAGGCGACAGCACTTGTCCGCGCCGCCACGGGGGCCATTGAGGTCGGAGAGGACGACGGACACCCGGCCGACGTGCTGCTGCGCCCAGCCGAGGGCGAAGTGCAGGCGCCGCTGCACGTGCTCGCGCAGACAGGCGTCGACATCGATGTCCCTGGCGTGAATGGTGATCTGCATGGCCGGGCTCCTATGGGTTGGTCGCGAGGAAGCAGTCTAGGATAGCCGAAGGCCATCTGAAAAATCGAATATACTTGTCTGACACTTCCATTTTTCTGGCTGGATGGCGCTGATGGCAGCACTCAACTTCAAACACCTGCGTTACTTCTGGATGGTTGCCAAGTCGGGAACGATCGCGCGCGCCTGCGAGCAACTGCACCTGACGCCGCAGGCGATCAGCGGTCAGCTGCGGGAACTCGAGGAAGCACTCGGCGTCGAGTTGTTTCGTCGCGCCGGACGCGGCCTCGAGCTGACCGATGTCGGCCGCCGCATCCTCAGTTACGCCGAGGAGATCTTCGCCCTTGGCGACGAACTGCTCGACGTGGCGCGTGACCAGACCAGCCGCAAGAGCCTGCCTTTCGCCGTCGGTATCGCCGATTCGGTCCCAAAATCGGTTGCCCATCGAGTCGTGGCACCGGCGCTGCAGCTGCCGGAGGCCGTCCGGCTGGTCTGCCGTGAAGGCCGTCTGACGACGCTGCTCGGCGATCTCGCCGTGCATCGCCTTGACATGGTGATCGCCGACCGGCCGCTGCCGAGCAACCTCAACGTACGCGGCTACAGCCATCTGCTCGGTGAAAGCGACCTGACGGTCTTCGGTGCAGCCGGTGTGGTGCAGACACTGTCCGGCGAGTTTCCCGCGTTGCTCGCAGACGCACCCTTCCTGATGCCGGGCGACGACGTCGCCATCCGGCCGCGCCTCGAGCAATGGCTGCAGGCCAAGCGGTTGCAGCCTCGGATCGTCGGCGAGTTCGATGACAATGCCCTGCTGCAGGCGTTCGGGCGCGCGGGCGCCGGTTTGTTCGTGGCACCGACGGCGATCGCCGACGACGTCGTCGACCAGTATCGGGTTGTCCGCGTCGGCCGTCTCGAGGCGGTCAGCGAGCAACTGTTCGCGATCACCGGCGAGCGTCGCCTCAGCCATCCGGCCATCGTTGCCATCAGCCAGACCGCGCGCGACGAGGTCTTCGGCGCGACGAGGGATGTCGGCGCGGGGGAAGGCGGCGAAGCGACCGCCGCCGCGATCCGGCAGCGGCGGCGGTCGCGCCTGCCGAAAGTCGCCACCTGATCTGGCAATGATTCGTATTTCTCGATGTATTGATACCAATAATTCTGCTTTTTTATTGACAGCCGAGCCCCTATCTTTGTTGCTCGTTCCCCATAGACAACAGGAGACATCGATGAAAACCCTTTCCCTGCTGACCGCCGTCGTGGCGCTCGGTCTGACTCTCGCGGTTGGTGATGCCGAAGCCAAGCGCCTGGGCAGCGGCAAGTCTTCCGGCATGCAGCGCGAATCGGTGACCGCCGACCGTCCGGCGTCACCGGCGATGGCGCCCGCGGCGGCGAAAGCGCCGGCGGCGGCAGCGCCGCAGGCGGCGCCGAAGCGTTCGTGGATGGGGCCGCTCGCCGGCCTTGCCGCCGGCCTGGGCCTGGCTGCCCTCGCTTCGCACTTCGGTTTCGGCGAGGAACTCGCTTCGCTGCTGCTCATCGGCTTGCTGGTGATGGCGGTGATGGTGGTCGTCGGCCTGATCATGCGCCGCCGCGCCGCGGCACAGGCTGGGTCGGGCAACCTGCAGTATGCTGCAGCCGGCGTCGGAAACCCCGGCAGCCGATCGGGCTTCGATGCGGTGGCAATGCCGCAGTCGGCCAGCGGGCCCGCTGCGCCAGCCGTTGCCCCGGTCGCTCCGGCGGCGCATCCCGGGAGCATCCCGTCCGACTTCGACACCGCCGCCTTCGAACGCAACGCGAAAGTGAACTTCATTCGCCTGCAGGCGGCCAACGACGCCGGCAACCTCGACGACATCCGCGAGTTCACCACGCCGGAGATGTTCGCCGAGATCAGCATGGGTTGCAAGGAGCGCGGCGTGGCGACGCAGGAGACCGACGTTGTCAGCATCGAGGCGACCGTTCTCGATGTGGCCGAGGAAGCGACGCGCTACGTCGTCAGCGTGCGCTTCAACGGCCTCATTCGTGAGGAGCCCAACGCAGCTGCCGAGCCCTTTGACGAGATCTGGCACATGGTCAAGCCGCGCGAAGGGCGTGGCGGCTGGACTCTGGCTGGTATCCAGCAGACCCAGTAGTCGGCGACACTTTCCTTCCTCTGCGGGCGGCGACTGGCTGCCCGCAGTCTGCACCCCTGCCTGGTCCGGCCCGGCAGGGTTTTTTTTGCTCGCCTCGCGCGCGCAGCCTTGTTGCTAGCGTCGCGGCGCTCGCACGGCAAGCCACAGGCCGAGGGCGAGGATGGCGAGCGACAGGGTGGCGACGACACCACCCCAGAACCAGTAGGGTAGCCACAGGGCCTGCGCCATGATCGCCGTGTCGGAAGCGTGCGGCAGGCCGTCGATGCGGGCGCTGGCGGAGAACATGTAGTCGACGTCCTGCAACCAGCTCAGGCAGAGGACGGCGGCGGTCAGGCGCAGGACGAAGATCGCGCCGCGCTCGTTCAGCCACACGGCCGCGAGGACGAAGGACAGCGCTGCGCACAGCAGAAAGGCGATGCCGAACAGGTTGCGCGTCCATATCGCGACCACCAGCACCAGGCTGCCGCCGACGAGTCCGAGCAGCATGCGCGCCAATCGTGGCCAGCGGCTGAGGATCAGCAGCAGGCTGCCGGCGATGCTCGGTGCCAGCAGGCCACCAGCGGCGATCAGCGCGCTGTCGAGTCGCCCCGGTGTTCCCCGCCAGAGCGCCAGGCCGGAGCCGTCGGCATGCAGTGCGAAACGTTCGAAGTGGGCGCCGAGCAGCATTGCGGTGACTCCGTGCCCGAGTTCGTGGGCGCAGGTGGCGAGCAGTGACAATGGGTAGAGGAGGGTCCGGCCGTGCGGCAACTGCCAGATGATGGCGATCAGCAGCAGCACCGCGAGCAGCGAACGCAGGGGTTGCCGGGCTTCCGGCACGCATCGGGCGGTCGCCGGAGCGACGGGGGGCGCAATCATCCTGGTGCAAATCCTTGCATTGCCTTGCCTGCTTCGTATAATCCTCGACTCCACCCGGTCAGTCGGCGGGTGCTCACAGCGGGAGTCGGAATGAAGGGTATCCTGAATCTCTTGGCGAAGGCAAAGCTCGTCGAGCTTTCCGACGACGAGCGGCTGGCTGCACCTGTGCCGCCCCCGGAGTCGGAGGTGGCTCCAGCCGAACCGGCCGCCCAGCACCCGGCCGCGGTCGCCACTGCCGCGCTGCCGGCAGCGCCCGAACTGCCGTCGCTGGCCGAGGCCTGTGGCGAAGTCGAGGGCCAGTCGTTTGCCGACATTTTCGCTGGCGCGGCCGTTCCGCCGTCGCCGTACCCGGCCGAGAAGCTGCTGCGCCTGCTCGACGGCCTGCGCGCCATGGATGCGGTGACCCGCAAGGCAGCCGTGCTGGCGATGGACGCAGCCGACGACAACTGGCAGATCGACGACTGCCTGCGCGATGCCGAGCTGAAGATCGCCGCGCTTGACGAGCACAAGAACAGGCTGGCCGCACAGATGGAAAGCCGCGAGCGACAGTCGGCCGAGATCGTCGAGCAGATCAGGCTGAAGCTCGACGAGGCAACGGCAGCGATCCGCCAGCAGATCTCCGAACTCGAACAGCTGCGTGAACGCGAGGTGACGCGCGCCGCGCAGGAAACCACCAGCGTCGAAGCCGGTCTGCGCGCGGCGCGCGAGTCGGTGGCGCGGGAAACGCGGCGCATCGACGGCGAAATCGAACGTCTGCGCGAGATCCCCAACAGTTTCAGGCCGCCGGCCGCTGGCCATTGAGAGTCGGTCAAGGAGAAGACAGATGGCACAACTGACCCCGCTGGCGAAGGGGCTGATCACGGTGATCGTCATTGGCGTCGCCGGCTCGCTGGCCTGGAACTTCGGCCTCAAGGAGCGCTTTGCCGGTGGCGGCGAAACTGCCTCCGGCAAGCCAGCAGTCGTCGGCGCAGCGCCCGGGCCGGCAGCGAAACCCGGCGGCGAAGCGCCGGCGAAGGCGGCCGCGCCGGCCGAGGATCGCAACGCGCCGCTGGGCAGCGCCGCCAATCCACTCAAGGTCAGCCTCGTCAGCTTTCACGGCTACGCGCCGGCGCTGGTCGCCAACGGCAACGCGCTGACGACGCAGCCCGGGTCGATCTACGGCAAGCTCGGGGTGAATGTGCGCTTCGTCATCCAGGATGACATCCCGACCCTGGCGACGATCTTCGAATCGGGTGCGGCACAGTGCGCCTGGCGGACCTCGGACTTCTGGGCGCAGGAACAGCCGAACCTGCGCAACGCCGGCCTCGATGGCCGGGCGGTGATGATCGTCGACAACACGCAGGGTGGCGATGCGGTCATCGCCCGTGATCCGGCGGTGAAGGCGGTCGAGGACCTGGCAGGGCGGACGGTCGCGCTGCTGCAGTTCACGCCCTCGCACGGCATGCTCATCGACGCCATCGACAACTCGTCGCTGACCGCACGCAGGAAGGACAGCGTCAAGATGGTCTTCATCAACGCCGAGGAAGGGACCGCCGGCGTCCGCGCCGCGCTCGAATCGGGTGCCGTCGACGCGGCGGTACTCTGGGATCCGGATCTGGCGCTCGCGTTGCGCAACGTCAAGGGGGCGCACGTCGTCTATTCAACGAAGACGGCGACCAACCTGATCTTCGACGTCATGGTCTGCGACTCACGCCTGCTGGCCAAGCCGGAAGGGCAGGCAGTGGTGCACAAGTTCGTCGCGGGCTGGATGGACGGGGTGCTGGCCGCGCGTGCCAATCCTGACAATGCGGTCGAGGCACTGGTGCGGACGCAGGAGTTCTTCAAGCTGCTGGCCGACAAGGAAGGCAAGCCGTTCGTCAGGAGCCTGTTCTCCAACCTGGTGTGGACCGGTGTCGAGGACAATGCCCGCATCCTCGGGCTCGCCGGCGGTACCAACCACTACGAGCGGGTCTACAAGCGTTTCGACGAGATCTACCGCAAGGCGGGGGCGCTGGCGAATCCCAAGTCGCCGGTGATCGCGCCGCAGGACAGCTTCGACTATCGTTTCATCAAGGCGCTGCTGACCGAGAACAAGGCGGCGGTGGAGGCGGCGGCAAAGCCGCAGGAGACCTTCACCCAGTCGGCGCTCACCGAGGCGACGCAGAAGCAGGCGATGGTCACCAAGCCGGTGACCGTCGGT
>JAEUOM010000080.1 GCA_016788495.1 Accumulibacter sp. | reverse complement strand
CGATGCCCGCAACCCCTACCTGCCGCACAACTACGAAGTCGATACCGTCGTCTACACCGGCACGCACGACAACGACACGACGCGCGGCTGGTGGGAGTCGCTCGCGCGTCCCGAGCAGGAGTACGTGCGCGCCTACCTCGGGATCGACGAGGAAGCCGACAGCGAGATGCACTGGCAACTGATCCGCCTCGCCTGCGCTTCGGTGGCGACGCTCTGCGTCATCCCGATGCAGGACGTCCTCGGCCTCGACTCGGCACACCGGATGAATGAACCGAGCCAGAGCGAACGATCCTGGGAGTGGCGCTTCACCTGGCAGCAGGTGCAGGACGGGCACGCCCGGCGGCTGGCCGAACTGACGCGGATCTACGGCCGCCGCCGGGGTTGAGCTGGCGCCGGTGTCCCGAGCTGCGACGGGCGGTCCTTCTTCGTCCGGCGCATCCCGGGATCCTGCGTTGCGCGATCAGCCAGTGCGGCAGGCGGCCTGAGCTGCTCTCAGCTCAGGCTGCTCGGCGCGCTCGCTGCACCCGCGTCCCCACCACCGCGAACAGCGCCAGGCCAGCCAGCGCCAGGCTGCCGGGTTCCGGCACCGGCGCCAGCCAGAAGACCGAAGTGGTGCTCGAGCCTTCATTCGCAAAGGCCAGGTAATACTGCCCGTCCAGAGCATAGCCCTTGAGGCCTTCAGGCGCGCGGTCGCCATTGGAGATCATCAGCCCGGCGAAGGTCGCGTTGGCCGGGTCGGTGATGTCGAACGCGGCAATCGCAGCCTGCAGCGTCCGTTCCAGACCGATGAAGGCGAAGATGCGGCCGTTGATTTCCATCAGTTCCACACCTTCGGGCTCGACGCCCTTGTCGCGGCTGCGGCCGTCGTCATAGATGCCGGCGGCGATGGCTTCCCGGTCGAGGATCTCGCCACTGTCGTAAACCAGCACGCCGCTGGCGTCGCGGATCGAGAACGAACGTGCGCCGGCGGTGAACAGGTTGCCCGCTGACGAGTCGGTGTTCGACACGCGCAGCTCGTTCAGTGGTGCCGCGGCATTCAGGCCTGCAGAGCCCGCTCTTGAGCGATCGCCATCGTCTTCGCGGTAATCGCCCTCGTTGGCCATCACCACGAATGTCTGACCACCGCGTTCAAAGGTGGCCATCGCATCGGGTTGGTACAGACCCTTGACGTTGACGTTGATCAGGTTGGCGTTCCTGTTGTTCAGGGGATCGATGCGGTTTCCCGGCAGGCTGAAGTCCTTCACCCCGAGGCCGACGATCTGAGAGAAGGACCCGCTCTGGATGTCCAGCACGCCCATGGCGTTCGCCTCCTGCAGCGAGACGTAGGCCTTCGTGCCGGCGGCATTGACGGCGATGTACTCCGGCTCGAAATCCATGCCCGTGTTCGAGCGAATCTGTGTCCCAGTGGTCGCCACGCCGGTCAGCGTAGCCGTGGCGCTGACGCTGCGGGTAGCCATGTCGATGATGCTGACGCTGCCCGCCGGGTCCAGTGCAGCGGGGCCGTAGGTACGTGGAAAGGCACCCGGCGCCGACGTGATGGCGCCATAAATACTGGGTGTGCCTTCGTTGGCGACCAGGATCTTGCTGCCATCGGGCGTGAAGGTCAGCATGTCGGGCAAGGCGCCGACGGCAAAGGTATTCGTGCCGGCCAGGAGGCTGCGCGTGGCGGTGTCGAACAGCCGGACATTGCCCGGGTCGGTGCGCACCGGTGCCTCAAAGGCCATGGCCGCGATGCCTCCGCGTATCGCCACGCTGTTGATGCTGCCGTAGGCGCGGGTGTCGATGCGCTGCACCAGCGAGCCGGTGCGGGCATTCAGCACGTCCACACCGCTGACGCCGGCCACCCACAGGGTCTGGCTGGAGCTGTCGTAAGAGACGATCTCGGACAGGTAACCATTGGCGGGGTCGTGTGTGTAGGTCCAGGCCTTGCTGTTCAGCGTCGGCGCGGCCAGCGCAGAGACGCTGACCACGGGCATCAGGATGGCGCAAGCCAGGGCGGGTGTCGTCAGGCGGAAGGGTCGGGGCATGTCGGGATTCCAGAGTTGGTTGCAATGGTGCCGCGCGCCCGGCGTGAAGCGACGGGACGAGTGGCATGCGTGGCGGGGTGAGGCCAAGGGCAGGTCTGCGCTGCATGGCATGGGTGACGGTCGACCGCGCGAGCGCAAGGGCGATCCTGGGGCCAGCGTGTGACAGACATGTGACGGAGCGCGTCTGCATCGCGGATCGGGCAGCAGTCCATCGCACGCATCCGAGCGCGCCAAGGCCTGCTCGGCGCACTTCGCCGCCTGCCCCCCGCCGACGGTCGACGCCTGCGCACCGCAACGGCGGCTTGCCAATCGAGAGCGCCGCCGATCGCATGTGCCTCAAGGTGCGCCAGGGCAAAGGCGGCAAGAATCGCCATACGCTGTTGTCGCCGCGTTTGCTCGCCGTCCTGCGGACCTACTGGCGCGACACCAGACCGCAGTGCTGGCTGTTCCCGAACCGGGCCGGCACGGGCCCCATCGAGATCCTGAACGACGGTAACCGCTGCGTTCTTGTTCTTCTCGGCGAGGTTCAGGCCGGATCGCGGCAACGCAGGCCCGCTCATGAACCCTGTGCTCCGGCCACTGCGGCCAGCGGCGCTGCATCCCCGCCGTCGAATACCGCCAGCCGGATCGTCAGGCGAGCGGGCGTCGTCCACAGCAGCGCGACAGGAAAGCCGCCAGGCATCCCGCTCCCACGAACGGAACACACCCCATGGCAAGGCGTACAGGGTCAGGCATTGATCGAGGGGCAAGTCCCAAGGCACAATACATCGACTGGCCCCACCGGAGTTCGCAAGATGGCCCTGCCGAAAGCCTCGGATCGCCGTTTCACCTATGCCGATTACCTGAAATGGCCGGATGACGAACGTTGGGAGCTGATCGATGGCGAGTCGCATGCCCTGTCGCCCGCACCGACGATCAGCCACCAGACGCTGGTATTGAACATCGGCAAGCAGATCGACGACGCGCTCGAAGGCACCCCATGCCGCGCCCTGATCGCTCCGGTCGATGTTCTGCTTCCGAACCCGGACGAAGCCGACGATCAGGTCACCACCGTCGTTCAGCCGGACATCCTGGTCGTCTGCGACGCCAAGAAGATCACTGAACGCAACGTGCGCGGCGCCCCCGACTGGATCATCGAAGTCCTTTCCGCCGCCACGGCCCGCCACGATCACCTCACCAAGCGCGCCATCTACGAACGCGCAGGAGTCCGTGAATATTGGCTCGTTCACCCGGTTGACCAGGTCATCACGGTTTACACGCTGCAAGACGGCCACTACGGCCGCCCGGAAATCACCGACATGGCCGGCGAACGTGCCCCGACAATCTTCCCCGGAATCGTCATCCGCTGGCAGCCAATGCTCGACAAGCTTCCCGACGACGGCCCGCTGCCCCAGGAAGAGCCGACGTGAGCTGTACCTTGCCTGGGTCAATGCTTGGCGGCACCCTCGAGCACGCATCCTTCGGCCCTGAGCGAGAGGAAGCGAGCGGCGTGCGAGATGGAGCGAGGGGCGTGCGAGTTGGAGCCAGGGACGTGCGAGTTGAAGCCAGGGGCGTGCGAGGTGGAGCGAGGGACGTGCGAGGTGGAGCCAGGGACGTGCGAGATGAAGCCAGGGGCGTGCGAGATGGGGCGAGGGGCGTGCGAGGTGAAGCCAGGGGCGTGCGAGGTGAAGCCAGGGGCGTGCGAGTTGGAGCGAGGGACGTGCGAGGTGGAGCGAGGGACGTGCGAGCCCGATCCTGGAGCCCGTCGGCCGAGGGCTGGCAGGGGACGCGCGCGAGAAGGGCCGTGGATGACGGCGACGGTCACGAGCCTCATCACTCATGACCGTCGCGAGCAACTCTGCGGACGCGGGCGCGCGGCTGGCTACCCCGCGGCCGTCGACGCGCCGGGTGGCGTGCCGCCGGCGGGCTTTCTCTCGCGCCGCGGCGCGCGCTCGGTGTGGCTGGCGCTGTCCCAGGCGCGCAGCTTGGCGGGGTTGCGCGCGTACTTGTTGTTCATGATCGCGTCGAGTTGCACCACCTCGGCCATACCCTCGCGGATCAGGCGGCCGACGGCGGCGGTGCTGGCGACGCCGCTCTGGTCGTCGGACTGCATGCTGGTCTCGGCGGAGCGGATCGCGGCGACATCATCGGCGAGTTCGGCGACGAAATCGGCCGGCAGTTCGTAAGCGAGAAACTTCGCCACGACGGCCGGGTCGGCGAGTTCGCGCGCGAAGGCATCGGCGGCGGTGAGCAACGCATTCTGGGTCGGATTTTCGGGGCTGCGGAAGCGGTCGGCGAAGCCGGGTTCGCCGACATCGATGGCGCGCGCCGTGCGCGCAATGCTCTGCAGGTCGAGACGCAGCGAATCGAACAGAAGCTCCTTCGCGGTCGCCGACCCGCCCCCCTGCCGCGCCTTTTCGACATCGAGATCCCGGATGATCTGCGCCAGCCGGGCAAAATGCCCGGCCGCCTTGCTGCCGGTGGCGAAATCCGCGGCGTTGCCACTGCCGAAAGTCTGCACGCGGCCGAACATATCATAACGGCGAGTTTCTCGGTCATTCATGATGGAGTCTCCGGTAAAGGGTCAATGGCAGGATTGCCAAAGGGAAATTAGCGCGCTGCGCGCCTTCTGGCAAGCTGTTGATGCGCTTGTCCGCGTTCCTGCGCCGAGCGCGGCGGATCGACCGAACCGAGTGTGCATGCTGTGGGGCTTGGCCACCCGGGGGGAGGAGCAGGCGCTGCTCGAGGCGATCATCGCCAGCAGCGGCTGCCGACCTCGACAGACAGCTCGAACTCGCGAGCGTCGAGTACCAGAAGCGCAACGAGACGCAGGAGATCTTCATCCCGGTCGGTGAGCGCCTCGGCGGCAAGGTGATCGAGTTGCGCAACGTCAGCAAGTCCTTCGGTGACCGACTGCTCGTCGACCGGCTCAGTTTCAGCGTTCCGCCGGGAGCGATCGTCGGCATCATCGGCCCGCACGGCGCCGGCAAGTCGACGCTGTTTCGCATGCTCACGGGCAGCGAGCAGCCCGATTCGGGCGAGATCGAGATCGGCGACACCGTCCGCCTCGCCTACGTGGACCAGAGCCGCGACTGTCTCGACGGCAACAAGACGGTCTGCGAGGAGATCTTGGGGTTCCTCGACCGCATCTGCTCGCACATCCTCGCCTGCGAGGGCGATTCGCAATGAACCTTCTTCAGCGGCAACGACCACGATTACGAGGAAGACAAGCGACGCCGCCTCGGCGAGGAAGCGTCCCGCCCGAAACGGATCCCTTACCGGCCGATCACCCACTGAGGCGTTGCGGCGCACGGCACTTCGGGTCGTTGCGGGAACCGAAGCACCCGACGACTGGGTGCGCCACTCGCGACGGCGCGTAGACCGCCGGGGCAAGCACTCGCCGCCGGGCCCGCAGTACAATGACCTCTCTCTCTACGGAGGCACTCGCCATGGGAAGTAAACTCGAATTGCTCGAAGCCGAAGCCCTGCAGCTTACAGCCGGTGAACGCGCGGCGTTCGCCCAGGTATTGCTTGCCAGTCTCGACGAAGATGCTGAGATTGAGGAAGCATGGGCCGCCGAAACCGAGCGCAGAATTTCCGACATCGAGAGTGGAGCGGTACAGACCATTCCAATTGCTGATGCACTTGCACAGGTGCGTGCGTCGCTGAGGTGAAGCTTGTCGTTGCTCCACTGGCGCTCGCCGAACTGCACGATGCGGCCGCGTTCTATACGCTGAAGGCCAATGTTGAGCTTGGTCTCGCATTTGTGGCTGAGTTTGAACGAACGGCCAGTGTTGTCTTTGCCAACCCTCTACTCGGCGCTGTATTTCGTGGCACTCGTCGGCGTTATCCCCTCCGTCGATTCCCATACAGCATCATTTATCAAGTCACCACAGCGGAGCTTCGAGTCCTTGCCGTCGCACATCAGAGACGGCGCCCTGGTTACTGGGCGCATAGGGAGTAGCGCGCTGTTGTCACTTCGACCGGTGATGCCCAACCCGTCGAGGAGGTGCCGGCCCACCTGCTGCACCTGATTCGCGACCGCAAGCTGGCCTGCGCCAGTGTCAACCAGGCATCGTGTGCGCTGCGCTTCCTTTATCGGCGGGTGCTCGGTCGCCCGGAAGCCGGTTTCGACATCCCGATGGCGAAGGTGCCCAAGCGCCTGCCGCAGATCCTGTCGCGCGAAGAGGTCGCACGCCTGATCGACGCGGCGCGAACCCTGCGCGGACGCACGCTGTTGATGACCACTTACGCCGCCGGCTTGCGGGTATCCGAGGTCTGCGCCCTGCAGGTGGGAGACATCGAAAGCGCCGCCGATCGCATGTGCCTCAAGGTGCGCCAGGGCAAGGGCGGCAAGGATCGCTACACGCTGCTGTCGCCGCGTCTGCTCGCCGCCCTGCGCACCTACTGGCGCGACACCCGGCCGCAGCGCTGGCTGTTCCCGAACCGGGCCGGCACGGGTCCCATCGAGATCCAGACCGCGCAGCGGATCTACTACGCGCCGCGCAACGCCGCCGGCATCGCCCCTGAAGGCGGCATCCACGGTCTGCGCCACGCCTTCGCCGCGCACCTGCTCGAAGCCGGTGTCGATCTCTACAGCATCGGCCGGCTGCTCGGCCATGGTCATCTGTCGACGACCTCGCGCTACCTGCATCTGGCGCGCTCGAAGCTGACCGGCAACACCTCGCCCCTGGAGCTGCTCGCCCCGCTCGGTTGAGTTCTCGCCAGTGACCCTGGCCGAGGTCTTCCGCCGGCACGGGCCGGCGTACCTCGCCAACCAGGTCCTGTCGCCGGCCAGGGCGAAGGTCTGGCGGGCGATCGTCGCCTGTCGGACCGCTGTGCTTGGCGGCCACGTTGAGACCTGTGATTGCTGCGGGGTGACGCGCCACGTGTATCACTCGTGCCGCAACCGGCACTGCCCGCAGTGCCAGACGCGAGCCAAGGAGGACTGGCTGGCGAAACGGCGCCAGGAGCTGTTGCCGGTGCCGTACTTCCATCTGGTGTTCACCCTGCCGCATGCGCTGCACGCGCTGATCGGCCAACGCCCGCGGGTACTCTACGAGATGCTGTTCGGCGCGGCGGCGGCGACGCTCACCGAATTCGCTGCCAACCCGCGCTGGCTGGGCGGGACGCTGGCGTTCTCGCTGATCCTGCACACCTGGAAGCAGGATCTCGGGCGGCATGTGCATGTGCACGCCCTGGTCGCCGGTGGGGCGTTGACGCCCGAGGGTGAATGGCGGTCGCCGACGCGCGGTTTCCTGTTTCCCGTTCGGGCGCTGTCACGGGTCTTTCGGGGCAAGTTCATCGCGGCTCTGAGCGAGGCCCGCGGCCCGCGCCAGCGCTTGACGGAATCGCTGGCCGACGAGAAGCTCTGGCAGCTTCTGCGTCAGCAGCTCTACGCGCACGACTGGGTGGTCTACGCCAAGCAGCCGCTCGGCGGACCGGAGCAGGTCCTCGAATACCTCGGTCGGTACACCCATCGTGTGGCAATCTCCAACGAGCGTCTCGTCACCATGGACGAGATGACGGTCCGCTTCCGCGTGCGCGCGACGCCGGGCAAACGCGTGCTCCAGCTGCCGGCGGCGGGGTTCATCGAGCGCTTCCTGCTGCACGTGCTGCCGAGCGGCTTCAAGCGGATTCGGCACTACGGTTTGCTGGCGCCGGCAGCGAAGGCGACGAAGCTGGCGCTGGCGCGCCAGGCCTTGTCGGTGCCGGCGCCCGATCCGTTGATCACGGCGACCGTGCAGGAGTTCCTGCAGCGCGTCGGCCGAGCGGAGTGGGCGCGCTGTCCCCACTGCCAGAACAGACGCTTCGTGCCGACGGCGGCGATTCCGGCCCTGCGTCAGGCCATGCCGCAGAGCGCCTCCGTTCGCGGGCCGCCATGAACACGGCTGCTGCTGGGCAAGGCGCTCCCCATGGGCGATGGCGGTTCGGGCTGCCAAGAGGTGCTTCGTCGTCTGCTTGCCGAAAGCTCGATTCTGCCGCAGCTTTCCGCGTGCCAGTTCGCCCGTTTCGTTCCGTTCACCGGCTCGCGAACGGCACGGAGCCGCTCGTCTGCCTCTGCTCACGCCGTCTGGGGCTTACCCGTGGCTTGACCGGCGGCGCGGGGGGCTTACAATCCCCATAAGTACCGCCGTCGAGGCGCTTCAGTCCAACGAGGTTTATCTGCCGCGGATGCTCCAGCGGCAAGGCCGGACGCTTTCGGCGCGGCAGATAAACGCTATTCGTTGGGCGTCACGAACCCCGCAGTCATAGAGGTCGATGAAATGTCATTCGCCCCCTACACGAGTGAGCAAGACAAGCTCGATCGATTTGTCAACTCGTTCGGTACGCAGTCTTTCCGAGACCAAGCAGACCGGGACTACATTGCCGCTCGCTTGGCCTGTCGCTATGAACTATTTCCACAATTTCTTTGGGCTGCGCATCAAGCGATAGAGAAGTACCTGAAGGCCATCCTTCTATACAACCGCGTAAAGGCCACTGAGGTGGGTCACGATTTGGCTCTCGCGCTGTCACTCACAGAGGCTCTGCCGTTCCAGATCGAACTCTCCTCTAGAAGCCGTAAGTTCCTTGCCCACCTCACGGAGGTTGGTGAATTCCGATACATCGACATCCCTTTTCACGTCTACGGCCACATACTGATAGACCTTGACCTGACTGTTTGGGAGATTCGTCGCTATTGCCAAGTCCTCAAGATCTTCGGAAAAGTGCTTCCGCTTGAAGAACAGAAGCTGCTTGACGCAGCACGGTCAGCCTTGGCCGATAGCAAGGCGGAACCCCGGCACAAGTTTCGGCTACAGAACGGACTTCTGGAAGAGATTCTGAATGAAAAGAATCATCCGAGTCGTTCAGCACTGCTCTGGCACAACCCTTGTTATGGCGTTCGAAAGCGAGCCACGGTACGAACAAAGAGTCATTTGAGCGCACAGACCCCACTTCTGTACCTCTATCCAGAAATGCTTGACGAATTGGTGAACTACGTCTTCATCCCAAAGAAGCTAGTGGCCGGCTACCGGCAACACCTAGCCGAGATAAAATCTGGAGCTAAGGCTAGGCCATAGCCGTGACGCCCAACCCTGCGCTCAACCCGACCTGCGCAAAAAGCCGCGCAGTCGGATTAGATCCACGTTATTTGATTTAGCTGGAGTTGTTGCATTCGATGAAAGTAATACTGAAGCCGCCGAGGGGAAATTACTACGGCAACCTACTGTGGAATAAAGACGAGGCGGAAAAGTTTTCAAGTCAACTGCACTCATCCATAGGAAAAATCAGGAGCCTGGGTTACTACGCCAGCCCATTTCCTGAGGGGGATGGTCTGGCATTTGGCGATGAGTCAAAGACAAAGAAAAATGCTGATATGGTCGGAGACTTCCGCAAATGCCTTGATTGGGCAGATATTTCCGTAGATTTGACATTCTCTGTTCCAGAGAAGTCGGAAAGATCACAACCACCAACGCTTGGCTTTGAGGATGAATCGCTGCTAAGTAAGGCTGATATTGGGCTTGCCCAACTCGAAGATGCCATTTTTCTTTTTATCAATGGACGTCGAATATCTGCAGTAACGCTAGCGGGGGCCGCAGACGGAATCTTTTCCGGCCTCCTAAAGCAACAAGGCCAGACGTCACTAGCAGAAGATACTTGGAGTCACATAGAGAAAGTCAGAGAGATCACTGGGCTGTTCTACGCGGGCGATAGAACCAAGAAAGATGCTTTCAATGAGTGGAATGATGCAAGAAATAGACTTAAGCATCACGACGGGAGAGATGAAGAGCATCTGAGAATCAATGTCTTTGATGAGGCTTATTTCGCCATTGAGAGGGCTAGTCTCGGGGCAGAAAAGCTAGGCCTGAAAGCGGCCAATCACCAAGAGTATAAAAACTGGTTAATTTCTAATGTCTTTATGTAGGAAGTCACATAACAATTCAATCCAACGGACCCTTTAAAGCGGCCCGCTGATTTCCAACGTTATGCAGTTTTACCCGAGCCGATTTAATTACCTACGAGTCGAAATCAGGTAATAGCAGGTAATAGGGGACAAACCACGCTTTACAGATGCAAGGAGAGTCTTTGTTGTTTCTTATGCCACTAGCGGAAGCCTATAGCCAACGCGCTACGCGCGAGGATGATCATGGTCGTTAGGCGCATGGTGTCCCGAGGATAGTCCCAATGCCCACTGTCTTGCGTGTCGGAGCGTATCGGTTTTTCTTCTACGCCAGTGATCGAGATGAGCCCGAGCATATCCACGTGGAGCGTGAAGACGGCATCGCCAAGTTCTGGATCGACCCGGTTCGTCTTCAAAGCAGTGGAGGCTTGTCACGAGTCGAAATCAGCCGCATTGAGAAACTCGTCGGGAAGCATCAGTCTGAATTGATGGAGGCTTGGAATGAATATTTCCGCGATTGAAATCGAGATTCCCCTCGCCCAAGCCGTGAGGGTCACTCAGGATTCTTTGCACGTTGATCTTGCTGACGGGCGGACGATCTCTGTTCCGCTCGCATGGTACCCGCGCCTGCTGCATGCCACGGCTGATGAACGAAAGAGCTGGCGGTTGATTGGAATGGGTCGAGGCATCCATTGGGAGGCTCTTGACGAAGACATTAGTGTGGAAGGTCTGTTGGCGGGAAGAGCCTCTGGAGAGAGTCAGACCTCGTTGAAGAGATGGTTGAACTCACGATCATCGGGCCTGACCGGCGCTTAGAGGGGACCGGCCGCAAGCGGCCCGAAAAGGCCTCGCCGCTTGCGGCCGATCCGTTCAAGCTTGACGTTGGGTCCTCGCGGGGGAAAGCGCATGAGTTCTCGTTGTGGTCGCGGCAGTCGGCCTCCGCTTCGCGGGAAGCGGCGGTCTCCCGTAGCGCTTCCGGTGGCCGCGTTACGGGTGCTGACGCGGCGGCCTGGTTGCCGGTC
>JAEUOM010000022.1 GCA_016788495.1 Accumulibacter sp. | reverse complement strand
GTGACGATGCCGAGCACTTCGCCGTACTCGCCGATGACCACCGCTGCGCGCGTGTTGAAGCGCTGGAAGTACTCGAGCATCTCGTCGACCTTCTTCGTCGGCGGAACGAAATGCGCCGGCCGCAGGATCTCCTTCAGCTCGATCCTTGCGGTGCCGCCGCTGCGCACGCGGCGCAGCAGATCCTCGGCCTGCAGGAAGCCGATGACGTTGTCCCAATGGCCGCGGTAGACTGGAACGCGCGGGTGGCGGTAACTGCGGAAGCGTTCGATCAACTCGTCGACCGGCAGTTCGCCGTCGAGAAAGCGGATGCGCGGCCCGGGGGTCATGATGCGCGCGACGTCGGTTTCCGCCGCCTCGAGCACCTTGTCGATCAGCACCCGCTCCGACGCCTGGATGACCCCGGTTTCCTCACTGTCGGCCATCAGCGTGCGCAGTTCGTCGGCCTTCAGGATGTTCTCGCGGCTGACGTGCTCGCCGACGACGAAGGTGGTGACGCGGTCGGCGACCAGCCGCACGACGTTGCGCAGCGGTGTGACGATGAAGATCCATTTCGGCAGGAAGCGCGCCGAGAGCAGTGTTGCGAACTTCACCGGGAAGTTGACCGCGATTGTTTTCGGCGTCACTTCGCCGAAGAGCAGCAGCAGCGGCACCATCACGAGGACGTTGATCCAGCCGGCATCGGCCTCGCCGAAGGCGCTGATCAGGATCATCGTCATGTTCGCCGCGGCGGCGATGTTCACCAGTTCGTTGCCGCAGAGCAGCGAGACGATCAGGCGCCGCGGCTCGTCGAGCATCGCGTGGATGCTTTCGGAATGAGGATTGCGGGAATTCCGCAGTTTCTGCAGATCGATCCGGCTGAGCGAGAAGAGGGCGGTTTCCGACCCCGAAAAGAAGGCCGACATCGAGAACAGGCAACACTGCACCAGGATGCGGATCACCAGTTCCCAGTCAACTGCCGCCAGGCTGCCCAGGAAGCCGGACATGCTCAATCCTTCCATCCACTTCCCCCTCAGGAAATCCTGTTGATCCGCGAGTCGCGGCGACGTCGTGGCCGCTTGCCGCCGGCTCTGTCCGGCATCGCGGGCAGGCATTCCGCCGCGCCTTCGCGGCGTTGGCGCGCAGCCGAGAAGGATAGGCGCATTGCGTCATCAAAACAAGCACTTTTGCCGGCCCGCTGCGCTTGCCGTGAGGGCGGCTGGCAAGCCCTGGGCGGCTGCCGCGACCGCATCGCCGAAGTCGGTCGGGCGGCAAGAAAGTCTTCTATGCGACGGGAATTTGTTGTATTTTCGCCGGCTGATATGGCAGCTTTGGCAAGAAGTGGCGGTTTGCCCGCCGCGTCGTGGGCAAACCATGGCCGCCGGGCGGGGAGTCCGGCGGTCGTTGCTGTGGTGAGCGGGCGCTGCTGCCGGTGAAGGCGGTCCGACGGTCGAGCGACCTGTTCCTTTCTCGGAGGAGTACCTGCAGATGGCTGAAAACAAGCATGACGACGCCCGGATGGCAGCGGCAGCGCGCGGGCCGATCCTGGCGGCGGTCGATTTCTCGGCGCACTCGGAGGCGGCACTGCTGCTCGCCAGCGATCTCGCCGATGGCCTCGGTCTACGGCTGGTGGTGCTGCATGTCGTCCACGATCCGCTGAACATGCCCGGCTACTACGCGCGCATGGCGCGGAAAAAGACTCTGATGCGGATGGAGGATATCGCAGGCGAGATGCTCGACGCCTTCCTCGGCGAAGCGAAGAAGAAGCACCCGCAGCGGCAGGCGCTGCACAAGGCTGAACTGCTGCTGGTCAAGGGAATCCCGGTGACGCGCATCCTCCAGGTGGCGCAGAAGCAGAAGGCGAGCATGCTGGTGATGGGCAGCAAGGGGATCACCGGACTGCGCCACCTGCTGCTCGGGTCAGTTGCCGAGCAGGTCGTCAGCCTGGCCCGGCTGCCGGTCACCATTGTCAAGGAGCGCGGGAAGGGCTGATCTGCAACCACAGGAGGAGACAACAACATGAATCTCGCAACGTTTCACCGCAGGCAGCCGCTCGTGCTGCCGCTGGCGGTCTGCGTACTCGCCGTGGCGATCGGTCTGCTGACGCGACCGGCGCTGGCCGCCGATGGGGCCACCGGCGACCCCGACTGGCTGATGATGACCGTCGAGCTGCTCGGCGGCCTGGCGATCTTCCTCTTCGGCATGATGCAGATGGAGGAAGGGCTGAAGGCGGTTGCCGGCGAACGGATGAAAGGCATCCTCGCCAAGCTGACGGTCAACCGCTTCATGGGCGTCGGCACCGGCGCGCTGGTGACGGCGGTGATCCAGTCGTCGTCGGTCACCACCGTGCTCGTCGTCGGCTTCATCTCCGCCGGCCTGATGTCGCTGTCGCAGTCGGTCGGCGTCATCATGGGCGCCAACATCGGCACGACGATCACCGCGCAGATCGTCGCCTTCAAGATCACCAAGGCGGCACTGGGGATGATCGCGGTTGGTTTCGCCATGCTGTTCATCGCCAAGAGCGACAAGACCAAGCACTATGGCGAGATGCTGATGGGCCTCGGCATGGTCTTTTTCGGCATGCACGTGATGAGCGAGGCGATGGAACCGCTGCGCAGCTTCCAGCCCTTCCTCGACCTGATGAAGTCGATGGACAACCCGCTCGTCGGCGTGCTGATCGCCACCGCTTTCACGGCGCTGATCCAGTCGTCGTCGGCCTCGACCGGCATCGTCATCGTCATGGCCAGCCAGGGCTTCATCAGCCTGCAGGCGGGCATCGCGCTGGCTTTCGGCGCCAACATCGGCACCTGTGCGACGGCGCTGCTGGCGGTGATCGGCAAGCCGCGCGAGGCGGTGCGCGCGGCCATCGTTCACCTGCTGTTCAACGTCTGCGGGGTGCTGATCTGGCTGCCCTTCATCGGTTTCATTGCCAACTTGGTCACCGCCATCTCGCCGTCGTACCCCGATCTCTCCGGAGCCGCGCGGCTGGCGGCCGAAACGCCGCGCCAGATCGCCAACGCGCACACCTTCTTCAACGTTGCCAACACGCTGATCTTCATCTGGTTCACGACGCAGATCGCACGCCTTGTCGAATGGCTGGTGCCCGACAAGGCGCTCGAGGAGGAAGCGATGATCGTCCGCACCCGTTTCCTGCAGGAGGAGCTGCTGAGCACGCCCTCGCTGGCACTCGACCAGGTGCGGATGGAAGTGATGCACATGGGCGAGACGGTCAACCAGATGCTGAACGGGATCATGCCGGCGATCATCAAGGGCGACCGCGAGGCGCTCGAGGAGATCAGGAAGATGGACGACACCGTCGACATCCTGCACGCCGGGATCATCGACTACCTCGGCCGCATCAGCAAGCAGCAACTGAACGACGAGCAGACGCGCGAGTTGCTGCAGTTGATGGAGGCGGTGAGCAACCTCGAGAACATCGGCGACATCATCGAGACCAATCTGGTGGTGCTCGGCTACGACCGTATCAAGGACCAGATTCAGATCAGCGAGGCGACGCAGGGGGTGCTGAACGGTTTCCAGCAGGCGATCACGCGCGCGGTGACCGCCGCCGTGCAGGCGGTCGCGCAACGCAACCAGCGGGCGGCGCAGGTGGTCACCGGAATGAAGGAGGAGATCAACCAGATCGCCGATTCGGCGGCGCTGCACGAGGCGCGCCGCCTCGTCGCCGAGGAACCCAACCGGATACCCGCGTACACGATGGAGATCGACATCATCGAGAAGCAGAAGCGGATTTACTACTTCGCCAAGCGGATGGCGCGAACGGTGCTGCCGGCGGCGATGCTGCTGCGCGAGTAGGCGGCCAACGGCCAACCGGCGGCGGCGGGTGCGGCGGATCGCTGCGCCGGCGCTCTGCGAGTCGGCGCAGTGGCGGCGCTACGACGAGGACGGATTGCCGTCGCCTTGGCCGCCGTCTGGCGCCCTGTCGGCGGCGCTGGCAGCCGCTGCCGCCGCCTTCGCTGCCGGGCGCCTGATGCGCACCTCGTGGATGCGGCGTCGTGAAGCGCGCTCGATCTTCACCTCGAGACCCTCGATCTGGAAGCTCTCCCCGGGCGCGGGAATCCGTTCGAGACTGCGGATGATCCACAGATTCACCGAGTCGTACGGTTTGCCGGCGAAATCCTGTTCGAAATGCGCCTCCATGATCCGCAGCTCGGTCGTTCCGTCGACGACCAGTTCGCTGCCGTCGGGTTTCATCAGCAGGACCTGTTCGTCCGGCGGCGCTTCCTGGTCGTCGTAAATCTCACCGACCAGTTCCTCGAGGATGTCCTCGAGCGTGAAGATGCCGAGCAGGCCGCCGAACTCGTTGACCACGACGATCAACTGATCCTTGTTCGCCCGCAGCACGTCGAGCAGCCGGTCGACCGGCTGGTTGGGCGGGACGAACAGCGGTTCGCTGCCGGCTTCGGCCAGGGTCTTGTTCAGGTTGCCCCGCGCGACTTCCCTGAGGATTTCCGGCAGCGTCACGACGCGGCTGATCTCTTCGGGGTTGCCGGCATAGAGCGGAATCCGGTAATGCGACTGACTGGCGATCTCGGCCAGCGCATCGCCGATCGTCCGCTGGCCGTCGAGCGAGAAGATCTGGTGGCGGTGAACCATGATGTCGCCGGCGCGCAGCGTGCTGAAGTCGAATATGCGGCGAATCATCTGGTGCTCGCCGGCTTCGATCGATCCCTCCTGCGTTCCGTGCTCGGCCAGTGCGATCAGTTCGCTTTCGGTCACCGTCGGGTCCTTTGGCGGGCTGGTCAGACTGTGCATCCAGCGAATGAAGGCTTCGATCGTCCAGACCAGCGGCAGCATCAGCTTGCCAAGGAGTTCGAGCGGTCCGGAGGCGAGCAGCGCGATGGCGATCGCGTAACGCGAGCCGAAGGTCTTCGGAGTGATCTCGCCGAACATCAGCAGCAGCAGCGTGATGATGCCGACCGCCAGACCCGGCCCGAGATGCCCGAAGTACTCGGTCGCGACGACCGTTCCGAGGGTCGCGGCGCCGGTATTCACCAGGTTGTTGCCGATCAGGATGATCACCAGCGTACGGTTGAGGTTGCCCTTCATCCGGTGCAGCGCGTGCTCCGAAACGACGCTCGGCCAACAGCGCCTCGACGCGCGCCCGCGAGAGCGAGGTGATCGCCGTCTCGGAGCCGGAGAAGAAGGCCGAGAACAGCAGCAGGATGAACAGCAGGAAGGCTTCGAACATCTGACGGCGGCTTTCTGCACGCGGAAGACCGGTACGGCCGCCGCGTGCAGCATGATGGATGACAGAACGGTTATGTACACGAGATCGTGCGCTTGGGCAACCTGCCGTCGTGGCTCGCCCAGCCGGCGACGAATCCACGCCAGCCGGCCGCGGGTCGTGACCAGTCGTTCGTCATGAGAGCGGCAAAGGATCTGCGGGCGGTGCGGCGGGGGCCGCTCCGGCGGCGAATCGGCGAGCGCGCAGCGCCCGCTTGGCACGGACGTCGCGAGGTGGCTTCGGCGACTCGGCGCGCGAACCCGCGGTTGCGCCGGCCTTGACTCTGGCATCAAGCTGGCGCAGAATCCGCGTCCATGTCGTTCACGGGCTGATTCCCCATTTTACCCCGCCCATCTCGCTGCAGCACGGCTGCCGGCGACTTGCGTCCCCTCTCCCTCCTGCCGCCGGACACCCGCTTTGCGGCAGGAAGCGCCGATCGTTGCTCGGGCTTTCGCCACTTCCGAGCCTCCCTGCAAGCCTGTCGTGACCGTCGGCGCCGGAAGTTCGCCGTCGACGGTCTGTCTGGTTGGCCGTCCCGGCAGCGCTGCTGTCGCCGGTCCCTCTTGCAATCCTGTCGCCGCCAACCGCGGATGTCGTGCCATGTCCCTTTTCTGGAGGAAGGTGTGAACCATGGATCCTGCCCTATGGATCGAACTCGTCGTCTTTGTCGTCCTGCTCGGTTTCTCGGGTTTCTTCTCGAGCACTGAAACCTCGCTGTTCTCGCTCAGCCAGTTTCAGCTCGACCAGATGCGCGCGGCGAAGAATCCGCGCATCGAACTCATCGAGCGCCTGCGCGCCGAGCCGCGGCGGCTGATCGTCACCATCCTGATCGGCAACGAGTTCGTCAATGTCTCGGCGTCGGTGATCTCGGCGGCGATGATCATCCACCTCTTCGGCGCCGAGAACGAGATGATCAACCTGCTGGTGATGGTGCCGATCCTGCTGCTCTTCGGCGAGATCACGCCGAAGGTGCTGGCGATCCGCAACAACGTCGCCTTCGCCAACGCCGAGTGTCGCCCGATCGCTCTGTTCGCGCGACTGATCACGCCGCTGCGCGAAGTGATCCGCCACATCTCCGACTTCTTCATCACATTGATCGTCGGCAAGCAGCGTTCCGAGGGCAACCTGGTCACCGAGGACATGATCCGTACGCTGGTGCATGACGCCGTCGGCGAGGGCGCGCTCGACAGCAAGGAAGCGCAGTACATCGAGAAGATCTTCGATTTCGGCAACAAGTCGCTGAGCGACATCATGCGGCCACGCTCGGACATCCAGTTCCTCTCGGCCGACCTGCCGGTGAGCGAGCTGCTGGCGCAGATCCGGGCGACGCGGCAGTCGCGCTATCCGGTGTTCAAGGGGCATCGCGACACCATCCTCGGCATCCTCTACACGCGCGACCTGCTCGGGGTCGATCTCGCCCGGCTCGAGCGTGACCCGCAGGGAATCCGCAAGCTGCTGCGGCAGCCGAGTTTCTTTCCGGAATCGAAGCCGGCGGTCGAGCTGTTCCACACCTTCCGCCAGCGCAAGCTGTCGTTCGCGCTGATCGTCGACGAGTACGGTGGCGTCACCGGCTTGGTGACGATGGAGGATCTGCTCGAGTGCGTCTTCGGCGAGATCGCCAGTCCGTCCGACAGCGACGTCGTGCCGCGGCACCTGATGAGCGACCTCGCCGACGGCCGCCGCCTGATCGACACCAGCATGTCGCTCGACGACTTCAACCAGGAGTTCGGCGTCCGCATCGAGAGCGAGGAAGTCGAGACCCTCGCCGGCGCGTTGCTGCAGGCTTTTGGCGAACTGCCGGCGAGCGGCGCGGCGATCGAGCGTCACGGGTTGCGCTTCACCGTCGAGACGCTCGAGCACAACCGGATCACGCGCGTCCTCGTCGAACGGCTGCCGCCGCCGGCCGCAGCCGCTGCGGATACCGGCGAGGCGGCGGCGAGCAAGGAAACGACCGAAGAGAAGAAGGGGGACGCATAAATGCCTGATATCCTGCTCACGGCCCTGCTGATGGTCGTCTGCCTGATCGCCGAGGGCTTCTTCTCGGGCTCGGAACTCGGCATCGTCAGCGCCGACCGCATGAAACTGCGCCACGATGCCGCCAAGGGATCGCGCGGCGCGCG
The DNA here is from genome assembly GCA_016788495.1 of Accumulibacter sp. Taxonomy (GTDB): domain Bacteria; phylum Pseudomonadota; class Gammaproteobacteria; order Burkholderiales; family Rhodocyclaceae; genus Accumulibacter. The sequence continues at coordinate 3,210 of JAEUOM010000022.1, read as the reverse complement.
GATGGCGCTCGAAATGCTCGAGAAGCGGCCCGAGTGGCTGCTGTCGACGACACTCGTCGGGACCAACATCGCCGTCGTCGCCAACTCGACGATCGCCACCGCGCTGATGATCGAGCTGTTCGGCGATGCCGGCAGCTGGCTGGCAGTCATCCTCGTCGCTCCGCTGATCTGGGTTTTCGGAGAGATCGTCCCGAAGAGCGTCTTCCAGCAGCGCGCCGACGTGATCACGCCGTACGTCATCTACATCCTGCGCTTCTTCTCGATCCTGTTCGCGCCGATCCTGATCGTCTTCGTCACGCTGTCGAAGTTCCTTTCGCGCCTCGCCGGCGCGCGCGATGAGCACAACCCCTTCACTCTGCGCGAACAGATCCAGAGCATGGTGCAGATGCCGCCACAGGAAGGGGGCGACATCCAGCAGATCGAGAAGACGATGATCCGGCGCATGTTCAACTTCTCCGAGACGACGGTGTACAAGGTGATGGTGCCGCTGATCGACGTCACGGCCATCGACAGGCGGTGCACGGTGGGCGAGGCGGTGCGCCTGGCGGTCGACAGCGCGCACGTCCGCCTGCCGGTGTACGACGGCCGCATCGACCGCGTCATCGGCGTGCTCAACACGATGGACCTGCTCGGCGTCGAGGCCGCGACGCCGATCGACGGATTCGTCGGTCCGACCCGCTACGTGCCGGCGAGCAAGAGCGCCGAGTCGATGCTCGTCGAGCTGCGCAAGGACGGCGACGCGATGGCGGTGGTGATGGACGAGTTCGGCGGCGCCGAGGGCATCGTCACCATCGAGGACATCATCGAGGAAGTGGTCGAGGACATCGAGGACGAGTACGACCGGCAGGAGAAACCGGCGGAGTGGTTCCGCAAGCTCGGACATCACGACTACGTCGTCAGCGCCCGCGCCAACCCGCAGTTGCTGGTCGAGAAACTCGGCCTGAAGCTGCCCGGCGAGGGCAGCCACGACACGCTTTCCGGTTTCCTGCTCGAATTCGCGCGCGAGATTCCCAAGCCGGGGACGACGATCGAGGTCGAAGGCATCAAGTTCACCATTCAGCGCGCGACGCCGCAGGTCATCCAGGAAGTCCAGATTCGCTGGTAGAAGGCGCCGGCGGCGGCGATCAGGTGTGTCGCCGCCCGGCGGTGGCGGAGACCGGCAAGCGGGACGGGTTCGGCGTGCGTCTGGCGATGCCAGCCCGCGTGCAGCGCTAGCGTCGCCAGAAAGCCGGCATCAGCAGGACGAGCAGCGTGAAGATCTCGAGGCGGCCGAGCAGCATCGCCCAGGTGCATATCCAGGTCTGGAAGTCGCTGAGCACGGCGTAGGTGGTCGCCGGGCCGACCAGGTTGAGGCCGGGGCCGGTGTTGTTGATGCAGGCAACGACGGCCGAGAAGGCGGTGATCACGTCGAGCCGTGTGGCGACCATCAGCAGCGTCAGCGAGACGATCGACACGACGTAAATGAAGAGGAAGCCGAGGATCGCGTGCAGAACATGGTCGGGCACAATGCTGGTCCCGAAGCGCACGCTCTGCAGCCCGCACGGGTGCATCGCGCGCATCAGTTCACGGAAGACCTGCTTGTAGAGGATCACCGCCCGGATCATCTTGATGCCACCGCCGGCCGACCCCGAGCAGGCGATGAAGCTGCCGAGGAAGAGGATCCACAACTGCGCGAACAGCGGCCATTGGACATAATCGGTGGTGGCAAAGCCGAGCGAGGTGGCGATCGATACCGAGTGGAAGGCGACGTAGCGAAACGTGGTCAGAAAATCGTCGTAGATGCCATCCGGCAACAGATAGACGGTCAGCGCCAGGCTGCTCAGGGCGAGAAAGCCGAGGAAATAGTGTGCTTCGACGTCGAAGCGATAGGGGCGCAGCGAACGCTTCGCCAGGGCGAGGAAGTGCGTGCTGTAGTTTATTCCGGCGAGCAGTGCGAAGACGATGACGACGAGTTCGATCTCCAGGCTGTCGAAGTGGCCGAGGCTGGCATCCTTGGTCGAGAAGCCGCCAAGGCCCATGATCGAGAAGGCGTGCATCAGCGAGTCCCAGGGCGTCATCCCGACATGGTGGAGGCTGAGTCCGCAGGCGACCGTCAGGATCACGTACACCACCCACAGCCCCTTGGCGGTTTCGGTCAGCCGCGGCGTGATCTTCGAATCCTTCATCGGGCCGGGGGTTTCCGCCTTGAGCATGCTGCGGCCGCCGAAGCCGAGCAGCGGCAGGATCGCCACCGCGAGGACGACGACCCCGAGACCACCGATCCAGTGCATGAAGGTGCGCCAGAAGTTGATCGACAGCGGCAGGTGGTCGAGACCGGAAAGCACCGTCGCCCCGGTCGCCGTCAGTCCCGAGACGGCCTCGAAGTAGGCGTCGGTCCACGACAGCCCGTCGATGTGCAGGTAGAGCGGCAGCGCGCCGAAGGCCGGCAATAGCGACCAGATCAGCGCCACCAGCAGGAAGCTCTCGCGCACGCGCATGTCGCGCTTCTGGTGGCGCACGGAGAACGTCAGTGCGGCGCCGACGGCAACGGTGATCAGGACGGCCTCGTCGTAGGCGCTGTGCGCGCCGTCGGCGGTCAGCCAGGAGAGGCTCAGCGGCAGCAGCATCAGCCCGCCGAAGCCGACGATCAGGATGCCGAGGATGTAGATTACGGGTGCGAAGCGGTTGATCATCTGCGGGCCTTGCCTGCGGCGAAAGAAACCAATCCGGGTCCGCGGCGCGGCATCGGCGGCGGTTCCGGGCGCGCAACCGCCGCCGGCACGTCGTGTCGAACCCCCTCGTGACGCTCGTTGCCGCAGGTTCCCGGCGCGCGGAGCCGGTCGATGATGCGGACATCAGTATGGCCTTTCCTGGCGGCCGCCGTCAATCACGATCGCCGCTGCCGACGGCCTGCAGTGGCCCTCTGTCAATCGGGCCGTCGGCGCGTGGCCATGCCAGGGTGATTTGACCTGCAAGTCTTGTCGCCGCCGGCGATCTCGGGCATGATTCCCGGCCATGGCGAAGACGACTGATTCCGACCCGTTCCCTGCAGCCGATGCTCAGCGTCGCCGGTTCGCCGTTTGCCAGGCCCGCCGCCGCTCGTGGACGGACGTGCAGGCCTAGGATGCGTCTCGGTTCGCTCGTTCGCGTCATACGCGAGCTGCTGCACGAAGCAGGTCGTGATCTCGCGCCGACGCTGATCGTCGTCGTCGTCTTCCAGGTCTTCTTCAT
>JAEUOM010000021.1 GCA_016788495.1 Accumulibacter sp. | reverse complement strand
CCGGCGGCTGCCGACTGGAGCTGCGCGCTGCTCGCCGGAATGCAGTTGCTCGAGATCGGCGTCGGCGCCATCCGCAGTCGCGGCCGCACGCGTGCGATCGCGAACCGCGTTGCCGGCTGGCTCGCCGCCTCGCTGCCGGTGCCGCCCGCCGACGGCGGCGTCGCCGCCCGACAGCGCGCGCTCGCCGGCGACGTGCTCGCACGGCTCGGCGATCCGCGCCGCCACCTGCTCGAAGTCGACGCGATGCGCTTCGCGCAGGTTCCGGCTGGCGCTTTCTGGATGGGTGAACGGGACGACGAGAACGCACCGCTGCACTGCAACGAGACGCTCGACTACGACTACTGGATCGCCGAGGCGCCGGTCAGCGTCGCGCAGTTCGCCGAGTTCGTCGGCGCCAGCGGCTACGCGGACCATGACGCGGCTGCGCTGCGTCCGCCAGCGAACCGACCGGTCGTGAACGTCACCTGGCACGATGCGCGTGCCTTCTGTGCCTGGCTGAACGCGCGCTGGCGCGCGCGGCTGCCGGCCGGCTGGATCGTCTCGCTGCCGTCGGAGGCCGAGTGGGAGAAGGCGGCTCGCGGCGCACTGGAGATCCCGCAGGCGATCCGGCTCGCCGGCATCGCGCAGGGATTCACGGCCAGCGACGCGCCGCTGCAGGACAACCCGCTGCCAGAGCGCAGCTACCCATGGGGCGACGACTGGGAGGAAGAGAGCGCCAATGCGGAGATGAGCATCGGCGACACGAGCACCCCGGGCGTCTTCTCTGGCGGCGAGAGCCCCTACGGCTGCGAGGACCTCGCCGGCAACGTCTGGGAATGGACGCGCAGCCTCTGGGGTACCGATTGGCACAAGCCGGACTTTGGCTACCCGTATGACGCCAACAATCGGCTACGCGAGGATCCGGATGCATCAGACGAGGTGATGCGGGTCGTGCGCGGCGGCTCGTGGGGCAGTCACCGGGACTATGCGCGCTGTGCCATCCGCTTCAGGAGTCCCCCGGGCCTCCGCAATGACGGCATCTGTTTTCGCGTGGTGTTGCGTTCTTCCCCTGTTCTTCCGCTCTGATCTCTGCTCCCTCTGCACTCTGTCACTCCGGGAACTCCGACTCTGGAGGGGGTGCGGGGGAGACTTCCCCCGCCGCGCGCAGCGCGGCCCGTTTTTTTGTTTTGGTCGTTCTGGTAGTCTACGTCGGCCGGCTGGCGACATCCGGCCAGGCAGTCTGGAGAGGTCGTGCGCGGCGGCTCGTGGAACAATCACCGGGACAATGCGCGCTGTGCCATCCGCAACAGGAATCACCCGGACAACCGCAATGACGACATCGGTTTTCGCGTGGTGTTGCGTTCTTCCCATGTTCTTCCGCCCCTTCTTCTGGTTCCGCCGCCTGGCGGAACGGCATGCCGGCATCACCATGCCGCGCGTGTTCCGGAAATGCCGGCCGACCCGCGACAGCGGCTTTGCCGACCGAGGCGAAGGAAGAAGAACAGCGCCAGACCCGTCTGGTCCGCGCGCAGGCCGCAAGGCAGGGCGACACCGGGGCATTGCCCGCGCCGGGCGCATACAGAAGCACGGGTACGGCCAGGCCAGCAAGCCCGCCGTACCCGCCCCGACCTGCCGGACGGAGCCGCGCGATGATTGCAGCGAGCGGCACGACAGCCGCCGGCGCAGCCGCCGATCAGAAGTCATCGCCCGCGCGATCGCCGCGGGCAGCTCCGCTGCCGCTCCTGCCGGACGCGGTCTGGCGAATCCAGCCGCCAAGCAGGCGGCCGATCTCGGCGACGATGCGGCTCGCGTGCTCGTACTGACCGCTGCCGAGCCAATCCCAGTGCCGTGCCAGGCGCAGGTAGAGCCGCAGCTTGTTGAGCTGGGCGTCGGCGGCCTGCAGGTGCTGCAGGCGCTGCCCGCCGCTGCGCGCATTGGCTTCGAAGATCGCCTCCTGGAAATCGAGCGCGGCGCCCTGCAGCCGCTGCGTGACGACGAAGCGCTGGTTCTTCGGAAAGCGCTCGCAGTGCGGCAGGAGCCAGGTCAGGAGATCGTAGGTCTGGGTGAAGATCACCAGTTCTTTGGTGTTGGGCATCGTGCGCGACTCCCGGCAAGGATGTGGAAACGAGGCGCGCGGCGGGCATGCCGGACGAACCGGCGGGCTGCCGCGAGCCTCTTGCGGTCGACGGGAGCCGGCGATGGCCAGCCTCTTTGACGCCGTCAGCGAATGGGACAACCTCTGGTCGGCCTTTCGCCTCGCCGCGCGCGGCAAGCGGCGCAAGAGCAGCACGGCGGCGTTCGAGCAACAGGTGGCGGACCGGCTGCTCGCGCTGCAGGACGCGCTGCGCGCCCGGACGTACCGCCCCGGATCGTATCGCGATTTCCTGATCCACGAACCGAAACGGCGCCGGATCAGCGCGGCGCCCTTCGCCGACCGCGTCGTCCATCATGCCCTGTGCAACCGGATCGAGCCGCTGTTCGAGGCCCAGTTCATCGCCGACAGCTATGCCAACCGCAGCGGCAAGGGAACGCACCGCGCCATCGCCCGCCTGCAACAGCATGCGCGACGTCATCGCTACGTCTTGCGCGCCGACGTCGTGCAGCATTTCCCGTCCATCGACCACGAGATCCTGCGCGCCCGACTCGCCCGCAGCATCGACGACGCCGACGTGCTCTGGCTCGCGGGAACGATCATCGACAGCGGCGCGGGTATCCTGGCGAACGAGTACACGATGGTCTACTTCCCCGGCGACGACCTGCTCGCCGCCTGCCGGCCACGCGGGCTGCCGATCGGCAATCTCACCTCGCAGTTCTGGTCGAACGTCTATCTCAGCGACTTCGACTGGTTCGTGCAGCGCGAACTGGGCTGCAGCGCCTACCTGCGCTACGTCGATGACTTCGCCCTGTTCAGCGACGACTGCAACACCCTCTGGCGGTGGAAGCGGGCGATCATCGAGCGCCTGGCGCGCGAGCGGCTGACGATCCACGCGGCGCAGGCGCAGGTGCTGCCGACGCATTGCGGCATCCCGTGGCTCGGCTTCGTCGTCTACCCGACGCATCGGCTGCTCAAGCGGCGCAACGCGCTGAACTTCAGCCGCCGCCTGCAGGACAGGCTCGACGCTTACGCCGCCGGGTGGATTTCGTTCGCCGAACTCGACGCCAGCGTCCAGGGCTGGATCAACCATGTGCGCTACGCCGACACCTGGGGGCTGCGCAAGCACATCTTCTCGGCCCATCCGATCCCGCGACGCAGCGGCTGAACGCCCGCCAGCGGGCCGCCGCCGGATGGATGAGGTGACCCGGACGAACTGGGCGTAGCGACCGCTTGCCGGAGTCCACGATTGCCTGCGGAACACGGACATGGCATGCCGGCATTGAGCACTCCACTCCGCTTGCGTACAATAAAGCGTACAAGAACACTGGAATCCCGTCATGGACGCCATCAGCTACAGCGCCGCGCGCGCCAACCTCGCCCGGACGATGGACCGCGTCTGTGACGACCACGAGCCGCTGATCATCACCCGCAACGGTGAGCCATCGGTCGTCATGCTCTCGCTCGATGACTACCGGGCGCTCGAAGAAACGGCCTACTTGCTGCGCAGCCCAGCGAACGCGAGGCGGCTGCTGGACGCGGCAGCGCAACTGGCTGAAGGAAGGGGCAGCGAGCGGCCACTGCTCTGATGCGACTGGTGTTCGCCGACACGGCCTGGGACGACTGTCTCCACTGGCAGAAGCACGACCGCAGGATGGCCGAGCGGATCAACAGGCTGATCCAGGAAGTGATGCGCGAACCCTTTGTCGGCGTCGGCAAGCCCGAGCCGCTGCGACACGCGTTGTCGGGTTTCTGGTCACGCCGGATCACCGACGAGCAGCGCATGGTGTACCGCGTCGACGGTGACGATCTACTGATCGCGCAGCTTCGCTACCACTACTGAGCTTCTCGGCCCATTCGATCCCGCGACGCAGCGGCTGAGCCCGCGCTGCGCGCTGCGGGGGAAGTCTCCCCCGCACCCCCTCCAGAGTCGGAGTTCCCGGAGTGACAGAGTGCAGAGGGAGCAGAGATCAGAGTGGAAGAACAGGGGAAGAACGCAACACCACGCGAAAACCGAAGTTGACACCGCGGGAATCCGGGCGATTCCCGTCGCGGATGCCACAGCACGCATAGTCCCGGCGACCGCACCACGAGCCGCCGCGCACGACCCGCAGCACCTCGTCGCCAGCCCGGAGATCCTCCCGAAGAGGATCGTCGATCGGGTACGGATAAGCGAAGTCCGGCTTCCCCCACTCGGTACCCCAGAGGCTGCGCGTCCACTCCCAGACGTTGCCCGCCATGTCGTGCAGGCCATGGCCGTTGGCGGGGAAGCAGCCGACGACCGACGTGTCGCCGATCCCCGAAGCTGCATGATTCGCGCGCCGGCCGTCCCCGTCATCGGCATCGTCACCCCACGGAAACACCGCTCCGCGCAAGCCGCCGCGCGCCGCTTTCTCCCACTCGGGTTCGCCCGGCAGCGCCACCCGCCAGCCGTGCTCGCGCACCAGCGTGGCGACTCGGCTGCCGGCGAGCGCCGGCGACGTCGCGAGCATCTCGTTGAGCCAGTCGCACCAGGCCAAGGCCTCATGCCAGCTCACCCGGCGCACCGGCCGGCTGTCGGGGTCGGCGAGCGCATCGGCGTCGCCGATCGCGAAACCGGTCGCCGCGACGAACGCGCGAAACTGCGCGACGGTCACCGGGTAGCGGGCGATGTGGAACGCGCGCGTCGGCGTCGGCAGCTCGTTGATCTCGTCGTCGTAAACCTCGCCACCTGCGATCCGCGCGACCCGCTCGCGATCCACGCTGCGCGTACCGATGACGAAATCCGGGTCGGCGGCGATGCGCACGAAACCGAGCATCTCGTCGGCCGGCAGGAAAAAGCGCTGCGCATCGAAACGCGGATCGCCGAGCTGCGCCAGCCGGTCGCCGGCGCGCGCGCGCAGCACCGCCCGCGCACCGGCGAGTGCGTCGGCGTCGTCGAGCAGGGTGACGATGCGTCGCGCGCAATCGGCGCGCAGCGGCTCGCCGCTCTCGCGC
>JAEUOM010000244.1 GCA_016788495.1 Accumulibacter sp. | reverse complement strand
CGGATTGAACTCGCGCCGCAGCACCTGCGCACGCGACGTGCCATCCTCATGCACGACCTCGGGCACCCGTTCCTTCCAGCCTTTCGCCACCTCGAAAGTGAAGGTCATGAACGGTGCCGGATGCGTGCTGCCGAGCATCTGCGGCCCGACGGTATCGAGCATGCTCGGACAGAACGGGCGCCAGCGCTCGCGAAACTTGATCTGCGCGTTGATCCGGTCGGCGACACCGGCAACGCTCGGGCAGCCAAGGATCGACCGGCCACCCAGGGCGCGCGGTCCGAACTCCATCCTGCCCTGGAACCAGGCCACCGGATGGCCAGCTGCCAGCAGCCGCGCGACCCGCAGCGGGACCGCGTCAAGCCGCTGCCACGCCGGCTTGGCCGGATGACGCGCGCAGGCGGCGATGACGTCCTCGTTGCTGTATGCCGGGCCGAGATAGACATGCTCCATCTTCTCGACCGCGACACCGCGCTGCAGCGAGACGTAGGCCGCTGCGCCAACCGCCGTGCCGGCGTCGCCGGAGGCCGGCTGGACAAAGAGTTCGCGCACGTCCGGACGGGCAATGATCCTCTGGTTGAGCTTGACGTTCAGCGCCCCGCCGCCGGAAAAGGCGAGTCGGCCGGTCTCCCGCAGGATATCGCCCAGATAGTGTTCGAGCATCTGCAGCGACAGATCCTCGAACAGCTTCTGCATGCTCGCCGCGTAATGAATGTAGGGATCGTCGGCGACATCGCCGGCACGCTTCGGTCCCAGCCAGTCCACCAGCTTTGGCGAGAAGTAGTACCCCTTGCCGCCTTCCTTGTATCGGCGGAAGCCGATCACGTTGGCGTAGTGGGTATTGATCTTCAGTTCACCGCTCTCGAAGCGGGCAAGACGCGCGAAATCGTAGCGTCCGGGGTCGCCGTAGGGTGCCATTCCCATCACCTTGTACTCGCCGTCGAGCATCTCGAAACCGAGGTACTCGGTCAACGCACCGTACAACCCCCCCAGAGAATCCGGGTCGTAGAACTCCTTGATCTTGTGAATCCTGCCATTTTCGCCGTAGCCAAAGAAGGTCGTCGCGTACTCGCCCTTGCCGTCGATGCCGAGGATCGCCGTCTTCTCCTGAAAACCGGCACAATGGTAGGCACTCGCGGCATGCGCGAGGTGGTGCTCGACGGGCACGATCTCGGTCTTCCGCAGATCGAAGCCCAGTTGCTGCAGACACCACTCGATCCGCCTGCGGTAACGGTGAAAACGGCGGTTGCCGGCCAGGATGGCGTCCAGCGCACGATCCGGAGCGTACCAGTAGCGCCGCGCATAGTGCCAGCGCGCTCGTCCAAGCAGGCTGATCGGGGCAAAGGGTATCGCCACCGCGTCCACCTCGGCCGGCCGGATACCGGCGAAATCGAGGCAGAACTTCGCCGCCTCGTAGGGCATGCGGTTCTTGGCGTGCTTGTCGCGAACGAAGCGCTCCTCCTCGGCGGCGGCGACCAACCTGCCGTCGCGGTAGAGAGCTGCCGACGGGTCGTGCGTCAGCGCGCCGGACAATCCGAGTAGGGTCAGTGCCAAGATAGAGAGGTCTCAGAAGATCAGGTTTTCGGCCCGGTGGCCAGGCAGCCTGCGGCGCCAGGCTGCATGCCGGACAAGTATACTCGCCGCGACCGCGCTTCGGTTCGCCAACGTGCCGCGGCGGCGCGAAAAGCGCCGCCGGTCACCCTCAGTAGGGTCGCGACTCGCCCTCCGGGCGCGTCTTGAAACGCCGGTGCACCCAGTAGTACTGCTCCGGCATGCTGCGGACCGCCTGCTCGATCCAGGCATTCATGCGCGCCGTGTCCGCCTCGACATCGCGACTCGGGAACCCCTGCCACGGCTCGCCGACCGTCACCAGGTAACCCGCAGCGTCCGGCAGAATGCGTGTCAGGCAGGGAACGACGGTGGCGCCCGCCAGTCGCGCCAGCCGTGACAGACCGGGAACGGTCGCCGTCTGCACGCCAAAGAACGGCACGAAGATCGAGTCTCGGCGCCCAAAATCCATGTCCGGCAGGTAGTAGAGCGGCCGCCCCGCCTTCATCGCCCGGACGCTGGACCGCACGGGCTCCTGCCGCGAGAGCAGCAACTGGTCGCCAAAGCGCTGACGACCGCGGAGCAACAGGCGATCGAAGACGCGATTCGACTGCACGGCGTAGATGCTCGCACAGTCGAAGCGCATGGCGATCGCCGCGCCGCCGGCGTCGAGTCCGACGAAATGCGGCGTCAGCATCAGCACCGGCCGCCCCGCTTCGACCAAAGTCCGCAGGTGGTCATCGCCGACGACGGTGATCAGGCGCGACAGACGCTCGGTGCTCGCCCACCAGAGCAGGCTGCGTTCGAGCATGCTGCGCCCAAGCACCCTGAAATGGGCCCGAGCCAGCTGCTGGCGCTGCTCTTCCGAGAGTTCCGGAAAGCACAGACGGAGGTTCACCAGGACGATGTGGCGTCGTCGCCGGCCGATCTGGAAGGAAAGGCTGCCCAGCGCGTTGCCGCAGCGCGCCAGCACCGGCAACGGCAGCCAGTGCAGCAGCCAGAGCAGCCCGACCGCCAGTCGACTCAGCATGCCTCACCGCCACTCGTCTCGCCATTTGGCCGCAGGCAACCGCCGTCGAGACCGAGCGGCAGGAGACGGCGGCCCTGCCAGCCGCGAGCTGGACTGCGCTCCATCACGGGGCTAGAGCAGTTCCTCCAGGCGCAGCCGGATGATGCGCCCGCGCACCGCCGCCAGTGACTCGATGCCGGCAATCGCCGTATCGACCTCCCGTTCGCGCGTCTTGTGGGTCAGCATGATGATGTCCGTCTGCTCCTCGCCCTCGCCCGGTTCCCGCTGGATCATGGCGACGATCGAGATGCCGCTGTCGGCCAGAATCCGCGTCACGTCCGCCAGGACCCCCGGCCGGTCCTCGACGCGCAGCCGCAGGTAATAGCTGCTGACCACGGCGGAGATCGGCAGGATCGCCAGATCGACCATGGCGTCAGGCTGAAACGCCAGGTGCGGCACGCGATGTTCGGGGTCGGCGGTGTGCATGCGGGTGACGTCCACGAGATCGGCGATGACTGCCGACGCCGTCGGTTCGGCACCGGCACCCTTGCCATAGTAGAGCGTCGCGCCGACCGCATCGCCCTTGACCAGGACCGCGTTCATCGCCCCCTCGACGTTGGCGATCAGCCGCTTGGCCGGAATCAGCGTCGGGTGCACACGCAGCTCGACGCCCTCAGCGGTCCGTTTGGTGATGCCGAGCAGCTTGATCCGGTAGCCGAGCTGTTCGGCATAGCGGATGTCGGCCGCGTCAAGCTGGCTGATTCCCTCGATGTGCGCCTTGTCGAAGTTCATCGCGTTGCCGAAGGCGATTGCCGACATGATGCTGAGCTTGTGCGCCGCATCCACCCCCTCGACATCGAAAGTCGGATCAGCCTCGGCGTAACCGAGGCGCTGCGCCTCCTGCAGCACGGCGGCAAACGACAGTCCCTTGTCGCGCATCTCGGAGAGGATGAAGTTGGTCGTACCGTTGATGATGCCGGCGATCCATTCGATGCGGTTCGCCGTCAGGCCTTCGCGCAGCGCCTTGATGATCGGGATGCCACCAGCGACCGCCGCTTCGAAAGCCACCATCACCCCCTTGTCGCGGGCGGCAGCGAAGATCTCGTTGCCATGTTTGGCCAGCAGCGCCTTGTTGGCCGTCACGACGTGCTTGCCGTTGGCGATGGCCTGCAGGACGAGCTCCCGGGCGACACCATAGCCGCCGATCAGCTCGACGACGATATCTACCTCGGGATCGCCGACGACGGCAAAGGCGTCGTCGGTTACCCGACAGGTACCGGCAGTCAGCCTGTGCGCCCGATCGGGGTTGCGATCGGCGACGATACTGATGCGAATCGGTCGGCCGGCACGGCGGGCGATCTCCTCGCCATTGCGGCGGAGTACCGAGAACGTCCCGCCGCCGACCGTGCCGATGCCAAGTAATCCAACGTTGATGGGTTTCATGGAGCAATCAGAAGTAAGGGTTGTCGAGAACCTGCCGCCGCCACTCCGGCAGCGCAGGCGCCGCCTCCTATGCCGCCGTCCCGGCCCGCTTGCGGTAGCCGGCAAGGAAACGGGCGATGCGTCCGATGGCCTCGCGCAGGTCGTCTTCATAGGGCAGGAAGACGAGGCGGAAGTGGTCCGGCGCCGGCCAGTTGAAGCCGCTGCCCTGCACGAGCAGGACACGCTCCTCGGCCAGCAACTCGGCAATGAAATCCTGGTCGCTGGCAATCGGATAGATCCCCGGATCGAGACGGGGAAACATGTACAGCGCCGCCTTCGGCTTGACGCAGGTGACGCCGGGAATGGCCGTGATCAGCGCATGCGCGAGGTCGCGCTGACGGCACATGCGGCCGCCCGGAGCCACCAGGTCGTCGATGCTCTGGTAACCACCAAGCGCGGTCTGGATCGCGTGCTGCGCCGGTACGTTGGCGCACAGGCGCATCGACGCCAGCATGTCGAGACCCTCGATGTAATCGCGCGCGCCGCGCAAATCCCCGGAAACGACCATCCAGCCAGCCCGATAGCCGCAGGACCGATAGTTCTTGGAGAGACCGTTGAAGGTCACGGTCAGCACATCCTCGGACAGCGAAGCGATGGCCGTGTGCGTTTCGCCGTCGTACAACACCTTGTCGTACACCTCGTCGGTGTAGATGATCAGGCCGTGTGCCCGCGCAATCGCCACCAGCTCGCGCAACAGGCTTTCTGGGTAGAGGGCGCCGGTCGGGTTGTTCGGGTTGATCACCACCAGCGCCCGCGTCCGCGGCGTGATCTTCGCCCGCAGATCATCGAGATCCGGCAGCCAGCCGTTTGCCTCGTCGCAAAGGTAGTGCCGCGGCGTGCCGCTCGACAGGCTCACC
>JAEUOM010000208.1 GCA_016788495.1 Accumulibacter sp. | reverse complement strand
GGCCGCGCTGCAGCATCGACACCGGATTGACCAGCTCCCAGGCGATGCTGCCGCCGAGCGCGGCGAGCAGCAGCGTCATCGCCAGGATCCAGTAGCGGGTGCCGCGCGCGACGTGCGCGCTGCCGCGGATGCCGAGGCGGTTGCGCAGCCAGCCGGCGAGGTCGGTGACGGGGTTCAGCGGGCAGACCCACGAGCAGTACACGCGGCCACCGACGACAAGGTAGAAGACGAGGACGATCGCCGCGCCGATCAGCGCGAGCCTTTCCGGCCGGTGGCCGGCAAGCAGTGACTGCAGCAGCACGTAGGGGTCGGTCAGCGGCAGCGTGTCGAGAGTCAGGCTGTACGCCAGATTGCCCTTGACGATCCAGATCGCCGCCAGCGGACCGAGGAGGAACAGCGCGAGGATCGCGAACTGGCAGAAACGCCGCGCCAGCAGCCATCGGTGCGCCGCCAGCCAGCCCTTTTCGGCGACCGCTTCGGCACCGGCGCGGCGGCTGTTCATCGTCCGGCCTCCAGTGGCAGCGACCTGCCGCCGGCACCCGTGGCCGCCGCGGTGGCGCCGCCGTTGCCCGTCGGCGCCGCGCCACCGAGGCCGGGCGGCAGGCTGGGGACGAGCTGCGCGTCGCCGCTGCCCGGCATTCCCGGCGGCAGTCGCTCGCTGCCGGGGTCGAAGTGCCCCTCGAGCTTCATCCCTTCCGGCAGACGGTCGGGCAGGTCGACGATGCCGCGTTCTTCGACCAGCGAGTGGCCGCCGGCCTTCTTCTTTTCCTCCCAGCCGAGGCGGTAGTGCGCGCCGAGCGATCCTCTGATCAGTGGCGCCGGCAGCACCTTGATCGACGCCTCTTCGGTGACGCAGGCGTTCTCGCACTTGCCGCAGCCGGTGCAGTGTTCCGAATGCACCGTCGGAATGAACATCGTGTGCCGTCCGGTGCGTGTGTTCGGTCGCAGCTCGAGGGTGATCGCCTTGTCGATCACCGGGCAGACGCGGTAGCAGACGTCGCAGCGCAGGCCGAGGAAGTTGAGACAGGTCTCCTGGTCGGAGAGGATCGCGAGCCCCATCCGCGACTGGTTGATGTCGGTCAGCGAGTGGTCGAGGGCGCCGGTCGGACAGGCCTTGACGCAGGGAATGTCCTCGCACATCTCGCACGGCCCGCTGCGCGCGGTGAAATGGGGCGTACCGCTGGCGACCGGCGATTCCGGCCTCGCCAGTTCGAGAATGTCGTAGGGACAGTCGCGCACGCACATGCCGCAGCGGATGCAGGCGCCGAGGAAGTCCTCTTCGGCGCCGGCGCCCGGCGGACGGATCGCCAGCGGCGGCCGTGCCAGCGCGTTGCGCTGGTAGCCGGCGAGGCCGAGGCCGAGGATGCCGACGCCGCAGAGCAGCCGCGCCGCATCGAAGACGAACTGGCGGCGCGCCGGCGACCGCGCGCTGCCGTTGCCGGATGCGCTCGCCGTGCGCTGACGGGACGGGTCGGGGGCCTGGGACATTGGGGTATGGCGTGCCTAGCCGTGACGGTCGCGCCGGCGGCTCACGAAACTCCGGCAGCCGCTGGGCGGGCAATGTTCCGCCCGCCCGGGCACTCCCTGATTGTTCCGCTGTCGCCGTCGCTGCCCGGAGTCGCTCAGGCCTTGACCACCTTGCACGCGCACTTCTTGAAGTCGGTTTCCTTGGAGATCGGGCAGGTCGCATCGAGCGTCAGCTTGTTGACCAGCCGGTGCTCGTCGAAGAAGGGCACGAACACCAGTCCGACCGGTGGTTTGTTGCGCCCGCGCGTTTCCACCCGTACCTGGATCTCGCCGCGTCGCGTGCTCAGCTTGACGATGTCGCCACGCTGGAGATTGCGCTTCTTGGCGTCTTCCGGATGCATGTACAGCCAGGCATCGGGCATCGCCTTGTACAGCTCGGGGATGCGCCGGGTCATCGACCCGGTGTGCCAGTGTTCGAGCACGCGGCCGGTGCACAGCCAGAGGTCGTAGTCCTTGTCGGGCATCTCGGCCGCTGGCTGGTAGGGCAGGGCGAAGATCACCGCCTTGCCGTCGGCATGACCGTAGAACTTGACGCCCTCGCCCTTCTTGACATAGGGATCATAGCCCTCGCGGAAGCGCCACAGCGTCTCCTTGTTGTCCACCACCGGCCAGCGCAGGCCGCGCGCCTTGTGGTAGACGTCGAAGGCGGCGAGGTCGTGCGCATGACCGCGCCCGAAGGCGGCGTACTCCTCGAACAGCCCCTTCTGCACGTAGAAGCCGAGCGCCTTCGACTCGTCGTTGTCGAATCCCTTGTAGGTCTGGTTGAGCGGGAACCGGTCGGCCTGGCCATTGGCGAAGAGCACCTGGTACAGCGTCTTGCCCTTGTATTCCGGATTCTTCTCGAGCAGGGCGGCCGGCCACACCTCGTCGGTCGTGAAGCGCTTCGAGAACTCGAGGTACTGCCAGAGGTCCGAGCGCGCCTGTCCGGGCGCCTTGACCTGCTGCCGCCAGAACTGCGTGCGGCGCTCGGCGTTGCCGAAGGCGCCTTCCTTCTCCATCCACATCGCCGACGGCAGGATCAGGTCGGCCGACATCGCCGAAACGGTCGGGTAGGCGTCGGAGACGACGATGAAGTTGTCCGGGTTGCGCCAGCCGGGGAAAATCTCGTCATTGACGTTCGGACCGGCCTGCATGTTGTTGGTCGTCGTCGTCCAGTAGAAGTTGATCTTGCCATCCTTGAGCAGGCGGCTCTGGGCGACGGCGTGGGCGCCGACCCAGTCGGGGATCGTTCCCGCCGGCAGCTTCCACAGCTTCTC
>JAEUOM010000240.1 GCA_016788495.1 Accumulibacter sp. | reverse complement strand
TGACCTCGCCAGGCCGCATTTCCTGGCGACCGAGGCTCTCTTCGAAAAGTTCGGCAAAGCTTTCTTGCATGGTGGGATTGGCTGACATATGTGTTGAGTGACCTGACCGCAAAACTGCGGGGTGAGTTGATGACGATCACCCGCCCTGCACGTTGCAGCACGCCCCCGGCGACGGCAGGCGGTACGGCATGCCGACCGGCTCGGCCGGGAAAGCCCGTACCGACGGCCGCTGCAACGACGCATCTGACTGGTGACACCTGCTGGCAAACGGCGGTTGCCGTTTCACCCTTTTCCCGGAACCTTGTTGACCCAGTCCAGCACCTGCGCCACCGCTATTGCGATGGTCAGGTCCGTCGTGTCGAGCAATTCAGCATCCGTACTCGGCAGCATCGGTGCAACGCTGCGCTGGCCATCCCTGGCGTCGCGCTCCGCGAGATCCTGCACGAGATCGCGGATATTAGCAGCGATTCCTTTGTCGATCAACTGCTTAAGACGCCTCTCCGCACGCGTCTCGAGACTGGCGGTGAGAAACACCTTGGTCGTCGCATCCGGAAAGACCACCGTGCCCATGTCGCGCCCGTCGGCAACCAGTCCGGGCGGCCGCCGGAAGACCCGCTGGCGGAACAGCAGCGCGCTGCGCACGGCCGGCAGCGCCGCCACCAGCGACGCCGCACGCGAGATCTCCTCGCTGCGAATGGCGTCGCCGACCTCCTCGCCGGCAAGTCGGATCGACGCCCCGGCAAACTCGACGTCGAGCGTCGCGGCGATCGCCGCCACCGCCGCCTCGTCGTCCCAGCCGGCACCGGCGCGCAGCGCGGCGAGTGCCGTCAGGCGGTAGAGGGCGCCTGAATCGAGGTAGTGCCAGCCGAGCGCCTGCGCCACGCGCGCGGCGACGGTCCCCTTGCCGGACGCCGAGGTGCCGTCGATGGCAACCACCGGCACCGGCCGAGTGATCGCCGCGAAACGCTCGAAGTAATCGGGGAAGGTCTTGCCGACGGTCTGCGCGTCGTTGATCCGCAGCGGCGCGCCGCGGGCGGCGAGCGACAGGCACATGGCGATGCGGTGATCGTCGTAGGTATCGATCGCCGCCGGCCGCAGCAGCTGATCCACGGCTGGCGGATGGACGCAAATGAAGTCCTCGCCGCTGTCGACGCGGACGCCGAGCTTGCCGAGCTCGTTCGCCATCGCCGCGATGCGGTCGGTCTCCTTCACCCGCCAACTGGCGATGTTGCCGAGCGTCGTCGGCCCGCTGGCGAACAGCGCCACCGTCGCCAGTGTCATCGCCGCGTCCGGGATGTCGTTGCAGTCGATCTCGATGCCGTGCAGCCGGCCATCGGCAGCGCCCGCCGCCGGCGCCGCAGCCTCGATCCAGTTCTGCCCGACGGTGATCTGTGCACCCATCGCCGCCAGCGCGTCGGCGAAGCGGACGTCGCCCTGGATCGAATCGTGCCCCACCCCCTCGACGCGCACCGGTCCGCCGCCGATGGCGCCGAGTGCCAGGAAGTACGACGCCGACGAGGCGTCGCCCTCGACGTGCACCACCCCGGGCGAGCGATAGACGCTGCCGGCGGCGACGGTGAAGCGCTGCCAGCCGTCGCGCTGCACGGCAACGCCGAAATGCGCCATCGTCGCCAGCGTCATCTCGACGTAGGGCCGTGAGATCAGCTCGCCGACGATCTCGACCGTCGTCTCGACGCCGCGCAGCGGCAGCGCCATCAGCAGGCCGCTGAGGAACTGGCTCGACACATCGCCGCGCAGGCGGACGACGGCGGCGGTGGAGTGCCGCGGCGGCCGGATCAGCAGTGGCGGGAAGCCGTCGCCCGCCAGGTAGTCGATCTCGGCGCCGAGCTGCCGCAGGCCAGCGACGAGATCGGCGATCGGCCGCGCGTGCATCCGCGGCACGCCGGCGAGACGGTAGGTGCCGCCAGCCAGCGCCAGCACCGCCGTCAGCGGCCGGAAGGCGGTGCCGGCATTGCCGAGGAACAGCTCGGCCGCACGCACCGGCAGCTCGCCGGCGACGCCGCTGACGACGAGCGCAGCGTCACCCGCCAGCTCGATGCCGACCCCGAGCGTGCGCAGCGCAGCGAGCATGCGCGCGGTGTCGTCGGAAGCCAGCAGGTCGCGGATCTCGGTGCGCCCGCTCGCCAGCGCCGCCAGCAGCAGGACGCGGTTGGAGATGCTCTTCGACCCCGGCAGGCGCAGCGTGCCGGCGGCCGAGACGAACTGCGGCAGATCGAGGAAAGCCGCACTCATCGGCCGCCCCGGCGCTCGCCCCAGTCACGCCGGACACGCCGGGCGATGTCGAACACCTCCTCCAGGCGCGCCCCGTCGGCCGCCTGCAGCGAATCGCGCAGGCCGTCGAGCTGCGCCCGGTAGCGATCGAGCTCGTCGAGCAGCGCCAGCCGGTTGGCGAGGCAGATGTCGCGCCACATCTCGGGATGGCTGGCGGCAATCCGCGTGAAGTCGCGAAAACCGCTGGCAGCAAAATCGAACAGCAGTTCGTGGTTGTCGCGCCCCGCCAGTTCGTGCACCAGCGCGAACGACAGCAGATGCGGCAGGTGGCTGACGGCGGCGAAGATGCGGTCGTGCTTGGCGGCGCTCAGGACGCGGATGATCGCGCCGCAGGCTTCCCAGGCGGAGCGGACGCACGCCACGCTGGCGGCGTCGTTCTCCGGCAGCGGCGTCAGCACCACCTGCCGGCCGTGGTAGAGGTCGGCGCGCGCCGCTGCCGCGCCGCTGTTCTCGGCACCGGCGATCGGATGCGCCGGAACGAACTGGCCGATGCGCTCGCCGAAATGCTCGCGCGCCGCCGCCACGACGTCCTCCTTGGTGCTGCCGGCGTCAGTGACGACGGTCTGCGGACCGAGACAGGGCGCGATGCGCGCCATGATCTCGCCGCTCATGCCGACCGGCGCCGCGATCAGCACGAGATCGGCAGCGTAGACCTCCTGGCCGATGTTGAAGCCGACGCGGTCGAGAATCCCGAGTCGCAGCGCCTGGTTGAGCGAGCCGAGCGTGCGCCCGAAGCCGACCACCTCGCCGACCTGCCCGGCTGCCTTCAGCGCCAGCGCGAACGAACCGCCGATCAGCCCGGCGCCGAAGACCACGACGCGCTCGAACAGCGCCGCGCCGCTCATCGCCGCGCCCCGCTGCCGGCGTTCACAGCGCCACCTCGAGCGCGGCCAGGAAGCGCGCGTTCTCGACCTCGCAGCCGATCGTCACGCGCAGCCAGTCGGGCAGGCCATAAGCGGCGATCGGCCGCACGATCACCCCCTGCCGCAGCAGCTTCTGGTTCGTCTGCGCCGCGTCGGCGAGGCGGAAGGTGACGAAGTTGCCGTGCGATGGGATGTGCGTCAGGCCGAGCCGCTTCAGGCCGGCGATGATCTGCTCCATGCCCGCCCGGTTCTGCGCATAGCTCTCGGCGACGAAGCGGTGATCGTCGAGCGCCGCCACCGCTGCCGCCAGCGCCAGGTTGTTGCAGTTGAACGGCTGCCGCACGCGGTTCATCAGGTCAGCGATTTCCGGCGAGGTCAGCGCGTAGCCGATGCGCAGCCCCGCGAGACCATGGATCTTCGAAAAGGTGCGGGTGATCACCAGGTTCGGCAGGTCGGCCAGCCAGGTCGTCGTGTCGGCGCGCTCGGCCGGTGGCAGGTACTCGTTGTACGCCTCGTCGAGCACCACCACCACGTCGTGCGGCAGCGAAACGATGAAATCGCGCAGCGCTGGCGCCGGCAGGAAGGTGCCAGTCGGGTTGTTCGGGTTGGCGATCCACAGCACCCGCGTATCCGGCCGGACCGCCGCCCGCATCGCTGCCGGATCATGCCCGTAGTCGCGCGCCGCGACGGCGATCGGCTCCGCTCCAGCGGACAGCGTCGCCAGCGGATAGACGGCGAAGGCGTACTGTGCGAAGACCGCCGACCGTCCCGGCGCGAGAAAGACCCGCGCGACGAGGTCGAGGACGTCGTTCGAACCGTTGCCGAGGACGATCTGCTCGACGCCGAGGCCGCTGTGCTCGGACAACGCCTGCAGCAGCGCGAACTGGTCCGGATAGCGCGCCAGTTCGTCGACCGCCGCCAGCATCGCCGCGCGCGCCTTCGGACTCATCCCGAGCGGGTTCTCGTTCGATGCCAGCTTGACGATCTGCGTGACCGCCAGCCCCATCTCGCGCGCCAGCTCGGTGATCGGCTTGCCCGGCTGGTAGGGCGAAATCGCCCGCACGTAGGGTAGAGACTGCTCGCTGAGTGCCATTGTCGGTCCTCAAGTAAGTGCGCCCGCAGCGCCGACGGCCGGCGACGGCCAGGCGGACGCGGATCGGGTCGCCAGTCAGTAGGCGGCCATCGGGTACGAGCCAAGAAGCTTCAGGTACGGCGCCCGCCGCGCCAGCTCGTCGAGCGCCCGGCGCAGCGGCTCGTCGTCGCGGTGACCATCTACGTCGACGAAGAAGACGTACTCCCACAGCGTGTGCCGCGCCGGTCGCGATTCCAGCCGCGTCATCGACACGCCGGCATCCGAGAACGGCGCCAGCAGCCGGCTGAGGGCGCCAGTCTGGTTCTGCGCCGACATGATCAGCGAGGTCTTGTCGCGCCCCGAAGGGCCGGCATCGTGCCGCCCGAGGACGGCAAAGCGGGTGGTGTTGTTCGGTTCATCCTCGATGTTGCTGGCCAGCTCGGGCAACTGGTAGCGTTCGGCCGCCGCCTGCCCGGCGATCGCCGCCGCACCGGCCTCCGCCGCCGCCAGTTGTGCCGCCTGCGCGTTGCTGCCGACCGGCACCCGCTGCGCCAGCGGCAGCGAGCGGTTGAGCCACTCGTGGCACTGCGCCAGCGACTGCGCGTGCGAGTACACCCGGTGCACGCCGGCGAGCGCC
>JAEUOM010000184.1 GCA_016788495.1 Accumulibacter sp. | reverse complement strand
CACCGCCTGCTCGGCGCGGATCGCGGGCACCGCCGCGAGCTGTGCGAGCTGCGCCATCGCCACCTCGACCCTCGTCTGCGCCTTTACCGCGCGGCAGGCCAGGCTGTTGCCGGCCGGCAAGGGCGTGATGTCGAGCAGCGGCAGACGCGGAACAGCCCTCGCCAGGTCTGCGCCCGCGGCCAGCGGAGGTTGCGGATCGGCTGCGAGCGCCAGATCGATCTCGACGCCGAGTTGATCGACGCCCTTGTTCTGCGTCCCGTCGCCTTCATCCCGCTGGTGGAAATACGCCGGCAGCGGCAGCTCGTCGCCTCCCGACGACGGCCGGAAGTGGTAGAAGACCCCCGGTTGACCATCGGCGACCTGCAGGCTATCGCCGGTCTGTGTGCCGATCACCGGCACCCGCAACGTGAGCACCCGCTCCGGGTCGGGGCGCACGAGCAGCGCCGCGGTCTGGTTCAACTGGACCGCGGAAGTGATGATCGCCGAATCCGGATGGTCGGCATTGACCCGATGCTGCTTCAGCACCTGGACGATGACCAGTGAGTCGTCGGTCAAGGAAGGTATCGCCAGGCGCAACTCCCCGCCGGTGCCGGGCACCGGAGCGTCGCCGAGCGGCGCATAGCCCGCGGGCATCTGCCACGTTCGCCACGCCAGGGGAGCCGTTGGCGGCGGCTTCTGCACTTGCACATCCGGCCACCCCGGTACCGGCACCGTCGCGATGTCCGCACCGCGAGTGTCGCCGCGCACGAAGTCGGCATCCGGTATTCGACGAAGGTAGGCACGGTAGGTGGCACTCTCCTGCGTGTCGGCGATCTTGATCGCCGCGCCCTGGCGGTAGCCAAGAATCGGCTGCGGGTCGGCCGAGACGGCGAGCCCCGGATTGGCAATCACCTTGAGGTGCAGTCTGGTCTCCAGCAGGTCACTCTCGTCGGCCCGGTGTGCGGAGGCGGGAAAGGTCTTGGTCGCGCGCACCCGAATCCCGGCGTCTTCGGTCATCGGGCCGGTCTGCAGACTGACCGGGCCCAGATCGCCGGGCTTGCTTTCGGGTACCTGGCGCCCGTCGACGATCAGCGAATACTGGACCCCCTCCTGCGTCGCATCGACCTGCACCTCCACGCTCGACCCGTAGGGAGCGATGCGCGGGTCGGAAGGCTTGGGATCGGAGAGCGTGCCATCCAGCACCTGCACCTCGAGGAACCTGATGGCGAGGCTGGTGTTGATGCCGACCTTGACCGGCGCGGTCTCGTTGAGAAAGCGCGGGCTCTGCGCCGGCAGCTCCGAGGCCGTGAGACTGTGCTTCGTCGCCAGGATGCGATAGGTCACGTCTGCCTCGACCACAGGCGTCTCGATCTCCAGCGTCGTGTCCTTGCCCTGATGCGGGTCACCGAGATTGCCCTCGGGATCGCATAACCGGTAACTCACGCCGGCCTGCGCGTTCTCGATCGGAACCCTGGCGGTGCCGCCGTACGTGACCTTGAGCTGATCGCTGACGACGTGCAGGTCGGTCAGCGGGTAGGTGTCGCCGATCCCGAGCAGGTCGATCAGTCGATCGCGCGCGCTGCGCAGCGGGATGGCGTGGTCAGGCGTGTTCATCGGTCAACGCGCCAACTCGGCCAAGCGGTAGCTGCGCCATTCCTGCAGCCAGGTGGAATACGCCAGATCGAAGGCCTGCATCTCGTTTTCCTCCTTCCACAGCACGCGGGCGCTGAGGTGTGCCGGCGTTTCGTCGACCACCGTCTGCTCGACGAACTGCCGGAAGTTGGCGTCCCGGTAGCGCTTGATCCACCCAGGGAAAACCAGGCTGATCTGCAACGAGTAGGGATCGCGCACCTGCGCGTCGCGAAACAGCGGCGCGCTTTGGTGCGCGTCGCCCGGCAGTGGACGCAGCAGGATGTGCTCGACAAGATAGAACTTCTCGTCATCGGTGATGCCGAGCTTGCGGCGCAGCCTCCATTCCAGGCCCGAGCGGTTGTCGGCGCCAGCGGGTTCGAGAAGGTTGAACGCGCTCCCGCGATCCCGCCCGATGCGCGGGTAATCACGCAGGAAGGCACGCTTGTCGTGCGCCAGCCGCTCGGCGCGCGTCATGCCGGCAGCCGCGCCCTCACCGGCCTGCAACAGTGCGTAGTCGTGGAATTGCTCGCCAAAGCGCGCCAGCAGGTGATCGAGAAAACGGTTGCGCCGCTGCAGGCCTGGCTTGCTTTTCGACCCCGCTGGGTCCGAGGGCTCCTCGGTGATCCGCTGCAGCAGCGCGCGATGCTCATCCGGGCCCGATACGCGAATCGCGTCCAGCCCGAGCACGCCGTCGTCCGGAACGACCTGCGAGAAGTACGAATGGTACGCATCGTCCGCATCGGCGGCATCGTTCGCATCGGGCGCTTCGTCATGAAACGAAAACAGCTTGCCGACGTTTGCCAACTGGGCGAATTGATTCGCCAGCAGTTGATCGTAGAACATCAGGTAGGCTTTCAATTGCTTCGCCAAGGCGTGCCGGGCTGGCGGCGCCGACTGCGGCAAACCCGCCGCACCGATGCCGTAGGTCATCGGAAAGTGCTCCTGGATCGAATGGTAGTTCGCCACGTGGCGGTCGCGACCCGGCGGCGGGCGCAGTTCGCGTTCCTGTTCCGCGATCTGGCTGCGAGGGGCGGTCTCGCGCCTGAGCGACTCGTACAGTTCCTGTGCCGGCAGCTTGATGCCCGCCTGGTCGATCAGCAGGCCTCGTCTTTGCAGGCGGATCTCCGACTTCAGATCGAAGCGGGGCGTTTTGTCGGCATCGACGGTCAGCAACCAGTCCTTGAGCGGCTTGCCGTCGCCATCGGTGAAATGCAGACTCTTGACGGCCAGCACCCCCGGAACGGCCTTCAGCACGCGGATCAGATCCGAAATGCGCACCGAGCTGCGTCTCTCGATCTTGGCCAGGTCTTCGTCGTCGATGAATCCGTGATCGAGCAGCGGTCCCTCGAAGATCTCATCGACGCGCCGGCCGCGCTCGAGCATTTCCGCCAGCGTGCGGAACGGCACCGCCGGCGCGAAGTAGCCCGCGATACTCTGGTAAATGCTCGCCAGCAACCGCGTCGCGTCGCCCACCGCGTCGATCTCCAGCGTGGCGCCCAGCCTGATCAGCTCGTCATCGAGGACGACGATCTCGTGCACATCCACTCCCAGCGGGCGGCAGCGATGCAGCCGCCGCGCGGCTTCCAAACGGATTGCACGCGCCGCTTCCGAGCGATCGGCCGTCTTCGCGACGTCGCTCATTTCGATGCGGACCCGAAGCAGTCCCTGGATGCGGATCTCGGAAAGATTCGGGCTCGGCGCCGCAGCGCCTGCGGTCGGGGCCGGGTCAAGCGGGCCCACTTCACGCTTCGCCGAATCAAAGCGTGCTGCCGGTTCGTCGACGAGGTCGATCCAGACGTTCCTGACGCCGGGAATCCTGGGGTTCCTGACGTCGGGAACATCGATCACCAGCTTGCGCAGATCGCTGATCGTCACCGGGCTGGTCGGCAGGATCCGCGCTGGCGCCGGAAGATCAGCGCCGGGGTCATGTCCCGCGCAGGTCAGCAGGTCGGGAAGCGCGAACTGGCTCCGGTAGCCGAGATCGGTGAGCGCATAGCAGAGCTGCTCGAGGATGGTGACGCCCGGATCGTGCGTGTTGTGATCGGTCCACGTGTCGCCGGCCAGGGAGCGGACAAGCGCCATCGCTTGTTGGCGCAGCGATGGGAAATCCGGTGCCGTGGCTGGTGCCGATTCAACGACTGCGCGATTTCTGGATTTGTCCATGTCTTTACCGCTGCTTCAACATGCTCTTAGCGCCGCGATTTCCACGCGCAGCTCGCCGATCTGGGATTGCTGTTGCTTCAAGGTCTCAATCAGCGGCGCGATGAGGGCCGAATAGTTGATGCCTTTCATCCCGTCGGGACCGGTACCAACCGCTTCCGGAAAGAACTCCTCCACCTCTTGGGCGACCAGTCCCATCGCATAGGAATCGTCGTCGGTTGCGTCGTGCCACTTGAAACGTACGCCGCGCAGCTTGAGGATGTCTTCCGGCGGCTGGATCAACGGCCCTACGTCCTTCTTCAACCGCAGATCGGAGCCCTGCACAAGGCCGCCCTGGGCATGCAGCATGCCTTGTACCTGGAGTGTGCCGTTTCCCCCCCATTCCCTGCCGATGATGACGCCGTTCTTGTGCAAGAGATACAGAAGTTCGGCGCCGTTGATATGCATTCGCCCCGGGGTGTAGAGGACAGCTCCTGCGGCCATGTTGATACCGCCTTCGACATTCAGCTTCGCCTTCATGTCCGAAGTGCCGATCCCGGCGTTGCCCGCTGAATCGATGACGAGGCCTGTAACGCCTGTATCTCCGTTCAGTATCGAAAACGAGTTTCCACCACGAACCCCGATATCCCACCAATGGCCGCTCTGCACGCCACCGCTACGGCCCATGCGAATGGAAGCTCGACCCTCCTGTGCGTACCACACCACGTGCGGGTTGTACAACATGATGCCGCTCGCGCCACCTTCACCTATGGTGACGTACTGGTTGTTGCCGTCTCCCCATCGGTTTGTGGTGTTGACGACGAACTTGTCCCATCCTCCGGCACCACCAGTTTGAACATGCAGCTTGCCTGCTGGACTGTCCGTCCCGATACCGACGTTGCCATTCAACACTACTCTGCCAATCGCTCCCCACCCCATATCGCGCCCAATCGTGATCCGGCTGGCCGCATCCCCTTCGTAGTACATCAGGCTGGCGAGCCTCGTATTCGCATCGTGTACAGCGATCTCGGTGTTGGCTAAGGTCTCGAATAGAAGCCCGGCGGTATTGGAAGTCCAGCCCTGCCCGCCGCCGTAGCTAGTGGTGATGCCACCAACGGTGAGTGATCCCGACGCCATGTACCCCAAAGCGGCGGCAACGCAATTTCCGTTGCTGATGACTGCAACACCATTCACTTCGAGCTTGCCCTTGGGAGTCTCGGTCCCGATGCCGACCTTGCCATCATGTGTAAATAGCGCCAAGACCTTTGGCGTGAAATCTTCGGACTCTTTGGAGGAAGTCGTGCCACTGGAAATAATGCTTAGGTTATTCCAATTTGGATAGTTTACGGCCAGTCCGATAGCACCGATATTGTCATGCTGGCTCGCGTACTTGAAATGAGGTTTGGTGTCGTGGCTCAAGTGGGCATTGCCTGCGAACAGACCATAGCCACTTGGTGAGGCTGACATATCTGCCCAACGATTGGTGCTGATCTGCCGTTTGGTCATGGCCGATATGTCCAAGGCGCTTCTTGGCTCCGACGTGCCTATGCCGACGCTGCCCCCGTCGACGACCAAGTTTCCGCCGCTTATAGACAGGCGCCCGCTCGCGTCGTTGATGATCCTCATGTTGTAGGTTTGGTGGGAGCCTGTACCGTAATGGAAGTCTATGTACGGAATCACACCTGCCTGCAGGCTATCGCCCAGTACGATTGATCCACCTTGGTCGGAGTAAGCCCAGGCGCCCGAGCCAAAGTGAATATCATGCGCCG
>JAEUOM010000161.1 GCA_016788495.1 Accumulibacter sp. | reverse complement strand
GTGGTTGAGCGGCTTCTTCTCGATCGGGTCGATGCAGAAGCCGGATGAACGGCCGTAGGTCGTCAGGATCATCCGGCCGTCGACGTTCTGGCGGACGAAGCAGGCGCCGCGCTGGCCGGCGTGCAGCCTGCAGTCACGCGGGCAGAGGTCGCACTGGATGCGATCGTCTTCGATGGCATGCCACCAGCGACCGGGGTGAGCCGATTCGGGTACCTTCGGCGAGTGCGTCAGGTCTCTTTCCATTTGCGTACTCCATAACGGGCGAGGCGGATTTCCGGATGCCAGAAGTCGGCCGGCAGCCCCGCCTTGAGCTTCAGTTGGGCTAGGAACTGGCGCGGGTCGGGGAGTGACTCCCAGACCTGCGGCAGGAAGGTCGCGCGCCGCTGCCGATAGGCCAGGACGAGGCCGTCGACCGCCGGCTGCAGGCGGGCGATGGCGTCCGCCTCGTCGACCACCGGAAAGGCTTCGGGGGCCGTCAGCAGCGAGACCTCGACCCGTGTCGTGGCAAACTCGGCGGCGGTCAGCGGCGCAAAGCGGTGGTCGCGGAAGGCGGCGGCGAGCGCGTTCTCAGCAACATCGACGAGCAGTGGCCGGTGTGCCTCGAGGCTGCCGATGCAGCCGCGCAACTGGCCATTGCGGGTCAGCGTGACGAAGGTGGCGCCCGGCTCGGCCAGTTCGGGCAGTTCGCCGGGCGGCTGCGTCGGCAGCCCGAAGTGCTGCGCGATCGCGTTGCGGGCGATGGTCAGCAGGGCCTCGCCGAGGCGGTCGACCGGATCACTGGGCACTGCTGGCCTCCTCGCTGAACGTGAAGGCGCCGTAGCCGACGACGCGCGAACGATCGCCGGCGGTGTCGCCCGAGTTGCGCAGGTCGATCAGTTGCGCCTGCAGCCCGTGCCGCCGTGCGGCCAGCAGCAGGCCGTTGACCGGTGTCGCACCGCAGGCCTGCTGATGGTCGATATGCGCGTCGAGGGCGACGATGTGCCGGGCGGTCTCGTCGTCGGTTGCCCGCGCGGCGGCGTAGGGCAGGTAATGCGAAAGATCCGAGCTGATCACGAAGAGCGTCTCGTCGCCGCCCCAGAGGCATTCGAGCACCTCCGCCACCTGTTCTGGCGAGGCACGGCCGACGGCAAGCGGCAGCAGGCCAAAGTCGCCGAGAACCGTCTGCAGGAACGGCAGTTGCACTTCCAGCGAGTGCTCGGCGGCGTGTGCGGCGTCGCTGACGACGACCTGCGGCAGGTGGGCGACCGCCGCCACCGCCGCTTGGTCGACGGCGACGATGCCAAGTGGGGTGGCAAAGGCGCTGGCGGCCGGCAGCGCCAGACCGTTCACCGCCACCCGGTGTGTCGGCCCGAGCAGGACGACGCGCCGGATGTCGGCGCCCCCTTCCGCCAGCGGCGCGTAAACGCTGGCAGCGATCGGTCCGGAGTAGATGTAGCCGGCATGCGGGGCGATGATCGCCTTCACGTGCCGGCCGCGGGTTGCCGCTGGCGCTGCGCTGTCAGCCAGCATCTGCCGGACTTCGCGGGCGAGGGCGGTCGCCGATCCCGGATAGAACATGCCGGCGACGGCTGCCGGGCGGGTGTGCGGTGTCGCGTGCATCACGTTGATCCTCCTGCGCTGGTCTGTCTGCGCCTCACCGGCGCGATAGCTTAAAATTAGTCCATGTCAGCTCACTACGCAATCGTTCCCGCTGCCGGCAGCGGTTCCCGCCTCGGCGGCGAGGCGCCAAAACAGTACCAGTTGCTCGCCGGGCGGCCGCTGCTGCATCACAGTCTCGCGACGCTCTGCGGCTGCCGCTCGATCGAGCGGGTCTGGGTCGTCCTCGCGCCCGATGATGGCTGGTGGCGCCAGTACGACTGGACGAGTCTCGGCCACAAGCTCGAGACCGTCTTCTGTGGCGGCGCGACGCGTGCCGAGAGCGTCGCCAATGGCCTGCGCGCCGCCGCCACCGTCGCGCTCGACGACGACTGGGTGCTGGTGCATGACGCGGCGCGCCCGTGCCTGTCGCCGGCGACGCTCGCCGCGCTGTGCGACGAACTGGCTGACGACGCCGTCGGCGGCCTGCTGGCGGTGCCGGTGGCCGACACGCTGAAGCGCGCCGATGGCGGCCAGCGCGTCGCCCGCAGTGAGTCGCGCGACGGACTGTGGCAGGCGCAGACGCCGCAGATGTTCCGCTACGGACTGCTGACCCGCGTCCTCGCCGAGCATCCGGGCGGCACCGACGAGGCGTCGGCGGTCGAGGCCGCCGGCCTGCGGCCGCGGCTGGTGCGCGGCGACGCCAGCAACCTCAAGGTGACCTTTCCGGGTGACCTGCGGCTGGCGGAGATGATCCTGCAGGCGCAGGGGAGGTGGGGCGAATGATCCGTGTCGGTCAGGGCTGCGACATTCACGCGCTGGTTCCCGGCCGCCGGCTGCTCCTCGGCGGGGTCGAGATCGCCCATCATTGCGGGCTGCTCGGCCACTCCGACGCCGACGTGCTGCTGCACGCGATCACCGATGCGCTGCTCGGCGCCGCCGCGCTTGGCGACATTGGCCGCCATTTCCCGGACAGCGACGAGCGCCATCGCGGCGCCGACAGCCGGCAATTGCTGCGCGCCACGGCGGCACTGCTGGCACAGGCCGGCTGGCGGGTCGGCAACGTGGACGCGACGATCAGCGCGCAGCAGCCGCGTCTGGCGCCGTATCTGCCGCAGATGGTCGCCAACATCGCCGCCGATCTGCAGGTTCCGATCGACTGCGTCAACGTCAAGGCGAAGACGGCCGAGCGACTCGGCTTCGTCGGTCGCGGCGAGGGCATCGCCGCGGATGCGGTGGTGTTGATCAACCGCGAGAGCTGAGAGGTTGTGAAGAAATCGTCGCGAGCAGGCCGAGACGCCAGGCGCGAGCGAGAGAACGAAGAGACATATCAGATCGATAGGCGCGGAGTGAGCGAGTGAGCAACGCCGCAGATCGGTCGCGCAGCAGATCTATTCACAACCTCTGAGCAACCCAAGCCCGAGGATCGCGCGCAAGGTGTTCTACGAGAAACAGTACTTGCTATTCTGTTTCTTGACAGCTGGCGAGGAGCCCGGCAAGCATCAGGCAAAGGCGCTCGCGAGTCACGGATGTACTGTATTCTTGCTCATGGAATCTCTGCACGTGCGGGAAATTGACGGGCCTTGCCGGGATCGCTGAATTCGAATCGACGCCCGCGATCAGCCAACGCATCGACGAGGGCTTGTTCAAACGCTCGCACGACCGTGACATCTTCATCCGCGTGCGAGGCAGCCGCCTTGATGGCCTGACGCCGGGCACGTCGCCTGTTTGGATCCCGAGACTCCACAGCCAACCGCGCTGCGATGGACACGTAATCTGCGGCGGATGTCGCAATGGTGTCGGTCACGCCTATTTTGCGCAGCAGCCCCGCCGCCAAGCGCTGGCGCAGGAACTGTCCTTCCAAGGTGACCACCGGTAGCCCGCGGTGAATCGCCTGCCAGGCCGTCGTGTAGCCTGAGAATGCCGGGCAGTCCAAGCAGACATCGCAGACATCGAGCAAGCCATGAAACCGCTCCCTCGATAGCCACGGAATCATCAGGATGTGTTTCTGCGGGTCGAGCCGACGATCTCGAAATGCCTGGGCAAGCCTATCGTTGACCTGTTGTGTTGCCCAAGGGAATCGTCCATCCCGCAGAAGAATGAAAGTGCATTCGCCCACAGCAGCAGCGATACTGCCATAGAGCACATCGTGAGCGGGGTCGAACTTGAACGCCCGCTGCGGAATGACAAAGAGAACTCCGCGCCGCTGGGCCAACTCGCTGAACTCTTCAGGAACGATGTCAATGGGCGTCGTGCAACAACCGGTTCCCGGCAAGCGCACCAGTCGCTCACGATAATGCGCATCAGCCTGCGGCGCCTCGATCAGTTCGCCGGATAAATACAGGTCGATGGTTGGCAACCCGGTAGTAATCGGATGTCCCCAGCCTACCACCTGCAGCGCAGCAAGCCGGCGCGCAGCCAGCCGCAACGACAGCGAATCCATCCCGATTTCCGGGTAAAAGATCACATCCGGCTGGTCTGCCGCCAGCGCATCCAGGCAGCCTGGAAGGCTGCCAACGGTCTGGTGACCTCGCCACAAATTGGCGATTGACCTGGCAAACTCTGTTTCCTTGTCTTCCTTGTGGCCCGTCTGGTAGAGGAACAGTTCAAACCGCGAACGATCAAGATGTAGCAGGAATCCCCGGATAATGATATCCCAAACCGAATGACGACATAAATGGTGGGATACGATCGCGATCCGCACTTTCTTTCTGTCCGGACTCGACCAAGTTGGTGTTGGTAGTGGGTCTTCTGTAACCAAGTCTCCATAGCGTGACAAGGACTGGACGTGGTTGCCATCTCGATAGGCGAGATAAAAGGGCTGTTGTGAGCCAATTGCCCGGGAAAAAAACGTCCTGTTTACCGGCGAAGAAACCAGCCAAGTGGATAAGTCGCGCAGCGCGCGATCAAATGCAGCGGGCACTGCCAGGGAAGTCGATACCGTGTGCGCAACCATCGGCAATGTCATCATTGCCTGTGCCAAACGAGCTCTCGCGAAATTCGGATCGATTTCCAGCGTTTGTCTGTAGCAGGCTTCGGCTTCCAGCAGCCTGCCTTGTTCCTTCAGGTTCTCGCCCAAGACGTAACGTGCGTAGGCATAATCAGGATTGATTGCCAGAGCCTTTCTATAGCAGGCTTCGGCTTCCGTCAATCTACCTCTCGCATTGAAGGCATTACCCAGGTTGCTGTACGCTTCAACCAAATCCGGCTGAACCTCCAGAGCCCGTCTGTAACAGGCTTCGGCTTCCACAAACTTGCCTTGATTTTTCAGAGCGTTGCCCAGGTTGCAATGCGCGGCCGCGAAGTCCGGGTTGATCTCCAGCGCCCGTCTGTAGCGGGCTTCGGCTTCCGCAACCCTGCCCTGGCCCTGAAGAGCGCAGCCCAAGTTGTAGTGGCCATCGGCGGAATTCGGGTCAATCTCCAGCGCCCGCACATGGCTGGCCTCGGCGTCCGCAAGCCGGCCTTGCTCTGCAAGAGTGTTGCCCAGGTTGTAATGCGCTTGCGCGAGTTGCGGTTCGACCTCCGCAGCTCGTCTGAAGGCAGCTTCAGCTTTCGCAAATCGCTGCTGCTTCTGGTAGACCGCACCCAGGCTGTTGTGGAAGTTGGCAGCTTTTGGGGCCAGTTCGATTGCCCGCTCGATCTGCTTGATGGCCGTGTCGAGCTGTCCGCGCTCGGACGCAGCCGCTCCTAGCAGGTGCCAGGCATCGGCACGTTCGGGCTGCCCCCGCAGGACGTCCTGATAGCAGGACTCGGCCTCGACCAGTCGGCCCTCTCGGTGATGCCCGATGCCGACGTCCAGTTGCCGTTCACAAGTCGCGGCGAGCCTTTTCCTGAGTTCCGTTGCGCCGGGCTGGAGTTGCACAGCTTTCTGATAGCAGGCAATGGCGCGCCCAAGGTCTCGCGCCTCCAGGTAGGCGTTGCCGAGATTGCTCAGAAGCACCGGATCGTGTGGCTTCATCGTGAGCGCGCGCTGCATTCG
Source organism: Accumulibacter sp. (assembly GCA_016788495.1). GTDB lineage: Bacteria > Pseudomonadota > Gammaproteobacteria > Burkholderiales > Rhodocyclaceae > Accumulibacter. The sequence continues at coordinate 679 of JAEUOM010000161.1, read as the reverse complement.
ATGCACCGCTGCCTGATACTGTCCCTGCTGGGCGGCGAGCACGCCCCAGAGATGCCACGCGTCGACATGGTCCGGTTGCGCTTGCAGCAGGCGGCGATAGTCAGATTCGGCTTCTGCAAACCGTCCCGTATGATGGTGGGCAAGCGCAGTGACCAGTGCATCGGGTTCCGTGAGCGTGCGCGTCTGCGGCTGTTCGTCCGATTTTCTTCCCATGATTTCTCTCGGCATATTCCTATGCGCAGTCCACCCTTGAAACCTCCTTGCGGTTGAAATCGTGGTCGATGGCTCGCCTCATGACGCGCAGCAACTCGATCCAGCCCGTTTCCGCGTCGCACTCACCGTCACCATTGCGTGTCCGGACGCCGCCGATTCCGACCAGCAACTGCAGAGGCGGCTGACGCTTGATGGATCATCGGGAGGCAAGAGGCGTTCCGTCGAGTACGCGATGACAGTCTTCGGCGAGACCCGAGCTCGCCCACCGGGGCGCGGGACTTGGGCTTCACGGGCGCGCCGATCCACTGCAGCTGCGATCCTCGGGCTAGCAGCCTGTCGGACTTGATGGGTCGAAGCGAAAGAAGTGGGAGACGAGCGCAGTTGTTCACGGATTTCAAGCGAATAGTGGTTCTATTCGTGCAGAAATACGGGGAGAAATGAGCCGTCTTCCCACTTTTTGCAGCCG
>JAEUOM010000129.1 GCA_016788495.1 Accumulibacter sp. | reverse complement strand
CTTGCCGTCCGGGCTGAAGGCGACGCCGTTGACCCCTCCCTTGTGCCCTTCGAGCGTCGCCAGCGGCCTGCGGCTGTCCACGTCCCACAGGATCACGGTCTCGTCCTCACTCGCCGAAGCGAGCCGCTTGCCGTCCGGGCTGAAGGCGACGCCGTTGACCTCTCCCTTGTGCCCTTCGAGCATGGCCAGCGGCTTGCGGTTGGCCACGTCCCACAGGATCACGGTCGTGCCCCCACTCGCCGAAGCGAGCCGCTTGCCGTCCGGGCTGAAGGCGACGCCGTTGACCTGTGCCTTGTGCCCTTCGAGCGTGGCCAGCGGCTTGCGGCTGTCCACGTCCCACAGGATCACGGTCCTGTCATCACTCGCCGAAGCGAGCCGCTTGCCGTCCGGGCTGAAGGCGACGCCGTTGACCCGTGCCTTGTGCCCTTCGAGCGTGGCCAGCGGCTTGCGGCTGTCCACGTCCCACAGGATCACGGTGTTGTCTACACTCGCCGAAGCGAGCCGCTTTCCGTCCGGGCTGAAGGCGACGCCGTTGACCCGTGCCTTGTGCCCTTCGAGCGTGGCCACCGCCTTGCGGCTGTCCACGTCCCACAGGATCACGCTCTTGTCCCAACTCGCCGAAGCGACCCGCTTGCCGTCCGGGCTGAAGGCGACGCCGAAGACCTCTCCCTTGTGCCCGCCAAGGAACGCGGAAAGATGCGGATGGCGGTTGAAGCGTCGCAGCAGTCCCGCCCGCGCATCCAGTGTCGGCGAGGTGCGCAGCGCTTCAAGGTTGACCAGCAGCGAGGCGTCGTACTGGAGGTCCTGCAACTGGTCGGCCGTGGCCATCAGACGTGTGCTTTGGGCCTCCTTGACGAGTTGATCTGCCCTGCGCTTCTGCAACTGGGCTTCGACACCAAGGCGTTTGGCCTCGGCAACCGCCGCGCGGGCGCTGTCTTCAGCCAACTTGGCTTTGCTAGTGGCTGCGTCGGCGAGCTCCTGCTTCGACGCCGCATCGGCCGCGCTCTCCGCCGCCCTGGCCTGCGCGGCATCCGCCTCGTCGATCTTCTGTCGGGCAACTGTCTGGGCCTCGCGGGCAACTGCCTGAGCCTCGCGCGCATCCATGGTCTTCCATGCCGCAACGACAGTCAGCAGCAGCATCAACACCACGCCCGCGACCACCAGCGCCCCATTGCGCCGGTTCTTGCGCTGCTGCAAGAGCGCAGCTTGTTCGCGCGCCGCGGCGGCCTCTTCCAGCTCGCGCGCCCGCCGCCGGTCGCGGCTATCCATGACGACCCGCGTCAGCACGTCGTGCGTCAGCTCCAGCCGGCGTTGGCCCTGGCGTTCGTCCACGCGCAGCAGCCGGCGCGCGATCAGCAGTTCCAGCGCGTCGGGTGTCACGCCGGGCAGCGCCAAGGCGTCGTCCCAGTCGTGGTTGTCGCGAATGCCGCGGTCGGTGATCAGCTCGTCTTCGACGAAGGCCCGCACGGGCGCGTCGAGGCCGGCCATGCTGCGTTCGTAGAAGTCGGCCAGGATCTCGCGGTCGGCGCCGGCGAGCAGCGCCGGCGTGATCATCGCCAGCGGTGGCTTCGCCTGCAGGCGCTTGTAGTTCAGCTCGCTGCACACCACGCTGAGCAGCGCGGGGTCGATCTCGATGCGCGGAAATTCCTCGCACGCGACCGGCGGCTCCGGCTCGTTGTTCCAGGCCAGGCGCAGGATGCGGCGCGCCACGTCGTCATCGACCAGCGCGCCACCGCTCTTGGTGACCACGGCGTAGGCCTGCGTGCCGTCCATCGGCAGCAGACGCAGGCGGTTGACCATCACCGAGGGCATGGCAGTTTTCAGCTCCTCCATCTGGGCCAGGAATTCCTCGCGAAAACTCAGCACCAGCTTGACGGTGGCGCGGCGGAACTCGTAGCGGCCGGCAGCGGCGGGGTCGCGCTCCAGTGCCAACTTCACGGCTGGCGGCGGCCGGTTTTCCACCAGGTCGGTCAGCTCGGCCAGGAAGTCGGCGGCGCGCGCGCGCGTGACCTCATCCTCTTGCCCGAGGGTGAAGATTTCCTCGAACTGGTCGAACACGATCACCGGCGTCACCGGCCGGTTGAGCGCGCTCCAGAACTCGGCGTCGCGGCGATGGAAGAACGACCACAGCGCCTCCTCTGCTGCGGGCCGTGCCGCCTCCACTCGCTGAGCGTCACAGGACGCCCGCAGCTCGCTCAACACCTGCTCGCGCAGCGGCGGGGCGTTCGCGGCATGGTCGAGCCGGAGGTAGACCGGCAACAGGTCTGCGCTGCGCAGCACGGGAAACAAGCCGGCCTTCAGGAGCGAGGTCTTGCCCAGGCCTGAACGGCCGAACAGCACGGTCAGCGGCTCGCGCTTCACCAGGCGCAGCACATCGGCAGTTTCGGCATCGCGACCGTGGAAGAACAAGCGATCGGCCTCGTCGAACGACGCCAGGCCCGGCCAGGGGTTGTCGCGGTCGAGCGAGGTGCGCGCGGCGTCGTTCATGTCAGCGCGCAGCGTTGCGACGGTGGAAGGCCTTGACGATCGCCTGCAGCCGCTCGGCAAGCTCCGGGGTGACGTCGCCGCCCGGCAAGGTCACGCCCTGCTTGCTGCGAAAGGTGTCGGGCAACGCGCTGCGGTCGAGCCGCGTGTCGTCCACCACCACCGGAACGATGAACGGCTCGGCCTGGGCCATTCCCTTGGCCAGGTCGTGCGCGGCATTCCACTCGCGCCAGAAGTAACGGCGATGGTTTGCCTCGCTGAGGGATTCGCGCGAGATCACCGGCAGAAAGAGCGCGCAGCGGCCGATGCCGCGTTGAATGCTCTGTGCCCAGTCGTCGGCCACCTGCAGCGCGTTCTTGTCGAACCACACGTCGAGCCTGGCAGCACGCAGGCCGTCAGCCAGGCGTTCGGCAGCGGCGCGGTTCTCGCTCGCGTAGCTGACGAAGACCGCGCCGTCGCGTGGCCCTGCATCGGCCGTGTGACCCGCGGTCGAATTCGCGGGCGCGTCGGCCGGGGCCGAGGGGTGGGCCTGGTGCCAGCGCCGCGCCAGCTCGCCGACGAATGCGGCCGCAGGCATGTCGAGCACCTTGGTGTCGGTGCTGAAGCTGGCCAGAAAAACGGCCAGCTCCGCGTCGCTGCTCGAGTGCGCGTCGGCCAGGACGTCCCAGCGCTTGCGCTTCTGCGACAGCTCGAGACCGCGCGCCGTGCGCAGGAAGAAGCGCAGCAGCCAGTCGCCAAAGCTGCAACCCAGAATCAGCAGGTGCTTGGCGCGCAGTTCGTCGAACAGCTTCAGGGGCAGGCGCTGCTTGTCTTGCAGCGCGTGCACGAACTCGAGCAAATCCTCGTCGCAGATGACGTAGTCCGGCGTCGACGACACGCGGCCAAGCAGGTGGTAGACCAGTGGCCGCAATGCGCTGGGCGCCGCCTGCAGGTCGTGCACTTCCTTGGTCTGGTAGGCAAGCTGCAACGGCGCGGCACCCGGTCGCGCAATGGCGATGGCCTCGGCCAACAGCGAGTCGAAAGTTAACGAGACGAACAGGTCCAGGCGCGGAATGCCGGCAAGCGCCAGCAAGGCCGGCGACGGTACTGGCTTGGCATCGCGCAGGATGCGCAGGATGCGAGAGTACAGATCCTCGCGCTCGCCGCCACACCGAAGGTACAGTGAGACCACGTCGTTGAGGTCGCAGGCGGCCGGCAAGTCGGCGGCCGGCAACTCGATCGCCTCAGCGAGCCGCCGCGCCAGCCAGCGGTACAGCAGCACGTCCTGCTCGCCGTCGCGCACCGTGACCAGTTCCGGTCCGACCACGGGGATGACCTTGCCCTCCTCGATGAAGAGCAACAAATCCTCCCAGAAGCGCTCAGTCGGGGCAGTCACGAACTAACGATAGGAAATCCAATGGGCCTTCGGCGAGTATGGCTGACGCCGTGTGCAGCCGTCAATCGCCGATTTTGGGCCGACATGCGCCGCGATTTGCAGCAAGGCCTGACGAAGGTTCGCGTGCAGGACAAGCTCCCTGGAGGCGCCCTCACTCGCGCACCGCGGTGGCGGGCCTGTCGCTCTCGATGCTGCCATCCACCAGTTCGATCACCCGGTCGCAGCGGGCGGCCAGGCGCGGGTCGTGGGTGACGACCAGGAACGAGGTCTGCAGCTCGGCGTGCATGCGCCGCATCAGCACGAAAACCTCGTCCGACGAGGCGCGGTCGAGGTTGCCGGTCGGTTCGTCGGCCAGCACCAGCGGTGGTTCGAGGACCAGGGCGCGGGCGATCGCCACGCGCTGCTGCATGCCGCCCGAGAGCTCGCCGGGGCGCTTGTGCATGTCGTTCTCGAGCCCGACGGCGGCGAGCATGGCGCGCGCGCGCTCGTGCTGCGCCGGTGTGACACGCCCTTCGCGCATCAGCGCCGGCAGGGTGACGTTCTCCAGCGCCGAGAAGGCGGGCAGCAGATGGTGGAACTGGAAGACGAAGCCGAGCACCGCCCGCCGGCGCAAGGTGAGACCGGCATCGTCGAGCCCGCTGGTCTCTTCGCCCTGGATGCGGTAGCTGCCCGCGGTCAGGCGCTCGAGCAGACCGACGACGTTGAGCAGCGTGCTCTTGCCCGAGCCCGACGGGCCGATCAGCGCGACGAACTCGCCGCGGCCGACGGCGAAGGAGACGCCATGCAGGACCTCGGCCTCGTTGGGCATGCCCAGGTTGTAGCTCTTGTGGATACCGGCGAGCTCGATCAGCGGCGACGCGTTCGCCGTCATGACCGACCTCGGCGGGCCACGCCCCCGCCCGCCGCGCCGCCGGCGGCGCTTTCGCTGCGTGCTGGCGGCCTCATGTCCGCCGCCTCACATGCGGATCGCCTGCGCCGGGTCGAGCGCGGCGGCGCGGCGGGCCGGCGCCACTGCGGCGAGCACGCCGCAGACGGTGGCGATGCCGGCGACGCTCAGTGCCAGGCTCGGTGCCAGCGTGATGGCGAACAGCGGCAGCCCGTCGCTGCCGCGGACGAAGGTGGTGAAGGCCTTGATCAGCCCCACCGCGAGCAGGACGCCGAGGGTCGAGCCGAACGCGCCGACGATCGCCCCCTGCAGCAGGAAAACCCGCAGCATCTGCCCACGGGTGGCACCGATCGCGCGCAGGATGCCGATCTCGCGCTGCTTCTGCACCACCGAAACGACGAGTACGCTGGCGATACCGAGCACCACCACGACCATCACCACGCCGCGGATCAGTGCCGTGCTCACCGATTGCGCGTTCAGCGCCGAAACCAGCTGCGAATTCGCCTCCTGCCAGCTCTCGATCTTGTAGGGGAAACGCCGCGACAGGTCGCTGGCCAGGCTCTGCGCGACCCAGACATCGACCAGCGCCAAATCGAGGCCGGTGGCGCCGCCGGGCAGGCCGACCAGGCTTTGCGCGGCGCGCAGCGGGACGATGACGGTGCGCCGGTTGAGCTCGCGCACGCCGAGGTCGACCAGCGCGGTGACGCGCAATGAGTCGGTGATGGTGCCGGTGACCAGACTGATGCGGTCGCCGACGCGCACCCCCAGGTCTTCGGCGAGTTCGCGGCCGATGATGCCCTCCCCCGGCCCGAGGCGCGCTTCACCCTGTACGACCTTGGAGCGCAGGTGCACAATGCGGTCGTAGCGGTCGAGGTCGACGCCCATCAACGCGATCGACTTCGATGCCTCGCCGCGCTGCGCGAGGCCGGCGCCGGAAACCATCGGCGACACCGCTGCCACCGCTGGCATCGCCTCGAGCACCGGCACCAGTGACTGCCAGTTGGCAATGCTGCGCGGTCGCTGCACGCGTGGCTGCGTCTGCACCAGCGCGCTGCTGCCTGCCAGCGGCGCGCGCGCCGGGAGAACCACATTGTCGAGGGCACTGACCGTGACGTGCGCCTGGGCACCCAGCGTCTTCTCGAGGGTATTCCTCTGCAGACCGGTGATCAGCGCCGAAATGTAGGCGACGACCGCCACACCTGCGGCGACGCCGACGATGATCAGCACGGTCTGCATGCGCCCCTCGCGCAGAAAGCGCACCGCCACGCGACGTTCGAAGCCGAGCCAGTTGAGCATGGACGGAAGTCTCAGCGGCCCATCGCGTTGCTCATCGCCGCGCCGGCGTCTTCGCGCGTGCCCTTGTGCACACCGGGCACGGTCGACACCGGGATCGGCGCGTCGGCGATCGCCGGGCGCACCCGACTGCCCGGCTTGAGCACGCTGCCGCGCAGGACCGTCTCGCCAGCGTTCAGCCCTGCGAGAATCTCGGCCGCTTCGAGGGTGCGCAGGCCCACTTGCACCGGGCGCTCTTCGACCCGGCCGTCGCGTTCGACCAGGACGACGGCGGTGGCCGCCGCCTGATCGCCACGCAGGGCGTCAACCGGCACCACCAGCGCCGCTTCGCGGTAGGCCGTCTCGACCTCCACCGACAGCGTCATGTCTTCCCGCAGGAAGGGCGGAGCGGCTTGCGGCAGCGAGAACTTGACCTCGATCGCCCCGCGCTGTGCATCGACCAGCGGCGAAATCGACAGCACCTGTGCCGTGAAACGTTGGCTGGGGAAGGCATCGGCGATGACGCTGGCCGTCTGGCCGACCTGCAACTGTCCGAGATAGCGCTCGTCGACCTGCGCCACCAGTTGCAGCGGGCCAGCCAGTGCCAGTCGCAACAGCGCATGCCCGGGCTGTACGATCTGGCCGGGCTCGACCAGGCGGGCCAGCACCGTGGCATCGGCGGGAGCCAGCAGAACGGCCTGCGCCAGGCGCGCCTTGGCGGCGGCGGTGGCGGAGCTGGCCAGTGCAAGCTGCGCCTGCGCCTGCAGCACATCGGTACCCTGCTCTGCGTTGGCCACGCTCTGGGCGCGTGCGCTGGCCTGCTGCGCCTGCGCGACGGTAGCCGCCCGGCGCGCCTCGTCGAGTCGCGCGTCACTGAGAAAACCCCTGGCCACCAGCGCCTGCGTCCGTTGCAGGTCGGCCTGCGCCGCCGCCAGTACCGAATCCGCCTGCGCCACCGCGGCTTGTGCCGTGCGGCGCCCGGTGCTGCGCAGCCCCGCCAGGCGCGCCGCCGCCTGGCGCTCGCTGGCCTGCGCCTGCTCCAGCGCGGCGCGCAGTTCGTCGGTTTCCATGCGCACCAACTCGTCACCCTTGCGGACCTGTGCGCCTTCATCCACCAGCACCTGCAGCACGCGGCCGGTCAGCGTGCTGCCCACATCGACGCGGGAGAATGTGGCCACGCGGGCCGAGAACTGCAGCGTTCGCACCAGGGGAGCGACGCGCAGGCTCACCGCGGGCACAGTCGGCGCGCGCGTGGACCACCAGACGAGCAGGCTGGCGGCAAGGGTGGCGACAGCGGCCAGGACGAGGATCGAGCGGCGGGGCATCTATGAAATGGTTGCGCTGCGGTGTTGGCAGGCGCTGCAGTCTGCAAGCATGTGGGGAGCCCTGGCGTCGGACAGTGACGTCTGCCCTCCGCCGTGCATCATCCCATACTCAGCGCACCTTCTGCACATCGAAAAGCCGCGCACCCCTCGAGCGAGCCGTGCAGCGATCAGGCGGGATGCTGCCTGAACCGGGCAACGTGATGGTCCATGCAGTTCTGCAGGAACTTCCTGCGCTGCCTTCACCGAAGTTGTCGGCATCGTCGAACAGGCCGTCGTGGCCACGGACGAGTGCTTCGGGTTGGCCCAGCGTCGGAGCGTCCGGATGGGCCAGGATGTTGCGCGGATGCTGTTGCGCCATGGCTGTGCCGATGGCGGCATCGGTGACGAATACCGTGCCACCCTTCCGGAGCTTCAGCAGCGCCCGTGCGTCCCTGGGCAGGATGACGCCAAGCGAGTTGCTGGTCGGGGTCAGCTTGAACGTGGATCTGCCTGAGCCTGGCCATCGCCGCGGGCGCCGCGCTCCGCCACCGTCGGCGACCGTGCGCCGGCCTCTTGTCGGCGACCGCTCTTGACGTCACCATGGCGGCAGTGCTCACCATCGTCTCTGCCGCGCCTTCAAGGTAACCGGTAACCAGCCGGCGTTCTTCCCCGCGCTCGTCGTCCTGACGAGAATGCCTTCCTCGGACGACGGAATGGAGAGCAGGCATGGAGACGACGAGCAGGAGGTTGCGGGAGAAACGCGGTGCGGAGCAGTGGCGGGTGCTGCTGTCGCGCTTTGACGGGAGCGGTTTGAGCGTCGCTGAATTCTGCGCGCGGGAGGGAATCAGCGACACCAGCTTTCATCGCTGGCGAGGCCGCCTGCAGGCCGCCGGCAGCGGCAAACCCGACCGGGCGGCACCGGCCGCCTTCCTCGACGCCGGCGTTCTGCGGCGCGAGCACCCGTCGGCTGCGCGTCTTGAACTGACCCTCGACCTCGGCGGAGGTCTGCAGCTGTCGCTCGTTCGCGGCTGATGTTTTTCCCGGAAGCGCGAATTCGCGTGCAGGTCTATGGTTGCCCGGTCGATCTGCGCCAATCCTTCGACGGGCTGATTGCGCTGACGCGCCACGCGCTGCGCGAGGACCCTGTGAGCGGACAACTGTTCGTCTTCTTCAACCGGCGCTCGACACTGGTCAAGGTGCTCTACTGGGACCGCAGCGGTTTCTGCGTCTGGGCCAAGCGTCTCGAGGCGGGCCGCTTCATTCCCGACTGGTCGAAGGCGAGCACCCGTGAAACCGACTGGACCGGCTTGAAACTCCTCCTCGAGGGCATCGAGCCGGGGCGCATCCGCAAGCGCTACCGCCCTCCGGAGATCCCTGAAACCCGCTTGTAAACATAGACTTGCTGTCTGATTTCGGGTATCATCCGAATATGAATCCAACCCCTTGGTCCGCCCTTTCCAGCCTCGAAGACGCCGCGACCTTGAGCCCGCAGAACGTCCTCGATCTCGCCGCTGCCTGGCGGGAATGGGAGAAGACCGGCGCCGTCCTGCGCCAGGAAATCGCCGGGCTCAGGCAGCAGATCGAC
>JAEUOM010000115.1 GCA_016788495.1 Accumulibacter sp. | reverse complement strand
AGGAGGACGACATGGTGCTCCTGCGAGCCGTCCCGCTGCATGAAGCTGCTCAGTTTGTGGAACAAATCCTCCAGCCGCAGCAGTGTGCGTATGCGCTCATTGAAGGGATATTCGTAGGTGATCACACTGCCGCCGGCATTGGAATGGACGATTTCTGATGATTCTGAAGCATTTGCAGCAAAACCTCAACGGCCGACATGAGCTTTCGCCGCAGCCAGTTCAAGATAGCGGCGGTGCAGGGCTTCGACCTGCGGCATGAGGAGCTCGATGGTCCCGTCGTTGCTCACCACATCGTCCGCTGCCGCGCGGCGCTCGTCGCGCGACGCCTGGCTGGCGATGATCGCCCGTACCTCGTCCGGGGCCAGCCCGCTGCGGGCCATCACGCGCGCAATCTGTATCTCCTGGCTGCAGTCGACGACCAGAATGCGGTCGGTCCGCTCTCGATAAGTCCCGGATTCAACGAGCAGTGGAACCACCAGAACGACGTAGGGAGCGGTATTCTCGGCGGCGCAGCACTCTTCGCTTCGCTGCCGGATCAGCGGATGCAGGATGGCCTCGAGTCTTGCCCTGGCGGCATGGTCGGCGAACACCAGGCGGCGCATCGCGGCACGGTCCAGCCCGCCGTCCGTGCGCACGACACCGTTGCCGAACGCGCTGGCAATCGCCGCCATCGCGCCACCATCGGCCGCGGTCAGCTGGTGCGCAATGAGATCGGTATCGACCAGCGCCGCACCCCGCCCGGCAAGGATGTCGGCGACCGTGCTCTTGCCGCTGCCGATGCCACCGGTGAGGCCGACGACGAAGCTCACGGCGCACTCGCCGGGGTCGCGGCGCAGGCTTTGAGTACGGCCTTGGGCAGCCGTGCGGCGATCGACCGCTGCAGGGCCTCGGCCTGCGCCGCCGGCCCGCGAACCTCGAGGACCACATATGCCGGTTTCCCCCTGCGTTCGCCCATCCTGGCCGACTTGACACCCTTCGCGCGCAGGGTTTCGAGGCCGGCATTGGCTGCCTCCTCGGTGCGGTAGGTGCCGAGCGAGATGGCCAGTTGATTCGGTCCGCTGGCCTGGACGACGAAGAAGTCCTCGACCCCGAGCTGCTGCAGCTCCGCGGTCTTCCTGCCGACTTCCTCCTTGTTGGCCAGCGGTGGAATGTACACCCAGTAGCCACTGTTCTCATTCACCGTGCGGCGGCTCGTCCGGAACTCGGCGAAGCCCTCGTGCAGCATCTGCTCGATCTCGTCGGCCTCCCCGGTGGCCAGATCACTCCAGATGCGGCAGCTTTCGCTCGCCTTGCGCTCGGCCGGCATCCCCCCGTTTTCGCTGTTCCGGGCCGACTCTGGCGGCTCGCCGCGCGCGACGACGACGATGCGTTCGGGCAGCAGCTGCTGCTCGATGCGGCGCGAATCCGGTTCGGCCGTGACGCCAAGATAGCCTTGCGTCCAGACGAAAAGCAGCAGGTTGGCGAGAACGAGGAGGAAGACGACCAGACGCATCGGGGTTGCCATCAGAGCTTGGGCAGATGCTCCAGTGAGGCGCGGATCGCCTCCTGCGGGTACTCGAAGTCTTCGAGCTCGCCAGCGAAATAGCGGTCGTAGGCGGCCATGTCGAAATGGCCGTGGCCAGTGAGATTGAAGAAGATCGTCCTGCTCTCGCCAGTCTCGCGGCAGCGCACGGCTTCGTCGATCGCCGCGCGAATGGCATGGTTCGACTCCGGCGCCGGAATCACTCCCTCGGCACGTGCAAACATCACGCCCGCTTCGAAAGTCGCCAGTTGCGCGACCGCAACCGCCTCGATGAGTCCGTCGTGATAGAGCTGCGAGACGAGCGGCGAGTCGCCGTGGTAACGCAGGCCACCGGCATGAATGCCCGGCGGCATGAAGTCGTGGCCGAGGGTGTACATCTTCATCAGCGGCGTGAAGCCCGAAGCGTCGCCGAAATCGTAGGCATAGGCACCCTTGGTCAGCGTCGGGCAGGATGTCGGTTCGACCGCCACCAGTCGCGTCGGGCGGCCGTTGCGCCCGCCGGCGGCATTGTCGGCGATGAACGGGAAGGCGACACCGGCGAACGACGAGCCGCCACCACAGGGCGCGAAGACCACATCCGGCCAGTCGCCAACCTTTTCGAACTGCTTCTTCGCTTCCTGGCCGATGATCGTCTGGTGCAGCGCGACGTGATTGAGGACCGAGCCGAGCGCATAGCTCGTATCGGAGCGCGAAGCCGCCTCCTCGACGGCCTCGGAAATCGCGATGCCGAGCGAACCCTGGTTCTGCGGGTCGCGGGCGAGCAGATCGCGGCCGGTCTGCGTCATCGCCGAAGGGCTGGCAAAGACCTCGGCGCCCCAAGTCTGCATCATCGAGCGGCGGAAGGGTTTTTGCTCGTAGCTGATCCGGACCATGTACACACGCACTTCGAGACCGAACATCTGGCCGGCAAAAGCCATCGAGCAGCCCCACTGTCCGGCACCGGTCTCGGTGGTGATGCGCCTGATCCCTGCCTGCTGGTTGTAGTAGGCCTGCGGCACGGCAGTGTTCGGCTTGTGCGATCCGGCGGGGGAGACGCCCTCGTACTTGTAGAAGATCCTGGCCGGCGTCTGCAGCATTTCCTCGAGCCTGCGGGCACGAATCAGTGGCGATGGCCGCCAGAGGCGATAGATCTGCCGCACCGGATCGGGGATCGGAATCCATCGTTCGGCTGACATCTCCTGTTCGAGGATGGCCATCGGGAAGATCATCCCCATCTGCTCCGGCGCTACCGGACTGCCATCCGCGGCCAGCGGCGGTGCGGGTGGCGTCGGCATGTCGGCGACGACGTTGTACCAGTGGGTGGGGATCTCGGATTGGTCGAGCGTGATGCGAAGCGATTCCACAAGGCCTCCCTGTTCTGTTTGGTATCCGGTTTCCCGAGTATACCCCGGGAGCCAATCGCTAATCACTGCTGGCGTCGGGGTTTGGCGTCTCGGCAGGGGCCGTTCCGGTGGGGATGCCTCGCTCGAGTTCGCGCTGCACGACCCGATTCGGCGCGAAAGCGGCGATCAGCTGCCGGCAGGCCTGGCGGGCTGCGCTGCTGTTGTCCTGACTGAAGTTGCAGACATACAGGTCGAGCGTCACTGCCGCCGATTCCGGCCAGGTGTGCACCGCCAGATGCGACTCGGCGAGTACCACCGCGCCGGTGGCGCCGGCCGCTTCGCCGTTGCGGCCGAACTGGTGGAAGACCTCCGCCAGTGGCGTCAGTCCCGGCGGCGAACAGACGGCCAGACAGAGTTCGCGCAGGGCGCCGGCGTCGTCGAGCAATCGCCGCGCGCAGCGGCATCCGTAGAGTTCGGCGGTCAGGTGCAGGCCATGCATCGCAAGTCCCGGGACATCCGGCGGGTGCCGTGTCGACTGGCGCAGCTGCCGCGCCGGGAGTGGCTTGTCCGGCCCGACCGCAGCGCTTCCCGCCAGGTGGTTGCTGTCAGCCTTTCGGCACGTAGTTGTTGCTGGTGCCGGTCACCCGGCCGTCGGTGCCGAAATGGACGTTGAAATACCACTCCATGCCGGAGTCCACCTTCGTCTTCCAGTCCCAGATCGTCTCCCGCTTGAGCGGAAAATAGGTTTCGTGAGCCGGTCGACCGAGCAGGCGGCGCACCTGGTCGCGAGTCATGCCGACGCTGACCCTGGCGAAGTTCTCCTCGGTCAGTACCTGCTGCACCTCGCGCAGCACGTCGTCCGGACCGATGACCACGAGGTAGTTGACGATCCCTTGTGGCGTGCGCGGATACTCCCAGACGCGCGAGCCGTTTGCCTCCCGCCATTCCATCGTCGGCTCGCCCAGCACGGCCTTGACCTCGCTGGCCGTGCTGCTTCCGGGCCGCAGCCTGCCCAGCTGGTCGGCGTCGCAGGCGGCGAGGGCGCCGACCAGCAGCACGCCGAGAGCGACGCCTGTCGACACGACGTTCTTGAACATGTCCAGTGCTCCAGATGCTGTCACCACCAGCGATGGCGTCCAGACGCGAGTATAGACGATGCGACCGAGGCAAGTCCGCTGCCGACGGTGGCAGCGCGTGCCGGTCGCTGTGCAACGGCTGCGCTTGTTGCTGGTACGGGTCGCGCCCGTTCGCGCCGGCACGGCCGCATCGCGTCGTTCGGGCGCGCGAGGGAAATACCGCTCAGTCCTTCGTGAAGCGGCGGTACTGCACGGCTTCGGCAACGTGCTGCGCCTCGATCACGCTGCTGCCGGCGAGGTCGGCGATCGTCCGCGCGACCCTGAGCAGGCGATGGAAGGCGCGCGCCGAGAGCTCGAAACGACTGATCGCCTGTTGCAGCAGGGTCGTCGCTGCCGCCTGCGGCTGGCAGTACTGATCGATTTCGCGGGGGCTCAGGCGCGCGTTCGCCTTTCCCTGCCGGCTCAACTGTCGTTCCCGAGCCGCGGCGACGCGCTCGCGAACCACCGCCGACGCCTCGCCATCCGGTGCCCGCTGCAGTACCTCGGCGGGCAGCGCGGGAACCTCGAGTTGCAGGTCGATACGGTCGAGGAGCGGCCCCGAGAGCTTGCTGCGGTAGCGCAGAATCTGGTCCGGCGTGCAGCGGCAGCGGCCGCGCGAATCGCCGTGATAACCACAGGGACAGGGATTCATCGCTGCGACGAGCTGGAACTGTGCCGGAAACTCGGCCTGACGGGCAGCGCGCGAGATGTGGATGCGTCCGGAATCGAGCGGTTCGCGCAGTGCTTCGAGAACCCGTCGGTCGAACTCCGGGAGTTCATCGAGGAAGAGGACGCCCTGATGCGCCAGCGAGATCTCGCCCGGGCGCGGCACGCTGCCACCGCCCACCAGCGCCGCCGAGGACGCCGTGTGGTGGGGCGCACGGTACGGATGACGGCGAAACAACTGCGGCCGAAACTGCCCGGCGAGCGACAGCACGGCGGCCGATTCGAGCGCTGCTGCCGTCGTCATCGGCGGCAGCAGGCCCGGCAAGCGGCTGGCGAGCATCGATTTCCCGGTGCCCGGCGGGCCGGCGAAGAGGAGCGAATGCCCGCCCGCGGCGGCGATCTCGAGACCGCGTTTGGCCTGCGCCTGGCCGCGCACCTCGGCGAGATCCGGGTGCGCACCGTCGCCATCGCCATCGCCGGCGGTGCTCGCGGGGGCAGCCTGGTAAGCCGACAACGCTGCCTGCCCGGTCAGGTGTGCACAGACCTCGAGCAGGCTGGCTGCCGCCAGGATCGGCACCTTGCCCGCCAGCGCCGCTTCACGCGCGCTGGTGGCCGGCAGCACGAAGCTGCGGCCGTTGTCTCCCATTGCCAGCACCATCGCCAAGGCGCCACGAACCGGTCGCAGTTCGCCCGACAGCGACAGTTCGCCGGCGAATTCGTGTTCCGCGAGTGCCCGTGACGGGAGCTGGCCCGATGCGGCCAGGATGCCGAGCGCGATGGGCAGGTCGAAACGGCCCGATTCCTTGGGCAGGTCGGCCGGCGCAAGGTTGACCGTGATGCGTCTGCGGGGGAACTCGAAACCCGAGTTCTGCAGCGCAGCACGCACCCGGTCACGTGCCTCCTTGACTTCGGTATCCGGCAGCCCGACCAGCGTCAGGTTCGGCAGGCCGCCGGCCAGATGCACCTCGACAGCAACCTCCGGCGCGGCCAGTCCGTCGAGACCGCGGCTATGGACGATGGCGAGAGACACTGGGCAGTGTTGCGCTGGCACGACGGCGGACGGGCTGCCGCATCGCACGACGCGGCGGCACGCCGGCTCGCCGCTCTCAGTCGGGCTGGGCGGGCGGATTTTCCAGACGTTCGAGCCGTTCCTCCAGCGCCTTCAGTTTCTCGCGCGTACGTTGCAGCACCTGCGTCTGGATGTCGAACTCCTCGCGACTGACGAGATCGAGCTTGGCGAACACACTGGCGAGCAGCGCGCGCGCGTTTCTTTCGATGTCTGCTGCCGGACTGGCGGCGATGATGCTGCCAAGGCGTTGGCCGATTTCTTCGAGGATCCTGGGGTCGAGCATGGTTATCACCGTCGGAACAGGGAGTGACAGGTGCTTCGAGTGTAGCACAGAGATGCTGCCCGCCAGGCCATGCACCACAACGGTGCGTGGCGGCGGTGAATTGTCCTAGGGCAGTGCAGCAGTGCCGCGGTCTGACCCGGTGCAGGATGTCAAGCCATTGAACCATCGACGAAAATCTATCTGGCACGAATTCTGCTTGGTGACTGCCGGGATCATTTTTTGAGGCTCGGGCGATGCAGACCAGTCTTTCTTGTTCACGCTGCGCGCAGCCGGTCTGTCGGTGTCCGTCCTGGCGCAGAGCCCGGACCCGTGACAGGCGGATGCGGCGCTCGTCGTCCTGACTGGCCCGCGTCGCGGCAATCTCTGGACCATTTCTCTTATCAACGATTCAGGGGAGGCGCAGGACCTCCCCGGGCATGGAGAGCAACATGAAACTGGTAACCGCCATCATCAAGCCGTTCAAGCTGGATGAAGTACGAGAAGCCCTGTCGGCGATCGGCGTGCAGGGAATCACCGTCACCGAGGTCAAGGGATTCGGGCGTCAGAAGGGGCACACCGAGCTGTATCGCGGTGCCGAGTACGTCGTCGACTTCCTGCCGAAGGTGAAGGTCGAAGCGGCGATCACCGACGCACTCCTCGAGCAGGTGATCGAGGCGATCGAGAAGTCGGCGAGTACCGGCAAGATCGGCGACGGCAAGATCTTCATTTCGGCAATCGAGGAAGTCATTCGCATCCGCACCGGCGAAACCGGTGAGGATGCCCTGTAAGGAGTTGATCATGAAGCGCTTATTTGCAGTTCTGGCCCTGCTCGGAGCCGTCACTGTCGCTACCCCAGCGTGGGCTGAAGACAAGCCGACGGCAGCTCCAGTCGCAACCGCGGCGACCGCGGCAACCGAGGTGTCTGCCGCGGCTGGTGCCGAGGCTGCCGCTCCGGCCGCGGCTCCGGCCGCGGTTGCCAACAAGGGCGACAACGCCTGGGTGATGACCAGCGCCGCGCTGGTCATCCTGATGTCCATTCCTGGCCTGGCGCTCTTCTACGGTGGCCTGGTGCGCAGCAAGAACATGCTCTCGGTGCTGATGCAGGT
>JAEUOM010000235.1 GCA_016788495.1 Accumulibacter sp. | reverse complement strand
CGCCGAGTGCATCGGCGACGGCTACTGGTTCGTCGACCGTGCCACCCGCTATGCCAGCGAGCGCATCGTCTTCGAGCGGCCGATCGGCAGCAACCAGGGGGTGCAGTTCCCGCTCGCCGAGGCGTTCATCGACATCGAGGCTGCCAACCTGATGCGCTACGAGGCCTGCGCCCGCTTCGACGCGCAGCGCCCCTGCGGCGCGCAGGCGAACATGGCGAAGCACCTCGCCGCCCGTGCCTCGTGGCAGGCGGCCAACGCCTGCCTGCAGACGCACGGCGGTTTCGGCTTCGCCACCGAGTACGATGTCGAACGCAAGTTCCGCGAGACCCGCCTCTACCAGGTGGCGCCGATCTCGACCAACCTGATCTTCGCCTACGTCGCCGAGCACCTGCTCGGGCTGCCGCGCTCGTACTGACCTCCGGAGTCCGGCATGCGCCCACTCGACGGCATCACCGTCGTCACCCTAGAACATGCCATCGCCGCGCCCTTCTGCACGCGCCAGCTCGCCGACCTCGGCGCACGCGTGATCAAGGTCGAGCGACCCGGCAGCGGCGACTTCGCCCGCGCCTACGACCAGCGCGTGCACGGCCTGGCCTCGCACTTCGTGTGGACCAACCGCTCGAAGGAAAGCCTGACGCTCGACCTCAAGCACGCCGCGGCGCCGGCGCTGCTCGCCCGGCTTCTCGCCAGGGCCGACGTCCTGGTGCAGAACCTCGCACCGGGTGCGGCCGCGCGACTCGGCCTGTCGTACGAGGATCTGCGCGCGGCCTGCCCGCGGCTGATCGTCTGCGACCTCTCGGGCTACGGCGACGACGGCCCGTATCGCGACCGCAAGGCCTACGACCTGCTGATCCAGAGCGAAGCCGGCTTCCTCTCGGTCACCGGCAGCGCCGACGCGCCGGCCAAGGCCGGCTGCTCGATCGCCGACATCGCCGCCGGCATGTACGCCTACAGCGGCATCCTCGCCGCCCTGCTGCAGCGTGCGCAGAGCGGCTGCGGCTGCCGGATCGAAGTCTCGATGCTCGAGAGCATGGTCGAATGGATGGGCTACCCGCTCTACTACGCCAGCGACGGCGCCGCACCGCCGCCACGCGCCGGCGCCGCGCACGCGACGATCTACCCCTACGGCCCCTTCGCCACCGGCGACGGCAAACTGGTGATGCTCGGCGTGCAGAACGAGCGCGAGTGGCAACTCTTCTGCCGGCAGGTTCTCGAGCGACCGGATCTGGCGGACGATGCCCGCTACGCGTCGAACGCCAGCCGCAGCGCCGCACGCGACGAGTTGCAGGCGCTGATCGTCGAGCAGTTCTCCCGCCTGGACAGCGAACAGCTGATCGCCCGCCTCGACGCCGCACGCATCGCCAACGCGCGCATCAACGACATGCACGAAGTCTGGCAGCACCCGCAGCTCGCCGCACGCCGGCGCTGGACCGAGGTGGCGACCCCGGCCGGCGCGATTCCGGCTCTGCTGCCGCCGGCCAGCAACAGCGGCTTCACGCCGCGCATGGACGCGGTGCCCGCCCTCGGACAGCACACCGATGCCATTCTCGGCGAACTCGGCTGCGACGCCGCGGCGATCGACGCCCTGCGCGCCGCCGGCGCCGTCTGAGCGCAGCCCACCGCCAAATCCTTCTCGGACGGCGTGCGTTCGTTCTGCTACAGTGCCTCCCGGCGTGGGCTGTCGCGCGCGGTTGGCAGCGCGGCGCCCGGGCAACCGATGGAGATCGACGCGCAATGAACCACTGGACACCTGGCTCATTTTTCCTCGCACTCGCAGCGGTCATCCTGCTGCCGGCGCTGGTCATTCATTTCACCCTCGGCCGCAAGGGCGGTCACCACCTGTTCGGCGACCTGCTGCGGGAAAAGGCGAGGGATCTGCCGTTCGCCATGCTCCGCTTCAACCTGCGCAACGATCTTCGCGGTTCGCTGGCGACGCTGGCCGGGCTCGGACTGGCCCTCGCGGCCTACCCGCTGGCCAGCCGCTGGGGCCTGCCGATCAATTTTCTCGGCCTTTCCGAAAAACAACTCTTCTTCGCGCTGATCCTTGGCGGCGGCCTGCTCGTGCTCGTCGTCCTTGCGCTCCTGCGCCGGCGAAGGCCGGACTGAGTACCGCCACCCCGCCACCACGACGATGACCCGCAAGAGTACGCGCCGGGCTGCGCTGCCGGCGACTGCCGCTGCCCCGGCGGCATCTGCCGTGCGGACCGCGCCACCGCTGCGGCGACCGGTCGTGCTGCTGGTCGGATTGCTGCTGCTCACCATCGTCGCCGCCGGCATCGTCCTGCATGCGACGCGCAGCGGCACAGCCGGCCCGCCAGCGCAGACCGCCGCCAGCACGACGACCGCAGCCGGCGAAGGCGGCCAGGCGCCGCGCTTCGTTGGCGCCGCCGCCTGCCGCAGCTGCCACGAAGTTGAATACCGGGCGTGGTCCGGATCGAACCACGACCGCGCGATGCAGACTGCGACTCCGGACACGGTGCTCGGCGACTTCGGCAACGCGACCTTCCGTCAGCATGGCGTCGAATCCCGCTTCTACCGACGCGGCGACCGCTTCTTCGTGCGCACCGAGGGAGCGGACGGCAAGCTCGCCGACTTCGAGATCGGCTACACCTTCGGCGTCTACCCGCTGCAGCAGTACCTGATCGCCTTCCCCGGCGGCCGCTACCAGGCGCTGTCGATCGCCTGGGACGCACGCCCGAAGGAAAAGGGTGGGCAACGCTGGTTCCATCTGCAACCCGAGCGCCGGGTCGACCACAAGGATGCGCTGCACTGGACCGGCAACTACCAGAACTGGGCCCTGCAGTGCGCGGAATGCCACTCGACCAACCTGCGCAAGGGCTACGACGCCGCCAGCAACACCTACCGCACCACCTTCAGCGAGATCAATGTCGCCTGCGAGGCCTGCCATGGCCCCGGTTCGCGGCATGTGGCGTGGGCCGCCGGGGCCAAGCCACCGTATCCGGCGCAGGGCGACATCGGTCTGCCACGACTCGCCAGCCGCTGGCTCGAGGCGTGGAAGTTTCCCGCCGAAGGTGCCGCCGTCGCCGTGCGCGAACACCCCGCCGACCCTGCCGGCATGAACGTCTGCGCCGCCTGCCATGCGCGCCGATCGACCCTGAGCGAAGAGCGCAGGCCCGGCGCGGTGCTCGCCGACAGCCACCGGCTGGCAATGCTCACCGCCCCCAACTACCATGTCGATGGCCAGCAGCGGGAAGAGGTCTATGTCTGGGGCTCCTTCCTGCAGAGCCGGATGCAGCAGAGCGGCGTCACCTGCATGGACTGCCACGAGCCGCACTCGCTGCAGACCCGCGCCAAGGGCAACGCCCTCTGCAACCGCTGCCACAACGCCGCCCAACATGATGCGCCGACGCACCACCGGCACCAGACCGGTAGCCCGGGCGCGCAGTGCATCAACTGCCACATGCCGACGCAGAACTACATGGTCATCCACGGCCGGCAGGACCACAGCCTGCGCGTTCCGCGCCCCGACCTCTCGCTCGCGCTCGGCACACCGAACGCCTGCAACCAGTGCCATGTCGACCGCAGGCCGGAGTGGGCTGCGCAAGCGATGGATCGGTGGTACGGCAGGGCCTGGCGCGATCGCCCGAGCTACGGGCCGACCCTGCATGCGGGGGCGACGCGCGGCATGTTGGGCTTGCCCGGCCTGCTCGATCTCGCGCGCAACCCGGCGGCACCGGGTATCATCCGGGCGACGGCAGCGACCCTCGCCCAGCCACACGCCACTCCGGAGACGCTGCAGACGGCGCACACGCTGCTCGCCGACCCGGATCCCCTGCTGCGCATCGCGGCACTCGGGCTGCTCGATGTGGCGCCGCCCGAAGTGCGCCTGCAGATCGCCGCGCCACTCCTCTCCGACCCCGTGCGCGGCGTCCGCATCGAGGCCGCCCGCCTCCTCGCCGACGTTCCCAGCGAGCGATTCGGCGCCGCACGGCAGGCAGCACAGGCCGCGGCGATGCAGGAATACCAGAGCGCACTCGATCTCGAGGCCGACTGGCCGTCCGGCCGCCTCAACATCGGCATCCTGCGGCTGCGGCAGGGGCGTGGCGACGAGGCGCTGGCGGCCTTCGAGCAGGCGATCGCGCTCGATCCGCTGTTCGAGCCGGCTTACGTCAATCTCGCCGATACCCTGCGCCGGCTCGGCCGCGACGCCGAGGGCGAAAGGGTGTTGCGGCAGGGACTCGCCCTGCTGCCGCGAAGTGCCGAGCTGCACCACACGCTCGGTCTGCTGCTCGTACGCCAGGGCGACCAGCGAGCAGCGCTGCGCGAGCTCTCCGCGGCCGCGCGCCTCGCCCCCGACAACCCGCGCTTCGTCTACGTCGAAGCAATCGCCCTGCACAGTGCCGGCAAGCAGAGCGAAGCCCTGGCACTCCTGCGCCGCGCCGACCAGCGCCACCCCGGCAACGCCGACATCCTCGCCGCCCTCAAGACTTTCGGTGACAGTATACAAAACTCGCCGCCGGCATCACCCAGGCGGTGAAAGCTCCTCCTCGTCGTCAGCTTCCGGCCGCGGTCTGGGGCCGCGTTTCTGCGGTCGAAGCCTGCGATTCAGCCGACCTTCCAGTTCCTCGACGAACGCTTCCTCGCCCAGTGGTCGACCCGTCCGGGTGTGGGCATGGATCTTGTCGACCAGGGACTGCTTCACCGCTGCACCCAGGTACTCGGGCCAGTTGCCAACCATGGCCAGCAGGGGCGCCACCCTTGCCAGCCCGTCGTCCTCTCCCCGCAAGTGTGCGCGGACACTCGACCACGGCCAATCTTCGGCATGCGCGCACAGGCCGGCCCGAACCGGGTTGTTCTCGACATAGCGCGCGGCGGCCAGCAGGTGCGTCTCATCGAGCAGGAACGAATGGAAACGCTCCTGCCAGAGATGGCCCTGCCATCCCTCGCGAAGGTTGATGCGTCGCGTGAATCGCCGGTGGGTCTCGCTGATCGCGCGGCGCAGGCCATCGGCATCCTGCGGCACCATGATCAGGTGGACATGGTTCGGCATCAGGCAATAAGCCCAGACCTCGGTCCCGGCACGATTGCATGAATCCGACATCAGGTGCAGGTACTCGCGATAATCGTCATCGCAGAAGAAGGTCTGCTGACGCCGGTTGCCCCGCTGCGTCACGTGATGCGGATAACCCGCTGCCACCACCCTTGCAAGTCTCGCCACTGCTGTCCTCCGGATACGGGTTTGCCGGGAGTCAAGTATACGATCCCTTGCGCCAGGCAGGCAGGTCGATGCCCATAGCGTGGCCTGTGGTCGGAGCGGAACAGCGCGTGGACATCTCGGAAAACGCGCACCCGGTCGGCGGCGCCGTGCTCTTGTCGACGATCACCTTGTCGTCGGTCACGTGCCAGTCCATGCTGCGCGCGGTAGCCAGCACGCATTGGAGATCGGCCGAGGCGTCCTCATCGGGCGGCGTGCCGGTCGTGGTACATCACGGCACGGCGATCTGGCGCGTGAGCCGGCAATTCGCCGATGAGGTGGAAGACGGTCCGCCGCTGCGCGACTATGTGCCGGCATGTATCTATCACTTGATCGACTTGAGCGGATACCGGGACGACGAGCTGCAGGGCGCGGTCATGCTGCGGACGGCGCTGCTCACCCTGAAGTCCATCTTCCGGAACGAGTTACGCGAACGGCTGCCCGAAATTCTGGGACTGCTGCGCGACCTCGTGCAGAGCTCGATGGGCTTGGACTATGTCCGTACGCTCCTGCGGTACCTGGCGCAGGCGGCGAGCATCGATCGCTTGACCGGTGACCAGTTGCGCCAGGTGGTGACAGACACTTTGACTGGTGGAGGTGAACTGCTGCTGACGATTGCCGAGCAATGGGAACAACAGGCGATGGAGAGGGGGATCGAAAAAGGGATCGAAAGGGGAATTGAAAAGGGCATCGAGCAAGGCGAAGCACGGCTGCTGAAGCAGTTGTTGACCTGGCGCTTCGGAGCCCTACCGCCCTGGGTCGAGAGCCAGCTCGCGGGCGCTGAACCGGAGCGCTTGGAGACGGCGTATTACGGTGACAGTATATTCAATACCAACATTGATAGTACTCTTGAACCACCCAGCCGCTGCTGCGCCCCCCACAGAAACCACGCCCCACAGCCTCCCGTGCGGTCCGCCACGCCCGGCTCGCGCAGCAGCACCGGGGCAAAGCGGTTGCGGTCATCGTGGATCACCGAATCGACTTCGGCGCTGCGCGCAGCCGCGAGCAATGGTTTCAGCAGCTTGCATGACGAACATGCCGGCCGTCCCGGCGCCGCCGATCTTCTTCTACCGCGCCGATCTTTGTCTGCCGTACTCTCGCTTCCTGGAAAGCGCCCGCGGTCCGTATGTGCCCCATATGTGCCGTGTGCATGTTCGTTACCGCTGCCCGCACCGACCCGCGAATCGATCTCCTGACGGTGATCGCGAACCGCCTGCTCGCCATTGCAGATCGGCTGCGCCATATCGCCGTTGGGCATCCCATCGAGCGCGAGCGCGCGTTTTTTGGTACCTGTGGCGGCAGTACCGCCTGGCGTGGCCGGTCATCTGCCCGCCGATGCCGCGAGTGGCCGCCGGAGCATCCGGCAGACCGGCATAGCGCAACTGCCGAGCGGCGTGCCGACGCCCGCCAAATGCCGGACTCCAGGGTGAATCGCGGGCCACCCCGGCCCTCGTTGCGACAACCGCGCAGACCAGAAACCGGCCAATTAAGTATACTGTCCCCGTTTCTGCAGCGCCACCCCGCGACACACAGATCCTCATCCAGGGAGCATACTGTCCCCCATTTGTCAGTAGTGATACCGCCCCTGCAAGAACTCCACGCGATCGGCTTTCACCAGGTAGACACAGCGATGCTCCTGGGTGATGCGCCGCGACCATACGTCACCCCCCAGGTACTTCAAAGGTTCTGGTTTGCCGATCCCGTCAAACGGATCCCTCAACACCGCCTCTACCAGTTCAAGCAGACGCCTGGCTGTACGGCGATCAGTCTCAACCCAATGGCGCAGGTCCTCGATGAACTCCGGCTGGAACACCGCAAGCCAGGCGGCCTCAGTCATCAAGCCCCAGCTCCTGCTTCAGGGTATGCACGGGCGTCGGCTGCACCTCTCCCCCCCGAGCGCGTGCCAGCGCAGAGAGCACTCGCTCCGCGTTCCTGGGGGAACGCAAAAGTTGCGCGGTTTCTGTAAGACTTTCCAGTTCGTCCGCAGCAATGATGGCCACTGCCCCGCCGGAACGGCGACGCACCAGAACAATCTCGCGATCATCGACGGCCCGATCCATCAGCGCTTTCAACTGATCACGGGCCTGGCTATATGTTGTCTCGATGGTCATCTCCAACTCCGAATAACTTGTACAGAATAATTGTACATGATCCCCGGGCTGCGGACCAACGCCGGGTCGAAGAGGTTGCGGCCGTCAAAGATCATCGGCTGCTTGAGCAGCGCCCGCATCTGCTCGAAGTCCGGAGTCTTGAAGTCACTTCATTCGGTGGCCAATGACAGCCTATCCCCTCGCGCAACGCGTCAGCCAGGTTGCGAGGGCTGATGGTCAGTCAAGTACACCGACCCGAATTTTCTCTCGTTGCAGAGTGGCGACGTCAGTCCTGACAGTGGTAGGATGAAACTTCAGCGAGTTGGCGGAGATCGCGCATGACGGCGTTGAACAGCCCTCACGACCGCTTTTTCAAGGCGGTGTTCGGGCGAACCGAGGTGGCGGCGGAGTTCCTCGAGCGGTATCTGCCGGCGCCAGCCGTAGAGGCACTGGATTGGAGGACCTTGCGCACCGCCAAGGATTCGTTTCTCGATCCGGAACTTGCGCTGCATCCGGCGGACCTGCTGTACACCGTCGATCTCCGCGGCGGCGGAACCGGGTATGTGCACGTGCTGTTCGAACACAAGAGCTACGTCGAGTCGCGAATCGGCCTGGACCTCCTGCGTTACCGCGTGCGGATCTGGGAACAATGGCTGAACGCCGGGAATTCCGGCCGCCTGCCCGTTGTCGTACCGGTCGTG
>JAEUOM010000026.1 GCA_016788495.1 Accumulibacter sp. | reverse complement strand
TTGAGCGACTTTGAGCGTACAAAACAGTATGATCCACGTCATGTTCCTACATCAAAGGAGAACAAATCATGCATGCGGTCAATGTGCGCCAACTGAAATCCAATCCCTCGCTTGCCCTGCGCGAGGCCAAGAACGATCTGGTCGTAGTGATGAATCGGGATCGGCCTGACGCCGTGCTGGTCGGCGTGGAACAGCTCGGCATCGCCGACCTGCCGCACGTTCGCACGGCTTTCGCGGTCTCGATGTTTCGCACGGGCGACATCTCCGCAGGCGTGGCAGCGAAGGTGGCCGGAAAGCCTCTGGTGGAAATGCTGGCACTACTGTCGTCGATGAGTATCCCGCTCTACGGGGGTTCTCCCAAGGAAGCGGTGGACGAAATGGCAGTCGGTGAAGCATGGCTGAACAACGCGTCGTAATCGCCGATGCGGGGCCATTGATCGCCGTTTCCCGGGTCGGCGTATTGCACTTGTTGCCGTCCATGTTTGGCGAAGTCTGGATCACCGACGCGGTGCGCAAGGAAGTCTGCGACGCCGGGGCCTTTCCCGGACAGGACCTGATTCTTGCCGCGCTGTCGGTCGGAGGATTGCGCTGTGTGGCGGTGGATATGACGCACTGGCAGCCGCGTTTTGCCGGGATCGATCCCGGTGAGGCCAGCGCCATCGCCCTCGCCGAGGCGGTGAACGCGACGCCAGAGACGCGCGCGCTGTTGATCGTCGATGACCGACTCGGGCGGCTCGAAGCGCAGGCGCGTGGACTCGCCGTCATCGGCACTGCCGCCCTTGTCGGCTTGGCCAAGACCCGTGCCCTGATTCCGCGTGCCGATGTCGTGCTGCGCGCGATGCAGGCCAACGGCTATTTTCTCGGTCAGGCCGTGGTGCGCGCCGTCCTCGATCGTGTCGGCGAATAGGCATTCACGACAGTGCATTTCATCCAGACGAAGCCGACCAGATCGGGCAGGCAGGTGTAGAGCGGGCCGGTCACGGTCAACTGGCTGACGAGCAGGAAATCGTTGTTGGCCGGCGTTTCCCAATCGACCACGCGCAGGCGTTCGGTGCATTGGCCACCACTCTGGCCGCCGTATTCGCGGTCGGGAGTGGACAACGTGAGGCTTTCCTCGACCTGAAAGACCCGCGGGCGCGCGACTACCCTGCCCGGACGGGCCGCAGCGAACGGTTGACAACCCGGTTTCGCGCCTCCTACGCTGTCGAGCATGCGTGGCGTTGCACACCCTTCTCGCAAGAGCCGTACGGCCAGCCCTGATGCGCGGACCCCGGCGGCGATTGCGCCCGTCTCGCACGCCGGGCCGGCAGCCCCGTGTGCACAAGTCGACGCGCCAACGGCAGGGATGCCGCTCTTTCTCGAAGCGGACTTCGCTGCGTCCGCAGGCGCGCCGGCGTTCCTGCAGCGCGACGGTGACGAACCGCTGCCGACCGTGCCCCGCCTGGAACTCCGCCCGCCCTCGCTGCTCGGCCCGTCGACGACACCGCGCTACCTGTTGCGGCCCGAACTCGAACTGCAGCTCGACGAGCAGACCCGTGAACTCGCCCTGGGATTCGTCGGTAACGAGCTCGATCCGGCCCGGCTGCGCTGGTCGCTGTCGCTGGCGGACTGCGCAGCTCTGGCCATGCCCGCTGCGACCGTCGGCCCCTTCAGTGCTCCGCTCGTTCCGCCACCGGCGCCGCTCGTCCCTGCCGGTGCGGGACCGGCGACGCCGCGCGCGGCATCGGCCGCTGACCTGCTGCGCGGCGTCATGGCGGTGCCGGCGATCGACGAAGGACTCGATCGACTCTCGTCGGCGGCCCTCGATCAGGTGCGCCACGACTGGCGGGCGCTGTCGACCGGAGAGCGGGTTGGCGTGGTGAGCGGGCTGGTCGTGATCGGTGCCGGCACGCTGGCTGGCATCATCGCCAACGACGAATCGCGCGCCTTCGCCCTCGACCAGTTGAACGGCCGCGTGCTGCCGGTACCCGGCGTCCCCTGGCTGCGGATGGAACTGAACACCGGCCCGGACAGCCTGATGATCGGCACCCACGTGGATGTCGGGATGCTCCTCCTGCGCTGGCAGCCGTCGCTCGGCTTCGGCCCCGCCTCGTCGCCGCGCCCCATCGGCGGACCGCCAGGCCCGGAACCATTTGCCCCCGGCGCACCGCTGCTGCGCTCGCCCGACCAGGAGGCGCCCGAACCGCTGGCCGGTCTCGGGCGGCGCATCTCTTCCGCGGCCGGTTCCGGCGCTCCCCTCGACGAGCCACTGCGGGAAACCCTCGAGGGGAACCTCGGTGCCGACCTCGCCTCGGTACGGGTGCACACGGGGGCTGAAGCGGACCGCCTCTCGCGCGCCGTCAGCGCCCGCGCCTTCACCAGCGGCAGCGACATCTTCTTCCGCTCGGGGCAGTACGCTCCGGCCACCGACGCCGGACGCCGGCTGATCGCCCACGAGGCGGTGCACACCGTCCAGCAGGCTGCCGGGCAGGTAGCCGGGAGCCGCGTGGCGAGCGGCGTTCTGGTCAGTGATCCGGATGACCGCTTCGAGCGCGAGGCGGAACGGCTGGCGCCCGACATCTGCCAGGCCGGACCGCCGGGCCGGTCGCCGGCAGTGCCGCTGCAACGGATGCCCGACGGCGCACCGGCAGCCGGCCAACGCCTCGTGCAGCGGCAGGAGGATGCGGGAGGTGCCGAAGCCGCCGTCGGCAGGACGCGGACGCTGCTGCACGTCAACGCGCTCCTGGCGCATGTTCCGCCGCTGGGCGAGGCCGAACGCAACACCCTCCTGCAGGCCGTTCCGGGCGCCGCCATCGTCGCCCTGCTGCGCGAACGCGACCAGAAACGGGAGCGGCTCGCCGACTTGCGCGACCAGCTCACCGTCGTCCGCCCCGAACACGGCGTGCCCGCAGCCGACTCTCCCGTGGCGCTCCGGATCGCCAGCCTCGAGGCCGAGATCGAGAGCCTCGGCCCGCAGATCGAAGGGCTGAACGGGATGATCCGCTCGGGAATGGCGGCCCTGGGGGTCGACAGCGAAGAGATGCTGGTCGATCGGGTGACGCAGGAATTTCCCCGCATGTTCATCGCGCGCGGCAAGCAGCTGGCGATCGGCGAGCTGGAGCAGAATCGACAGATCGTCGAACAGGAAATGGACCGCTACGGCGTCCGCGCCTGCGCCGATCCAGCCGAACGGAACGGATTGATGGCTGCAGCCGCCGACCTGGTTGCCCGTGAGGATGAACTGCGCGAGCTCGACACGCGGATCGCCGGGCTCCGTCTGGCCGCTGAGGTCCCCGAGTATGGTGTCCCCGATCCATCGACGGTCAATTCGTCCTACTACGATTACCAGCGGGCGCAGGAACGGCGCGACGAACTCGGCCAGGCACTGCAGCAGCAACGCGATGGCTACGCTCTGCGCTACCCGGTACTGATGCGCATCACCCATCCGCAGGAGCTGCGCATCCTCGCATCGGGGAGCGAGGAGGAGGTCAACGAGACGATCAGCGAGCCGCTGAGCGAAATCATCGAGGATATCGACGATACCGTCGAGAACATCCGCGACGGCGATCTCCGGATCTGGAACCTGAGCGACATCGTGGCAGCGACGATCGAGGACCTCGGCATCGGTGACAACCCGCTGCTCCAGGATATCGTGATGGAACATATCCAGGGCGAGGAGACCGATGCCGCCATTCTGCAGATTGCCCTGGCGGCGCTGGCCGTCACCGCCGGCATCGTCGCGACCGTCGCCACCGGCGGCCTGGCTGCGGGTGCCGCCGTGCTCGCGCTGGGCGCTGGGGGCTATCAGGCGAGCGCCAGCGTCCGCCGCTATCTTGCCGAGTCGGCGGCCGGCAACGTCGCCCTCGACCCCCGCGTGGCCGACCTGTCGCGCAACGAGCCGGAGCTCGGCTGGCTGATTCTCGACCTGGTCGGCGTCGGTCTCGATGCGCTGCAGGTGGTCCGGGCGGTCAACAGCCTGAGGAACGTGGCGCGCGTCATCCGCACCGCCGAGGAATTGGCCGAATTCGGCAGACAGGCAGCCCGCTTCGCTCCGCAGGCGGCCGAGCGGCTGCTGGCCAGCGCCAGCCGCCGCTTCCTGCGCCAGGCCGGAGAGGATCTGGCGATGCAGGTCGGCATGACGATGATGGCCGACTACTTCCTGGGCGAGGGAGCGAGCGAGGCGGACGAGCTCTCCATCGAGGAGGCGGTGCTCGACCTGTCGTCCGCGGCCGAGGCCGGGGAAAGCGCCGGTGAACCCGAGGCACCGGTCTGCCAGCCGCTCCTGCTCCAGCGCCAGCCCTACGGGCCGCCGCTGCCATCCTGGGTGCCGCCAGCACTGCCGAGCGGCGCCGGTTTCGAGCGCAGCGTCGAAGCGATGCTGCGGCGGGGTACGGTTCCGGGATTGCCCGCGATGGACAGCGTCATCTACGGTCAGTACAACCCACAGGGCCACGGCGTCGATCTCTTCGGCATCCGCATCGTCGGCGACCGGGTGCATCTCTATCGCATCGAAGTCAAGGGCGGCCGGGCGCCGCGGCTCGGCACGCCAGCCAGCGGTACCCAGATGGGGCGTGGCTGGACCCTCAATGCCATCGACCGGATGATGGAGAACGGGCGCATCCGCAACCTGTTGATGAACCGCCTGGGAGTCACCACCGATGCCCAGTTGCGCGCCCGGTTGCGCCGCGCGCCGGCGCGCGTGGTCGTACACGCCTCGGCCTTCCTCGGCTTGCTCGGGCGACAGGTCGGGGGCCTGCGCAGCCGCAACCGCTACGCGCCGACGATCCATCGCGTCGGCAGGAGGTAGGGTCGGAGGCCCGAGGGGATGACCAGGCGGAGCGCCGGGTGCCCGCAGACCATGCCCTGCTGCCGCTCGCGCAGGCTGGCCCAGCCGGCATCAGCGGCCGCGGAGTGGCCGAGCGACCGAGCTTCGTCCGCTGGCCGCCGGCAGCGCGGCCCACAGGGTCATCGACCGCGGCAGTGCCGGAAACAACCGGGACAGGTCGGCAAGCGGGGGCACGCCAGAAACGGCGGGAAGTTGGATCCCCAGGAGAATCGGGCAGGAAAATCTCCGTCCCGGAGCCGGGTCAAGGGCGGGCGCCACCCCGGCGCAGCGCCGTGATCCAGGCCTTCTGGCAGAGGGCCTGCTGTTGCCCTTCGAGGTGTTCGCGGATCGTCTGGCGGGCTTCCGCGAAGCTCAGCGGCCGTTCGTGCTGGATCGCTTCGCAGCGGACCAGGTGGTAGCCGAGCTCGCTCTCGATCACCTCCGAGAGCATGCCCTCAGCGAGCGCAAAGGCGACCGCATCGAGTTGCGGATAGAGCCGGCCACGCGGGACGCGGCCGAGCAGACCGCCATGGATTGCCGTCGGACATTCGGAATGCTTGAGGGCCTGCTCCGCGAAGCGCTGCGGCTCCCTGAGCAGGCGGGCGTGAATGGCTTCGATGCGGGCGCGTGCGGCTTGACGCTCGTTGCCCGCCAGACCATCGTTGATGGTCACCAGCAGGTGCCGCAGCACGCGCGTTTCGCCAAGGCGAAAGCGTTGCCGGTTCATGTACCAGAAGATCTCGACGTCGGTATCGCTGACCGCCGCCGAACCTGCCGCGACCTTTTCCAGCACGGCCTCGACCACCAGGTCGCGCGTCACCGCCTCGCGCAACGACGACGCATCCAGGCCGACGCGCAGAAGCTCCGCGTGATACTCGTCATCGTCGCCATAACGACCGCGGATTTCCATCAGGCTGGCGTCGACCGAGGCCGCCGTGAGCTGCACGCGGGCCGCTTCCGGTGTCTCCAGGATCAGGGTCTCGATCTCCTGCTGCCGGTCGGCGGCTCTGGTCAGCCGGTGCCGCTCTGCCGGTGCGAGAGACTCCAGGGGCTTGCCGAACAATTGCGCGGCGAGCTTGATCGACCGGTAGATACTACCCGGTTCAGGCATCGTCTGGCCGCGGCCATTCGCCCAGCGCGGCCTCGGGTACCCACAGGGGGATGCCGGCGAGGCAGCCGAAGTGCGTCCGATAAACGACGCCCCCGGTCTCCTCTCTTTCGAGATTCAGGATTTCGCCACGACTGCCGACCGGCACCCGGAGTTCCCCACCCACGGCCAGTGGGCGCAGCGCGCGCACCCTCTGGCGAACCTCGAAGCGGCTTTCAATCCACGGCTGGTCGACGCCGACCAGCTCTTCTTCACGACAGCCGACCAGGCGCCCCTCGTCGACGAAGTGGACGGAGTAGATGATCTGGTCCTGGAGAAAGGTGCCGACATCACGCACATGCCCGATGCGCCCGCGTCGCACCAGCAGGTCGCCGGTCGGCACACCCGGGAAGGTGCCGTCGTTGCGCACGTTGCGCGTCACCCGCACGGCATCGCCGTAGTCCCAGCGCGGCAACACGGGTTCAGTCCGTCAGCGAGGAAAGGGGGACGAAGGACGACCCCTCGGCCTTCTGGAAGACGGCAAGGACCTTTTCGGCCTGCGCGCTGGAGCCGACGAAGTCGCCGTACGCGCGTGCCAACCAGTGACGATAGGCGAGGTAGTCGGGCGCCTTGCCGGCTTCCTGCTTGGCCAGATAATCGTGAAAGCGTTGCAGGATGTGCAGGCGATTGACCTGCACCACCGGCACGGCGAAGTCGATGCCGAAGTAGTCGAGAAATTCTTCCGCCGAACTCAGCTCGGCGAGGTCGTCGGCAAAGGTGTCGTTGGCGCAAGCCATGGCTTTCTCCTCTTTCAATCCAAGGGTTCGGTGAGCGGTGCGTAGTGGCGATCGATGACTTCGAGCAGCGGCCGAGCGCCGAGGGCGTCGCGCAGGTCGACTCCGGCAATCGTCCGCAGGCGAGTACACGCCTCGCCGACTTGCCCGAGGCGCAACAGGATCACCGCCGACCCCTTGAGCGCCAGCAGATGGAAACGCAGCATGCCCATCGAGCGCATTGCCGCCTCACCGAGCGTGCGTGGCCCCAGGTTGCGCCAGCCTCCGGCCAGTTGCAGGCGGCGCGCACTGACTTCCAGCGCCCGCTCGGCGACGAGAAGCGCATCGTCGAGGCGATGCTGATAGAAATAGTAACGGTACAGCGCGACCAGGACCGAGAGCTGCTCCGGCGCCAGAAAGTAGGCAAAGAGCAGTCGTTGCTCCGCTGCCGGCTGGCCGTAGTCACGCGCCGCCGCGACGATCTGGGCCGCGACGCGCGGCGGGCATGGCTCGTCGAAATAGAGCACGTCGTCGCCAAGTTCCAGCAGTTCGAGTCGGTCAGCCATCGCCATCTTCCCGTTGCATCGGCTCAGGGCCGAGCAGGTCCAGCAGATCGGCCGCCGACGGCGTCTGCTTCTTCTCGACGACGAAGCTTCGCAGCCGCTGCAGGAAAGCACGCGCAGAGGCATTCGACAGCTCATGACCGAGGCCCGCCATCACCTGTTGTACCGCGCGCGCCCCGGAATGCTTGCCGAGAACCACGCGATGGCGCCGGCCGACCAGACGCGGATCAAAGCCCTGATAATTGGCCGGATCCTTGATCAGGCCGTCGACGTGAATCCCGGCCTCGTGGGTGAAGGCACCTTCGCCGACGACGCTCTTCTGCCAGCACAGGGGCCGCCCGGAGGCGACGGCCACGCGTTGCGAGATCGCGTGCAAGCCGGCGAGATCGATCCCTGTCCGGATCCCCTGGCACAGCTGCAGACCCAGTACGACCTCTTCCAGCGGCGCGTTGCCGCAGCGTTCGCCAAGCCCGTTGACCGTCGTGTTGAGGTGCGTCGCGCCGGCGCGGGCGGCTGCCAGGGTGTTGGCCGTGGCCATCCCGAGGTCGTCGTGGGCGTGCATCTCGATTTCGAGATCGCATCGTGATCGCAGGTGGCGGATGCGTTCGAAGGTGGCGAATGGATCGAGCACGCCCAGCGTATCGGCAAAGCGGATGCGCTGCGCACCGGCGGCCTGCGCGGCCTCGGCAATCGCCGCCAGCAGGTCCGGGTCGCCGCGCGAGGCGTCTTCGGCGCCGATGCCGACGCCGAAACCGAAGTCACGCGCCAGTTGCACGTGCGCGCCGATCTGCGTCAGCAGCCACTTCCGATGACGTCGCAGTTTTGCCTGCAGGTGCTGATCCGAGGCGGGTACGGAGATGTCGATCAACTGCGCACCGAGCTTCGCCGCGAGCGCTATGTCGGCGCGGTTCATTCGTGTCCACACCATCAGGCGCGCCTTCAGTCGCAGCGCGGCAACCGCCCGGATGCTCTCGCGTTCGGCCTCGCCCATCGCGGGAATGCCGATTTCCAGCTCGGGAACGCCGACAGCGTCAAGGCGGCGCGCGATGTCGGTCTTTTCATCCAGACTGAAGGCGACACCTGCCGACTGCTCGCCATCGCGCAGGGTGGTGTCGTTGATGACGATATCGGCGGGAAGGTTGTGCTTCATGGCACTCAGCAACCTGCAATTCCAGTGCCAGAAATCAAGCCATTGCAAATCAGTGCCTTGCAGCGGTTGCTCGGACAATTGTCGGGTTTGCGACGCGATTGTGAGCTTGCGCCGGGGAGGCACCCGCACAGGTCTTGCGTCTTCATCGCCCTGGCCGGTGTTGCGGCCTCACCAGCCCGACAGACGCGGCAATGTGCAGAAACTCGAGCTGACTGTTCCTGCTGTCCACCAGGCACGCTTGGACCAGGTCCTGCGCCCACTCTGAACTCGCGGCACTCGCATGGCGGTTGTCGCGAGTTCAGCCGACCACCGCCACCGCCTTGATCTGAGCCCATACCTGCTGGCCCGGTGCGAGTTCGAGGCGCCACGCCGAGTGCCGGGTCAGGCGTGCCAGCATGGGCGTGCCGCCGACGCGCAACTGCACCAGCGCGAGCGCCGGATGATCTTCAGCAACATGACTGATCACCGTCGCTGGCAGCAGGTTCATGATGCTGAAGTCCTCATGACGGCTGCGCGCAATGCTCACATCGCGCGCCAGGATGCGCAGGCGCACGCGACGCCCGACGGCGGCACCGCCGTCGCGCACCCAGACTTCACCGCCTGCGAAGACGATCCGGGAGAGATGCCACTCGGCATCCCGTTCGACCACCGTGCCGGAGAAGACGACACCGGCGTCGTCGCCGAGGCGCAGCGGCGGGTCGACGCACGCCAGGACCTCGGCCAGTGGGCCCTGCGTGACGGCGCGACCCTCGTCGATGACCACGAGATGGTCGGCGAGTCGCGCCACCTCGTCGGGGGCGTGACTGACGTAGAGGACGGGGATCTCCAGCTCGTCGCGCAATTGCTCCAGGTACGGCAGAATTTCCTGCTTGCGCGCATGGTCGAGCGCCGCCAGTGGTTCATCCATCAGCAGCAGGCGTGGGCTGGTGGCGACCGCGCGTGCAATGGCCACGCGCTGTCGCTCGCCACCCGACAGACGATCGCACCGCCTTTCGAGCAGGTGGCCGATGCCGAGCAACTCGACGGCCCGTGCAAGTGAAACGCGGCGCTGATCCGCGGCGATGCGGCGGCGTCCGAAATCGAGATTGGCGGCGACGTCGAGATGCGGGAATAGTCGCGCCTCCTGGAAGACATAGCCGAGCGGGCGGCGATGCACGGGCAGCCGTCGTGCGCCGTCCTGCCAGATTTCGCCATTGACCGCCAGGAAGCCGGAGGCGGCTTTTTCGAGTCCGGCGATGCAGCGCAGCAGCGTCGTCTTGCCCGACCCCGAACGTCCGAACAGGGCGGTGATGCCCTGTCCCGGCAGATCGACATCGACGTCCAGCGTGAAGGCTGGGTACGGCAGGCGGAAGCACGCCCGGATGCTCACCGGACCCGCTCCGGTTTCAGCGCGTTGAGCAGCAGCAGGACGGTGAACGAGAAAGCCAGCATGCCGGCAGCGAGCCGATGTGCGGCCTCGTATTCGAGGGCTTCGACATGGTTGTAGATGGCCATCGACAGCACCTGGGTCTTGCCCGGGATGTTGCCGCCGATCATCAGGACCACTCCGAACTCACCCACCGTGTGCGCGAAGCCGAGGATTCCCGCGGTCATGAATCCCGGTCGGGCGAGCGGCACCACCACCGCGAAGAAGGTATCCCAGGGATTGGCACGCAGCGTCGCTGCCGCCTCCAGCGGCTGCTCGCCGATGGCTTCGAAGGCCTGTTGCAAGGGCTGAACGACGAAAGGCAGCGAGTAGATCACCGAGGCGACGACAAGGCCAGCGAAGGTGAAGGGCAGCGGCTGCAGCCCGCCCGCCGCCAGCAGGCGGCCGAGCATTCCGTCCGGCCCCATCAGCACCAGCAAGTAGAAGCCGAGAACCGTTGGCGGCAGCACCAGCGGCAGGGTCACCAGGGCGCCGATCACTCCTTTCGCCCAGTGCCGGGTGCGCGCCAGCCACCAGGCCATCGGCGTGCCGAGGAGGAGCAGCACGGCGGTCGCCGTCCCCGCCAGCTTGAGCGTGAGCCAGACTGCGGCGAGGTCGGACGGGTTCAGCATGGCTGCAAAAACGGTTCGGAGCCGCAGCACGGCGGCAGAAATGGGGCTGTGCTCACCCAAAGAATGCTTGCGGCCGCTGCCCGGACGATGCTCACCGTTCGTAGCCGAAAGACTTGATGATCGAAGTGGCCTTCTCGCCGCGCAGGTACTCGAGCAGCGCCGTCGGACCCTGCCGGCCTCTTCCCCTGGTGAGCAGGACCGCGTCCTGGCGGATCGGGTCATGGAGCTGCGGCGGCACGATCCAGCCCGATCCTTCGGCAATGCGACCATCCCTGTATACCTGCGATAGTGCAACGAAGCCGAGTTCGGCGTTGCCGGAAGCGACGAACTGGTAGGCTTGCGTGATGCTCTCTGCCGTGACGAACTTCGGCCGCAGCTTCTCAAGCAGACCGAGCGCCTGCAGCGTCTGGACGCCGGCTGCGCCGTAGGGTGCGAGCCTGGGATTGGCCAGCGCAAGGTGATGGAAGTCGTTCCTTCCCAGCACTTCACCCTTGCCGTCCACGAAGCCTTCTCTCCGGCTCCAGAGGACGAGTTTGCCGACAGCGTAGGTGAACCGGCTACCGGCGACGCCCTCGCCTTCCCTCTCCAGCCGTGCCGGTGTCTCGTCGTCAGCCGCGAGCAGCACTTCGAAAGGTGCGCCGGCCTTGATCTGGGCGTAGAACTTGCCGGTTGAACCGAACGACGCAACGATGGTGTGACCGCTGTCCTTTTCGAACTCGGCGGCGATCTTCTGCATCGGCGAGGCGAAGTTTGCCGCGACAGCGACGCTGATCTCGTCCGAATGGACCGATGCCGCGCTCAATAGGACAACGGCGAGAGAAAGCTGACGGAGCATGTCAAGTCCTTGTGTTCAGGCCGAAGGGGCCAGGATACTGTGCGCAGTAGAGAACGTAAGCAAGAAGGAAGCCAGCATCACTCTGAGCCTTCCTCCGGCCCGAAGCAGAGGGCGCGGTCGCAGCACTCGGCACAGTGCGGCGCCTTGCAGATCGGCGCGCCGGCACGCTCGCAGAGCTGCCGGTAGAAAAACTTTTTCCATTTCATGTCGCCGACGTTCTTCGCCGCCAGGACGGGGAAGTTCTCACACAGCAAGTCCGATAACGCCTTGCGGCCGGGCAGCCCCATGTCCTGCCAGAGGTGGTTCGCGCCCGTTGCCGCCGTCGCGATGGCATGACACAGGCAGATGCCAGACTCGTCGGGCAGCGCCAGGTGTTCGAGCAACAGATCGAGGAGATCGGCAAACTCGTCGCCGTCATCGTCGGGAGTCCACACCCCGGGGGCCACCGCGAACCTGGTGCCGGGGCAAAGAGCCGCCAGGAGCGCTTGCAGCCGCTCTGCCAGGAAGCCCCGGATCAACGGCCAGCGGCCCGCCTTCAGCGATTGACCGACGACGCCAAGCAAGGCGAGTGTGCGCTGGCCTTCGCCGAGCCGCATCCTCGGCAGCTTGTCGGTCGGGTCGAGCATGCAGGGCTCCCAAGTGGCGAACGAAGGACTTCAAGCAGGATCCACGCCAAGCTGCCTGGCAGTCACACCGAATCCCGGCCGATCCACGGGCGCTGGCCGGCCGCGCTCGTGCCAGGACCGGCTGGTGGCGCTCCTCCGCTGCGTTCGACGCGACAATGTCGCGAACCCGACAACGCCCGGCCCAGACACAAGGATGCGGATTCAGGCGCTTAGCGGTGGCACGGCACTTGCGTCATGAGCGGGAACAGAGGACTGACGCCATGAAGACAGCCGAAATCGCCGAACTGCTGAACGAGCCCGCCTGCGCGCACAACAGGAACGAAAAATCCGGTTGCGCGCGCACCAAACCGGGCGCGACCGCCGGCGGCTGCTCGTTCGACGGCGCGCAGATTGCGCTGCTGCCGATTGCCGACGTTGCGCACATCGTGCACGGGCCGATCGGCTGCGCTGGAGCCTCCTGGGACAACCGCGGCGCGCGCTCGTCGGGCCCGGCACTCTATCGCATCGGCATGACCACCGACCTCACCGAACAGGACGTGATCATGGGCCGGGGCGAGAAACGCCTGTTCCTGGCCATCAAGCAGGCGATCGACGACTACGCGCCGAAGGCCGTCTTCCTGTACGCCACCTGTGTCCCGGCGCTGATCGGCGACGATATCGAGGCCGTGGCCAGAGCGGCCAGCGCGCGTTGGGGCGTGCCGGTGCTGCCGGTCGACTGCGCCGGCTTCTACGGCACCAAGAATCTCGGCAATCGAATCGCCGGTGAAGCCATGTTCAAGTACGTCATCGGCACGCGCGAGCCGGCACCGGTCGCGGCGTCGGCACACCGGCAGGGCATTCGGGTACACGACGTGAACCTCATCGGCGAATACAACATCGCAGGGGAGTTCTGGCATGTCGCGCCGCTGTTCGACGAACTGGGTTTGCGCATTCTGTGCACGCTCTCGGGCGATGCACGCTTCCATGAGGTGCAGACCATGCATCGCGCGCAGGTGTCCATGGTGGTCTGCGCCAAGGCGCTGCTCAATGTCGCGCGAAAACTGGAAAGCGACTTCGGCGTGCCCTTCTTCGAGGGCAGCTTCTACGGCATCACCGATACCTCGCAGGCCTTCCGCGACTTCGCCCGCTTGCTTGGCGATGACGATCTCGCAGCGCGCACCGAGGCGATGATTGCCCGCGAGGAGCGCTCCGTTCGCGCCGCCCTCGAACCCTGGCGATCGCGGCTCGCCGGCAAGCGGGTGCTGTTGTACACCGGCGGCGTCAAGAGCTGGTCGGTGGTGTCGGCGCTGCAGGATCTCGGCATGACGGTGGTCGCCACGGGCACCAAGAAGTCGACCGAGGAGGACAAGGCGCGCATCCGCGAGATCATGGGCGAGGCGACGAAGATGATCACCGACGGCAGCCCGCAGGCACTGCTGCAGGCTTACCGCGACCATCAGGCGGACATTCTGATCGCCGGCGGGCGCAACCTCTACACTGCCCTGAAGGCCCGCATCCCGTTCCTCGACATCAATCAGGAAAGGGAGTTCGGCTACGCCGGCTACGGCGGCATGCTGGAGCTGGTACGCCAGCTCGCGCTGACGCTGGAATCGCCGGTCTGGCAAAAGGTGCGGGCACCGGCGCCATGGCATGCCACGCCGGCCGCGGGCGATGCGCTGGCGGTCGCCGGAGCGCCCGATGCCTGAAATCCTCAAGCGCGCCAAGCCACTGGCGGTGAATCCGCTCAAGGGCAGTCAGCCGATCGGCGCCGCCCTGGCTTTTCTCGGCTTGCGGCAGGCGATTCCGATGCTGCACGGCTCGCAGGGCTGTACCGCTTTTGGCAAGGTGTTCCTGGTACGCCATTTCCGCGAGCCGATCCCACTGCAAACGACCGCCATGGATCAGGTATCGAGCATCATGAGTGCGGACGAGAACGTCATCGAGGGGTTGCGCGTGCTCTGCGAGAAGAGTCGGCCGGAGATCATCGGCCTGCCGACCACCGGACTTTCCGAGACCCAGGGCTGCGACATGCTGCGCCTGGTGCGCGAGTTCCGCCATCGGCATCCGGAGTTCTCGACCACCGCGGTGGTGCCGGTGAACACGCCGGACTACAATGGCTGCCTCGAGTCCGGCTTTGCTCTCGCCGTCGAGGCGATCATCGACACGCTGCTCGCCGCCGACCCCGTGCCAGCACCGGCAGAGGGTGTCAGGAGACAGCTCAACGTCCTCGCGTCGTCAATGCTGACGCCGGGAGACATTGAAGCGATCAAGGAATGGATCGAGGCCTTCGGTCTGCAGCCGGTGGTTCTGCCCGACCTCGGCGATTCGCTCGATGGCCATCTGATCGATCAGGAGAGCACGCCACTGACCCTCGGGGGGACGTCGAGAGCTGCCATCGCAACGCTCGGCAGAGCGGTTGCCACCGTCGTCATTGGCCGTTCGCTGCACCAGGCCGCCGATCTGCTGCAGGCACGCAGTGGCGTGCCGGATTTCCGCTTCGATCATCTGCTCGGCCTCGATGCCTGTGACGCCTTCACCGTCACACTGGCTGAAATCTCGGGGCAGCCGGTACCGCCCGCCATCGAGCGCCAACGGGCGCAACTGCAGGACGCGATGGTCGATACCCATTTCATGACCGGCTCACTGCGCATCGGCATCGCCGCTGACCCCGATCTGCTGGTGGGGCTGGGCCAGTTTCTCGCCGGCGTCGGCGGCGAAGTCGTCGCCGCGGTGGCGTCGACACGTGCCGAGGTCCTCGCCGATCTGCCGGCCGCCTGCGTGTGCATCGGCGATCTCGAGGATCTGGAACGTGCGGCACGGGCGCAGCGTGCCCAGATCATCGTTGCCAACTCGCACGCCGCGCCCAGCGCGCAACGCCTGCAAGTGCCGCTGTTGCGGGCTGGATTCCCCCAGTACGACTGGGTCGGCGGCTATGCGCGAACCTGGGTCGGATATCGCGGCGCGCGTCAGGCCTTGTTCGACATCGCCAATCTCTTCCTCGGGAACCACCATGACATCCCAGTCCATCGATCGATCTACCGGGTCGGCGACGACGGCGACGCACCGCCGCGGGCGCCGTCTGACGCTGGCCTGGTCCACCACTAGCAAGGCGCCGGGAATGATCCGAGTCGCTTTTGCCAGCAGCGACCGCAGCACGGTGAATCAGCACTTCGGCGCCGCCGCGGGCTTTGCCGTCTACGCGTTGGACGGTGAGCGGGCGCGACTGATTGAAATTGTCGAGTTTCCGCCGGCCGCCGTGGAGGCAAACGAAGGCAGACTACCGGCACGGGTTGCGGCACTGGCGGGTTGCGCCGCCGTCTACTGCCTGGCGGCCGGCGCTTCGGCGGTGAAGCAGTTGCTGGCCGCTGGCGTGCAGCCGGTCCGGCTCGACGTCGAGACGGGAATCGACCTGCTGCTGCGGCAGCTCAGCGGGGCAATCCGCGCCGGCGGCATCGGCTGGGTCGACCAGGCGAGTGGCCGGCACGATGGCGACGACACGCGCTTCGATCGCATGCTCGACGAAGGCTGGGACGAATGATCGCGGGCCCTCTGCAAGCCCGCGGCCGGGTGATCGAGGTGCACGGCGACGAGGCCAACGTACGCATTGCCGCCGCTTCGAGCTGTCAGGGCTGCCGAGCGCGCGCCTTGTGCACTGACGGTGGCGAGCAAGTCATTCGCATCGTCGCACCGGCGAACACTTCGGTCGATGACCCGGTGTTGCTCGAGCTCGATCAAGCGAATTTCGCGCTCGGTGTGGCGATCGGCTATCTGCTCCCGGCCCTGACGCTGCTGCTCGGTGCGGCCGTGGCGTCTCTCGCTGGCGACACCGCCGCTGCGCTCGGTGCCGCCGTCGGCCTGAGCACCGGACTGTTGCTGGTCCGCCTGCTGCACCGCCGGCTGCTCGCCGACCGCCTGCAGCCAACCGCTTCCCTTACCTGTCCAAGCCAGTCTGTTTCCGGAGAAAAGCCATGACCGCCGGTCTTGCCCTCGCATCCGCCATCGAGCCCGCAGATGCGCCCATCTATAGCACCGAATTCATCCGGGAAATGCTGCGCCAGACACGGGCGCTCGACAGCTACGGCCGGTGGGACGGCAAGCCGGTGCCGTCGATCCTCGCCGGCTACGTCCTGAGCAAGGCGCAGAAACGCGCGCTGCCGACCGTCGGCGACCCGGACGAGCTGACGCTGGCACGCGTCAGGGCCTTCCACAACGCCATCGCTGTGCTGATCGAAAAGGAATGTGGACAGATGGCCGTGCCCTTCGTGCAGATCAACCACGAAGGCTTTGGGCGCGCGCTGATCACCGTCGGCAAACTGGTGGCCATGGATCGGACGCTGCGCGACGTGCATCGCTTCGGCTTCGAGTCGCTGGCGCAGATGAAGAGCGAAGCCGACAAGCATCTCGCCGTCGCGCTCGGCATCATCGGCAGCTTTCCTGAAGCCGCCGGCATGTGAGGGCGAGCACT
This sequence comes from Accumulibacter sp., assembly GCA_016788495.1. Classification (GTDB taxonomy): domain Bacteria; phylum Pseudomonadota; class Gammaproteobacteria; order Burkholderiales; family Rhodocyclaceae; genus Accumulibacter. The sequence goes on along the minus strand of JAEUOM010000026.1, from coordinate 25,807 downwards.
GAAAGGATAGGCGCATGGGCATCATCACCGGACGCACCCGTGGCGGGGACGAGTGGATCCCGCAGTTTGTCAGTTTTCTCGATCCGAAGAAGTGCATTGGCTGCGGCCGCTGCTACAAGGTCTGTCCACGCAATGTTCTCGATCTGGTCGAGCGCAGCGAACAGTTGCTGGCCGAGTCGGACGAGGATGTCGATGAAGATGACGAAATGATGGTGATGACCATCGTCAACGCCGGCGACTGCATCGGCTGCGGTGCCTGCGGCCGCGTCTGCCCGAAGGATTGCTACACCTACGAGGCTGCAGGCGGGTGAGGTTGGGGCAGTTGCCCGTGTCGTCGCCTGCTGTCGTGTCGCAATCCGGCGTGTCGGCTTTGCGACACCCTCCGGACCTCGGTTGAGATCAAATGAGTCGTTCAAATTCATGGTGTTGCGCGTTCTCTACCGAGCTGGTACGAAGCTTGCGGTAATCAGCCCAGGGAACCCCACCCCTTCTCAAGGAGAGCACCTCATGATCCACCTGACCCCTGCCGCACTGAAGGCAATCGGCCGCTTCATCAAGGCCACCGAGACTCCCGTAGCCGGCCTGCGCATCTTTGTCTCCGGCGGTGGTTGCGCCGGCCTGCAATACGGGCTTCGTCTCGAGCAGGACAAGGCCGATGACGACTTGGCACTCGAGGTGGGTGCCCCTGCCCCGCTGCTGGTTGATCCGGTAAGCCACTCGCTGCTCGACGGTCTGACCGTCGATTTTGTGGACAGCCTCACCCGCACCGGCTTCAAGTTCAACAATCCGAATGTCGTCGGCGCCTGCGCCTGCGGCCAGTCGTTCGCCGCCTGAGGGGACCGCCATGTGGGACTACTCCGAGAAGGTGCGAGAGCATTTCTTCAACCCGCGAAACTCCGGGCCCCTCGACAACGCCAACGGCATCGGTGACTTCGGTTCGATCAAGTGCGGCGACGCGCTGCGCCTGATGCTCAGGGTCAATCCGGAGACCGAGGTCATCGACGATGCGCGCTTCCAGACCTTCGGCTGCGGCTCGGCGATCGCCTCCTCGTCGGCGCTCACCGAGATCATCAAGGGCAAGACGCTGAATGAAGCGCTGCGGGTCAGCAACCAGGACATCGCCGACTATCTCGATGGCCTGCCGCCGGAAAAGATGCACTGCTCGGTGATGGGGCGTGAGGCGCTGCAGGCCGCGGTTGCCAACTATCGCGGTGAGAGCTGGAAGGATGATCACGAGGAGGGCGAACTGGTCTGCAAGTGCTTCGCCATCGATACCGTGATGATCGAGGACACGGTGCGTGCCAATCGCTTGCGGACGATCGAGGAGGTGGCCAACTACACCAAGGCCGGCGGTGGCTGCTCGGCGTGTCACGAGCAGATCGAGGACATCCTGCTTGCCGTCAATGGTCGGCTCTACGCCAGGGAGGCGAAGCCAACCGAGGCGCCTGCGGCAACCAGCCGAGCGCCTGGCAAACCGAAACTGACCAACTACCAGCGAATCCGCAGGATCGAGGAGACCGTGGAGGCGATCCGCCCGTTGCTGCAACGTGACCACGGCGATGTCGCCCTGATCGAGATCGATGGCAGGAACATCTACGTCGAGCTCAGCGGTGCCTGCCAGGGATGCGCGATGCAAGCGGCCACCCTCGGCGGCGTGCAACAGAAACTCAGCGACGCGCTGGGCGAACTGGTGCAGGTATTGCCGGTCGCTGCGCTCCTCCGGGCGTAGCCCCATCATTCCACGGGAGAAGCCATGCAAGCGATCTACATGGACAACAACGCCACGACTGCCTGCGATCCGGCCGTCGTGGCAGCGATGCTGCCCTACTTTACCGAGCAGTTCGGCAATGCTTCGTCGATCCACAGCTTTGGATCGCGCGTCGGCAAGGCGATCAAGGAGGCGCGCGGCCAGGTCCAGTCGCTGCTCGGCGCCGCGCACGACAGCGAAATCGTGTTCAATTCCTGTGGAACCGAGTCCGACGCGACCGCCATCCTCTCCGCGTTGAAAGCCAATCCGGAACGACGGACGGTGATCACCACGGCGGTCGAGCACCCGGCGATCCTGAGCCTGTGCCAGTGGCTCGAAAAGGAAGACTGCGTCGTGCATCGCCTGCGCGTCGACCGCCAGGGGCGGCTCGATCTAGACGAGTATGCCTCCCTGCTCAACGACCGCGTGGCAATCGTTTCGGCGATGTGGGCGAACAACGAAACGGGCACGCTGTTTCCGGTCGAGGAGATGGCGGAGATGGCGCACGCGCAAGGCATCCTTTTCCACACCGACGCCGTGCAGGCCGTCGGCAAGGTTGCCATTGACCTGAAGAAGACGAAGATCGACATGCTCTCGCTCTCCGGGCACAAGCTGCACGCACCGAAGGGTATCGGGGTGTTGTACGTGCGCCGCAACACCCGCTTCCGTCCACTCTTGCGCGGCGGTCACCAGGAGCGTGGGCGACGCGCTGGTACCGAGAACTCGGCTTCGATCGTCGGCCTCGGGGTTGCTTGTGAACTCGCTCAGCAATACATGACGGAGGAAAACACGACCGTCAAGCGCCTGCGCGACCGCCTCGAAAGGGGCATTCTCGGTAACGTCAGGAACGCCTTCGTCAATGGCGACCAGCTCTACCGTCTGCCGAACACGGCGAGCATCGCCTTTGAGTATGTCGAAGGCGAAGGCATTTTGCTGCTTCTGAATCAGCAGGGCATTGCAGCCTCATCGGGCTCGGCCTGCACCTCGGGATCTCTCGAGCCGTCGCATGTCCTGCGGGCGATGGCAATCCCCTATACCGCCGCCCATGGGACGATACGCTTTTCGCTCTCACGCTACAACACCGCACAGGAAGTGGAGCGAGTCATCGCCGCCGTCCCGCCAGTGATCGCGAAGTTGCGGAAACTCTCTCCGTACTGGAGCGGTGACGCACCGCTGGCCCGCCCCGCGGAGGCCTTCCAGCCACAATACGCCTGAAGTCGCCGGACGCTGGCAAGCCAACCGACGCCTGCCCGGTTCACAAGGCGGCGGCGGACCTCGCGCCGGGGCCAGTGATGCCCCGCAGACCGCATCGCCGTCAGCGGCCGCCGTCAACCCCCCTCTGCCGTCGCCTGACCGTCTCGAAAAGACAGATGGCGGCGGCGGCGGCGACGTTCAGCGATTCGCACGCGCCGGGCATCGGAATGCGCACCTGCAACTGCGTCGCCGCCAGCACCGCCGCGCGCAAGCCCTGTCCTTCGTTGCCGAAGACCCACGCGACCGCTGGCGCCAGATGCGTGGCGTAAAGCCCTGCCGGTGCGTTCGCCGCAGTCGCGATGCTCAGTCCACGGTAGGCGGCGAGGAACCCGGGCAGGTCGCTTTCTTCGTGGATGGCGAGCTGGAAATGTGCGCCCATGCCAGCGCGCAGCGTCTTCGGTGACCACGCCTGGGCACAGTCCGCCGACAGCAGGATCTGGTGAAAGCCGGCCGCCGCCGCGCTGCGCAGGATCGAGCCGACATTGCCCGGATCCTGGACGCCATCGAGCAGCACCGTATCGGCCGCCAGATCGATCGCCATTGCCGGCTGCGGCCACGCGGCAACGGCCATGATGCCACTTGGCGTATCGACCAGCGCCAGCTCGGCCCACAGGGCATCGGGCAACTGCGTGACCGGCATGACTGGCGGGCAGCTCGCCAGATGATCGATGATCTCTCGCCGCCCGGCACCGCTGTCGCTGACGACGAGTTCGGCCGGGCTACCGCAGCGCTGCTGGTAGGCGGTGATCAGATGCAGTCCGTCGAGCAGGAGGCGACCGCTGCGACGCCGCTCGCGGGCGCTTGCGTGCAGTCGCTTCAACTCGCGGTAATGTGGATTGTCGCGCGAGATGATCCGCTTCATGCCGTCAGCAGGCGGGCGACCGGCGCGAAACTGCGCCGATGCTGCGGGCACGGGCCGTGCTCCTGCAGCGCCCGCAGGTGTGCCGCGGTCGGGTAGCCCTGGTGACGGTCAAAACCGTACTGTGGATAAAGGGCATGCAGTTCCCCCATTCCGGCGTCGCGGCTGGTCTTCGCCAGGATCGACGCCGCAGCGATCTGGCAGATGCGGCCGTCGCCGCCGATCACCGCCTGCGCGGGAGCGGCGAACAGCGGACAATGCGGCCCATCGACGAGGACTTGCGAAGGCAGCAGGCGGTACTGATCGATCAGGCCACTCACCGCACGCTGCATGGCGAGCAGGCTCGCCTGCAGGATGTTGAGCTGGTCGATCTCGCCGACCGACGCCTCGGCAACCGCCCAGGCGAGCGCCTGCCGGCGAATGTCGTCGGCAAGCCGCAGGCGCCTCGCGGCGCCGAGCTTCTTAGAATCGTCAAGACCGGCGATCTGCCGCTGCGGATCGAGAATCACTGCCGCTGCCACCACGGGTCCGGCCAGCGGGCCACGCCCTGCCTCATCGACGCCGCAGGCGAGTCCCTCAGCTTGCAGCAGCAGCGGCATGCTCGCGAATCGCTGCCGGCAGGCAGCCGATGACGGCGCTGGCGGCGCGCTCGGCGGCATTCTGCCGCAGCTGCAGGTGCATCGAATGGAAGAGCGCCTGCAGGCCGGCGCGCACCCCCCGATCGACGTAGAGGTTGAGGACGGCCTGCGCCAGGTTGGCCGGCGTCGCATCCTCCTGCATGAACTCGGGAACGACGAAGCGACCGGCGAGGACGTTGGGCAGGCCGACATAGGGCAGATAGCCACCGATGCGACGCATCAGCCAGGCCGAGAATGGCGCCATTTTGTACGCGATCACCATCGGCCGCTTGAGCAGCGCCGCTTCGAGAGTGGCCGTCCCACTGGCGACGAGAACGACGTCGGCAGCCATCATCGCCTGATGCGCGTGACCGAACAGGAGACGCAGCGGCAAGTCCTCTGCGGCGCATCGCTGCCGCGCGGCCTCGAACATGCTGCGTGTTTCGCGGGTCGCCAGCGGCACAACGAAGGCCGCGTCGGGGATCGCCTGATGAATCCGGCGCGCGGCCTCGATGAATGTGTCGGCCATGTACTGCAACTCGGACTGCCGGCTGCCCGGCAGCAGGGCGAAGACCGGTTGCCTTTCGGCAAAGCCCAGCAGCGCACGCGTCGCGTCACGGCCATCGGCGAGGGGCAGCATGTCGGCAAGCGGGTGACCGACGTAGCTGACGGGAATCCGCTGGCGCTCGTAGATCGCTGGTTCGAAGGGAAACAGTGCGAGGACTCGTGAGGCCGCCGCACCGATCCTGTGGATGCGTTCGCCACGCCAGGCCCAGATCGACGGACTGACGTAATGGACGGTGGTCACCCCGCGCCGCTTCAGAACCCGCTCGAGACCGAGGTTGAAATCGGGCGCATCGACGCCGACGAAGACGTCTGGCGGGTCGGCCAGCAGACGGCGCTTGAGGCTGCGGCGGATGGCGAGGATCTCGCGAAAGTGGCGCAGGACCTCGGCGTAGCCGCGCACCGCCAGCTTCTCGAGCGGATACCAGGCATCGAAGCCCGTGCCCAGCATGCGCGGGCCGCCGATGCCGTAGAACTCCGCCTGTGGCAGGCGGCTGCGGATCGCCTCGATCAACTGGCTGGCCAGGAGGTCGCCCGACGCCTCACCGGCCACCAGTGCGATCCGGACCACGCCGGCAGTCATCGGATGATGCCGCGCTTCGAAACGGCGAGAAAGTCGAGCAGCGGCTGGATCTCGGGATGGGCCTCGACCTCGTCCTGCAGCCTGGCGCGCGCTTCGTCGAGCATCAGTCCCGACTTGTAGATCGTCCGGTACGCCCGCTTCAAGGTCAGCAGCGCATCGGGCGAGAAACCCCGCCGCTTCAATCCCTCGGCGTTGATGCCGTAGGGGCCGGCGCTGTTGCCCGCCGCCATGACGTAGGGCGGCACGTCCTGGATGACCACCGATCCGGCAGCGATCATGCTGTGCGCGCCAACGCGGCAGAACTGGTGCACGCCGGCAAAGCCGCCGAGGATCGCCCAGTCGCCGATGTGCACATGACCGGCGAGCTGCGCGTTGTTGGCGAAGATCGTGCGGTTGCCGACCTGGCAGTCATGCGCGATGTGAACATAAGCCATGATCCAGTTGTCGTCGCCGACGCGGGTGATGCCGACATCCTGGGCGGTGCCGACGTTGAAGGTACAGAACTCGCGGATTGTGTTGCGATCGCCGATCTCGAGGCAGGTCGGCTCGCCACCATACTTCTTGTCCTGCGGCACCTCACCGAGCGACGTGAACTGGTAGATGCGGTTGTCACAACCGATGCGCGTCCGCCCGGTGATGACGACGTGCGGCCCGATCGTCGTGTTGTCGCCGATCTCCACGTCCTCACCGATGATCGAATAGGCGCCGACCGCGACGTTCGCCCCGAGTCGCGCGCCGGAATGGATGATGGCGGTCTGGTGGATCATGGCGGCTGCTTCCGGCATCTCAGGCGATGTTGCTCTTGGCGCACATGAGCTCGGCCTCGGCGACCGTCTCACCATCGACCACCGCGCGCGCCTCGAACTTCCAGATGTTGCGGAACTGGCGCTGGATGCTGACGTGCAGGTGCAATTGGTCGCCGGCCGTCACGGTCTTCTTGAAGCGCGCCTTGTCGATGCCGACGAAGAAGAAAAGCGAGTGCAGGTCGGGCTTTTCGCCGAGACTGCGGAACGACAGGATGCCGGCGGCCTGCGCCAGTGCCTCGGTGATCAGCACACCCGGCATCACCGGATGATGCGGGAAATGCCCGGGAAAGAACGGTTCGTTGATCGTCACGTTCTTGTACGCATGGATCGACTTGCCGGGCTGGCAATCGAGGACGCGATCGACCAGCAGGAAAGGATAGCGATGCGGCAGATGCTCGAGGACTTCCTTGATATCCATTGCGTTCAAGACTTCATCTCCATCAGTTTGATCTTCTTCTCAAGTTCGGCGACGCGCTCGACGAGCTTCGCCAAGCGTCTCAGCTGCGCCGCATTGTGCAACCACTCGGCATGTTCATCGAGCGGGAATACCCCCGTATACTGCCCCGGGCGACTCAGACTGCGGCCAACCAGGGTGCCCCCGGAAACGTGCACGTCGTCGCCGAGTTCCAGGTGGCCGCTGATCATGCCGGCCCCGCCGATCGTGCAGCGGCGACCGATGCGTGTGCTGCCGGCAATGCCGACGCAGCCGGCCATCGCGGCGTTCTCGCCGATGCTGCAGTTGTGACCGATCTGTATCTGGTTGTCGAGCTTGACACCGTCGGCAATCAGGGTGTCGTCCAGCGCGCCACGGTCGATCGAGGTGTTGGCTCCGATCTCCACATCGTCGCCGATCACCACCCGGCCGATCTGCGGAATCTTGACCCAGCGCTCGCCTTCCCTGGCGAAACCGAAGCCGTCTGACCCGATCACCGCTCCCGAGTGGATGATCGCCCGCCTGCCGATGACGCAGCGGTCGTAGATGACGACGTTCGGATGCAGCAGCGAATCGTCGCCGATCGATACCCCGTCGCCAATCACGCAGCCCGGCTGCAGCGTCACGTTGTCGCCCAGCTGCACCCCCCTGCCGACGACGACGTTCTCGCCGATGGAAACCGATTCCGGCACCGGCGAGTGCACGACCGCGCCCTGGTGGACGCCCGGTCGGCGGGCTGCCGGCGGGTTGAGCAGGGCAACGACGCGTGCGTAGTAGGCGTAGGAATTCTGGTGCACGATCCGTGGCAGCTCGGTTGCGGCGGCAAACTGCGGCGGCACGATGACCGCCGACGCCCGTGTCGTCTGCAGCTGCGCGCGGTACTTCGGACTGGCGAGGAAAGCAATCTCACCCGCCCGCGCCGACTGCAGCGAGCCGACCTGCGACACGACGAGCGACCCGTCGCCCTGCAGCACGCCGCCAAGCCGAGCGACGATCTCGTCCAGTCGCAAGCCGGCTGCCATCGGTGGCGCTGGCGAAGGCTACTTCGCCGCGTCCCTGCCGTCCGACAGCGCCTTGATGACCTTGTCGGTGATGTCGAGTCGCGGACTGACCCAGACGACGTCCTGGACGATCAGGTCGTACTTTTCGCTGTCGGCAAGCTGCTTGATCGCCTTGTTGGCCTTTTCGATGATCGCTGCGTTTTCCTCGTTCTGGCGCAGGTTGAGATCCTCGCGGAATTCACGCTGCTTGCGCTGGAACTCGCGCGACAACTCGGCGAGATCCTTCTCCTTCGCGCGTCTCTCCGACTCCGCCATGGTCAGGCCGCCCTTCTCGAGCGACTCCTGCAGACCCTGAACCTGCTTCGCCAACCGCTGCAGATCCTGGTCACGCTTGGAGAACTCCTGTTCGATCTTCTTCGCCGCCTTGACCGCTGCCGGCGCGTCGCGGAACAGCCGCTGCGTATTCACGTATCCCACCTTCAGCTGTTCAGCCGCGGAGATACCGGCAAGGGGCAGCGCGGCAAGCAGGACTCCGAGCGCCGTGGCAATCGTTCTCTTCAAGCTAGTTCTCCCGCATCAAAAGGTCGTACCCATCTGAAACTGAAACTTTTGGATCTTATCATTCTTCTCGATGCCGATGGGCTGCCCATAGCTGAATTTCAGCGGTCCAAGCGGCGAAATCCAGGCCGCCGCCAGTCCGACCGACCAACGCAAACCACCTTCCGAAATGGTATAGCCGGTTTCGTTGAAGACGTTGCCGGCATCGACGAAGGGCCCGAGGCGCAGTGCCTTGTCGAAACCCGGGAAAGGCATCAGCAGTTCGGCGTTGAGGACCACCTTGCGCGTACCGCCGAGGCGCGTATCGGGATAGAACGGGTCCACCGGCCCCAGACTTGCCGTCTCGAAGCCACGAACCGAGCCGGCACCGCCGGCGTAGAAGTTCTTGTAGAACGGCAGCGTCTGCCCTTCAAGCCCGTTCGCGTAACCCAGCTCGCCATAGAGCATCAGGATCAGATCCTTGGTCAGCGAGAAATACTGCTGGTTGGAATAGGTCAGGCGATAGAAGGAGAGGTCGACACCCGGTATCGCGACCTCGACTCCCGCCCGCTGGACGCCGCCGCTGGTCGTGTAGATCGCGCTGTTGCGCGTGTCCCGCGTCCACGAGACGGTCGCCGGCAGCGTGATGTTCGAATCCCCGTGCTCCTGCTGGAACTGGATGTACTGGATTGGCGTCGCCAGGGTGATTGGCGTGATGTCGATCGTCGTCTGGTCGATCGCCAGCCCGACGTTGAGCATGTCCTTCTCGTCCAGCGGAAAACCGAAGCGGATGCCGCCACCCCAAGACGTGGACTGGAAAGCATAGCCAAGCGAGGTCGGGTTGAGCGTGCGGTAGTAGGCATCGAAACCCTGGCTGATGCCATCCACGGTGAAATAGGGGTTGGTGTAATTGATGCCCAGCGTGCGGTTCAGCTTGCCCGTATTGATCTGCAGACCAAGGAACTTGCCGCTGCCGAAGATGTTCGACTGCGAGATCGACCCCGAGAGGATCACCTTCTCGGCGGTCGAGTAGCCGGCACCGATCGAGATGTTGCCGGTCGACTTCTCGGCAACATTGACGTTGACGTCGACCTGGTCGATGGTTCCCGGCACCGGCGGTGTCTCGACGGTGACTTCGTTGAAATATCCGGTGCGGTCGATCCGCTCGCGCGACTTGGCGACCCGGTCGGCATCGTACCAGCCACCCTCCATCTGGCGCATCTCCTGCCGGATGACCTCGTCGCGCGTCTTGCTGTTGCCGGTGACGTTGACGCGGCGAACGTAGGTACGCTTTCCGGGATCGACGAAGATGGTGAAAGCCACCTGCCGCTTCTCCTTGTCGAGTTCCGGTGCGGCATTGACGTTGGCGAAGGCGTAGCCCTGATGGCCGAGCTTGTCGGTGATCGCCTTGGTGCTCTCGTTCAGCCGCTCGCGCGAGAATACCTCGCCCGCCCTGATCTTCACGAGCTTCCTGAACTCCTCTTCGGGCAGCGTCAGGTCGCCGGCCAGCTTCACCGAGGAGACGAGATAACGCTCCCCTTCGTTGACGCTGATCGTGATGTAAATCTCCTTCTTGTCGGGGGTGATCGACACCTGTGTCGACTCGACGCTGAATTCCAGATAGCCGCGATCAAGGTAGTACGAGCGCAGCGTCTCAAGGTCCGCCGACAACTTCTGCCGCGAGTACTGGTTGTCCTTGGTGTACCAGCTGATCCAGCCTCCGGTCTTCTGCTGCATGGCGGCCAGCAGGTCCTTCTCGCGAATGGCATTGGCGCCGACGATGTTGATCTGCCGGATGCTCGCCGGCTCACCCTCGTCGACGGTGAAGTTGATCGCCACCCGGTTGCGCTCAAGCGGCGTGACCGTCGTCGTGATCGTCACTGCGTACCTGCCGCGCGTCAGGTACTGCCGCTTCAGTTCCTGCTCGGCCTTCTCCAGCGTTGCCCGGTCGAAGGTCCGCGCGACGGCGACGCCCACTTCCTTCAGGCCCTTGATCAACTGGTCCTTGTCGAACTCCTTCAGGCCGACAAAATCGATCTGCGCGATCGCCGGGCGCTCCTCGACGACGACGATCACCACCCCGCCGTCCATCTCGATGCGGACATCCTTGAAGAAGCCGGTGGCGAACAGCGCCTTGATCGCCTGCGCAGCCTTCTCGTCGGTCATCGTCTCGCCGACCTTGACCGGCAGATAGCTGAAGACCGTACCGGCCTCGACGCGCTGAATTCCCTCGAGGCGGATGTCGCGCACGGTGAACGGCTCGATCGCCGCCGCTGCGGAGGCAAGGAGAGAGGCCAACAGACCTGCGAGCAGGTTTTTCTTCATAAGCTCAGCCGGAGAACAAGCGGTTGATATCATTGTAGAAGGCGAACGCCATGAGCATGAGCAGGAAGGTCAGCCCGATCTGTTGGCCGATCTCCATCGTGCGCTCGGAAAGGGGCCCGCGCTTGATTATCTCCACCAGATAATACAGCAAATGCCCGCCATCCAGAATCGGGATGGGCAGCATGTTGAGTACGCCGAGGCTGATGCTCACCAGTGCCAGGAACTTGAGATAGTAGTCGACGCCCAGCTTCGCCGACTGGCCGGCATAGTCGGCGATGGTCACCGGCCCACTGATGTTGCGCCACGAAACCTCACCGGTGATCATGCGGCCGATCATCACCAGCGTGAATGCCGATTTGTCCCAGGTCTCGGCGAACGCCTTGCCCAGCGCCGACACCGGTCCGTAGCGAACGGTGACCATCATCTGCTCGCGGGTCTGCCCGCCGTCGTGCACCGAGGCACCGATACGCCCGATCTCCCGCCCCTGTTCTTCAACCGCAGCCGGCTGCACCGTCAGCCGCTGCTGCAGCCCCTGGCGGAGAATCTCCACCTGCAGCGTCTTGCCCGGCGACTGGCGAACGACAGCGACCAGATCCGCCCAACTGTCGATCGCCTCACCATCGATGTCCAGGATCCTGTCACCGACCTGCAACCCGGCGACCTCGGCTGCGCTCCTCGTGCTGATGCTGCCGATGATCGGCGGCAGACGTGGCCGGTAGAGACGCAGGCCCAGCCTCTCGAGCGCATCCCCCTCCCAACCCGATTGCCGCACGACCGCCAGATCGAGGCGACGAACGATGATCTCCTGCTGCGGGTTGAGCAACTCGAGGTCCACCTGATCGTGATCGACCGCCCTTTGCAGCAGCAGCCAGCGCATCTCCTGCCAGGTCTGCGCCCTTTCGCCGCCGACCCGGAGCACCAGCTCGCCGTTGTCGATTCCGGCGGCTGCGGCCGGACTCGACAACACCGGCGGACCGAGGATCGGCCTGAACTCCTCGCTGCCGTACCAGAACAGACCCCAGTAGAGCAGGACAGCCAGGATGAAGTTCGCCGCCGGTCCGGCGGCAACGATCACCATCCGGCGCGCGACCGGCTGCCGATTGAAGCTGCGGTGCAGTTCGTCGGGCGCCACTTCGCCTTCACGTTCGTCGAGCATCTTGACATAGCCGCCGAGCGGAAAGGCGGCAATTGCCCATTCGGTGCCATCGCGACCCCAGCGCCGCGCGAACAGCGGCCGTCCGAAGCCGACGGAGAAACGCAGTACCCGGACCCCCACCCAGCGGGCCGCGAGATAGTGCCCGAACTCGTGCACGATGACCAGGATGCCGAGCACGACGGCGAACGCGACGAGATAGTAGAGAAAGCCGCTCATGCGCAGACGCCAGCGACCAGGCATTGCTCGGCAGCCTGGCGCGCCGCCCGGTCGGCGGCCAGCACTTCGGCCAGCGAAGCGGGCTCACGTCCAGCCGGCAGGTGGTCCATCACTTCCGCGATCAGCCGCGGGATCGCGGTGAAGCCGATGCGGCCCTCGAGGAAGGCCTCTACCGCCACCTCGTTCGCCGCGTTGAGGGTCGCCGACGCCGTGCCGCCCGCGTGCAGCGCGCGATAGGCCAGAGCCAGACAAGGAAAGCGCGCAAGATCCGGGCGCTCGAAGTGCAAGCCGGCGATGGCGCAAAGATCGAGCGGCGCCACGCCGGCGGCGATGCGCCGCGGATAGGCCAGCGCATGCGCGATCGGCGTCCGCATGTCCGGATTGCCGAGCTCGGCGATCACCGAGCCGTCGGCATACTGGACCAGCGAATGGACGATGCTCTGCGGATGGATGATGACCTGAATCCGCTCTGCCGGGAGGTTGAACAGCCAGCGGGCCTCGATCACCTCCAGCCCCTTGTTCATCATCGTCGCGGAATCGACCGAAATCTTCCGGCCCATGACCCAGTTCGGGTGCGAACAGGCTTCGTCCGGACCGACCGACGCGAGATCGGCCAGCGGTCGGTCACGAAACGGTCCGCCAGAGGCCGTCAGGCACAAACCGAGCACGCCGCTCGCCTGCGGATCACCCGCATAATCGCTCGGCAGCGACTGGAAGATCGCATTGTGCTCGCTGTCGATCGGCAGCAGGGTGGCACGGTTGTCGCGCACGGCACGCATGAAGACGGCGCCGGCCATCACCAGCGCCTCCTTGTTCGCCAGCAGGATCTTCTTGCCGGCAACCGCCGCCGCGAGCGTCGGCGGCAGTCCCGCAGCGCCGACGATCGCCGCCATGACGGCATCGACCTCGGGCAGCTCTGCCATGCGCAACAGGGCCGCCGGACCATGGCTGACGGCAGTGGTGCAGCCGGCACCCCTGAGGCGCTCCGCAAGTCCGGCTGCCAGCGCTGCGTCGCCGACCACCGCGTGCTGCGGTCGAAACTCCAGACATTGCTCGAACAAGCGCTCGCTCTGCCGATGTGCGCAGAGTGCGACGACCCGGTACAGATCGGGATGGCGGCGCACCACATCAAGCGTGTTCACGCCGATCGAACCGGTCGAGCCGAGAATCGTCAGCCTCTGCATGCAGGTGGCGCCGCCGCTCAACCCTTGGTCACCAGCCAGACGAGCGCGACCAGCGGCATGGTCGAGGTCAGGCTGTCGATCCGGTCGAGCACCCCGCCGTGCCCGGGCAAGACGTTGCTGCTGTCCTTGAGGCCCGCCTGTCGCTTGAGCAGGGACTCGAACAGGTCGCCGACGATGCTGATCGCCGTCAACAGCAGGAGAACGGGCAACAGCAGCAGCAGGTTCCCGGCAAGCGCCGCCGGCAGGCGCGACGACAACAGCAGACCATAGGCAAGGACCAGCACGCCGCCGCCGATCGCGCCTTCCCAGGTCTTCCCGGGACTGATTGCCGGCGCCAGCTTGTGCTTGCCGAAGCGGCGGCCGCTGAAGTAGGCGCCGATGTCCGCCAGCCAGACCACGGCCATGATCGCCAGCACGGTCAGCGGACCGGCCTGCCGCAACTGGACCAGCGCCAGCCAGAGCGGCAGCAGCAGGACGGCCCCCGCCGCCAGTGCCGGGACCGTGCTGGCAAGCGGCCAGCGCCGCCACAGCCAGACCGGTGCCAGCAGCAACCAGAAGAACGCTGCCGGCAGGTAGAAGGAGACGCCCAGCCGCCACGCCGAGTCGGAGAAGCCCGCCGCCAAGCCGACCGCCGCCGGTTCGGCAATCGCCACCAGCAGGCAGACCGTTGCCAGAGCGACGCCGAGCGCGATCCTGGCCACGCCCGCGAGCTGCATCAACGCCCCCCACTCCCAGGCCGCAACCGCGGCAACGGCGGTGACGAAAAGCAGCCAGCCGAACGGGGGCAGATGGAACAGTGCCAGAAGGAAAACCGCAAGCAGGACGACCGCGGTGATCACCCGCGTCCTAAGCATCGACTCGCGGGTCCGTCGCGGGCGCCGATGCCGGCGGGGCACTCAGCACCTGCTCACTGGTGCGCCCGAAGCGGCGTTCGCGCTGCCGATACCAGGCCAGTGCGGCGTCGAAAGCGAGCGCGTCGAACTCCGGCCACAGTACTTCGGTGAAGTAGAGCTCGGAATAGGCCAGTTGCCAGAGCAGGAAATTGCTGACCCGCTGCTCGCCGCCGGTACGAATGAACAGGTCGGGTTCCGGGGCGTAGCTCATCGCCAGGTGCGGCGTCAGGTCGGCCTCGTCCCAGTCGCCCCGGCGCTCCGGGTTTGCCAGCAACATGTGCCTCGTCGCCTGCAGGATGTCCCAGCGGCCGCCATAGTTGGCAGCGATGGTCAGGACGAGGCGGCTGTTGGCGGCCGTGCGTTGCTCCGAGGCTTCGATCAGCGCCTGCAGGTCTGGCTCGAAGCGCGTCAGGTCGCCAATCACCCGCAGGCGCACGCCATTGCGATCCAGCTTCCGGACCTCTTCCTTGAGGACGCGCACGAACAGTTGCATCAGCAGCGAGACCTCGTCCTGCGGTCGGCGCCAGTTCTCCGAACTGAAGGCGAACAGGGTCAGGTATTCGATGCCACGTTCGAGGCAGCAACGGACCATCGTGCGTACCGTCTGGACACCGCGCCGATGACCGGCGAAGCGCGGCAACAGGTGTTTCTTCGCCCAGCGTCCATTGCCGTCCATGATGATCGCCACATGCTTGGGAACCGCCAATGCTGGCGGGACATCGCGCGTGGAGCTGGCAAAACGCTGCATTCTGGTCACCTTGTCGGTAGCGGTCAGATCGCCATCAGCTCGGTTTCCTTGTGGCTGAGCTGCTTGTCGATCTCCGCCACGTAGCGGTCGGTCAGCTTCTGGATCTCGTCCTGGGCACGATGCTCGTCGTCCTCGGAACACTCCTTGTTCCTGAGCATTTCCTTCAGCGTCGCGATCGCGTCACGGCGCAGGTTGCGCACCGCCACCTTCGCCGCCTCGCCCTCGCCCCTCACCACCTTGATCAGGTCGCGACGGCGTTCCTCGGTCAGCGGCGGCATCGGCACGCGGATCAGATCCCCCTGTGCCGAGGGATTGAGACCGAGATCGCAGTCCCGCACCGCCTTCTCGAGCTTGGCCAGCATGTTCTTCTCCCATGGCTGGACGCCGAGCGTCCGGGAATCGATCAGGGTGACGTTGGCCACCGTGTTGATCGGTACCGAGGAGCCGTAATACTCGACGTGCACATGGTCGAGCAGTCCGGTATGGGCACGCCCGGTGCGCACCTTCGCCAGGTCCGTCTTGAGTGCCTCGACCGATCTCTGCATCTTGTGTTCAGCCGTTTTCTTGACTTCCGCTATGGCCATTTGCCACTCCCCTCAGCAATAGACCAGGGTGCCTTCGTTGTCGCCCATCGTGACCCGCTGCAGCGCCCCCTGGTTGAATATCGAGAAGACATTGATCGGCAGCTTCTGGTCACGACAGAGAGCGAATGCCGTCGCATCCATCACCGCCAGATTGCGCGCGATGGCGTCATCGAAACTGATCCGGTCATAACGGACGGCGTGCGGATCCTTCTTCGGGTCGGCCGAGTAGATGCCGTCCACCTTGGTCGCCTTGAGGACGATTTCGGCACCGATCTCCGCCCCGCGCAAAGCCGCCGCGGTGTCGGTGGTGAAGAAGGGATTGCCCGTACCACCCGAAAAGATCACCGTCCGCCCCTGCTCCAGGTAGCGGATGGCTTTCGCCCGGATGTACGGCTCGACCACCTGCTCGATGTTCAACGCCGACTGCACCCGCGAAACCATCCCTGCGGAACGCATCGCATCGTGCAGTGCAAGACCGTTCATCACCGTTGCCAGCATGCCCATGTAGTCGGCCTGCGCGCGGTCCATGCCGCGCGCCGCCGGCGCCACACCGCGAAAGATGTTGCCACCACCGATGACCACACCGACCTGCACACCGAGGTCGACGATCGCCTTGATCTCGGACACGATGCCGGTGATCGTCTGCCGATTGATACCGTAGGCATCGCCACCCATGAGCGCTTCGCCGGAGAGCTTGAGGAGAATGCGTCGGTACCTCGGTGACTGAGCGGACATCGGCTTCTGGCTCCTTCGGTCAAGCGGCTATCTCTGTGCGGCAGCGGCGGCCTGCGCCGCCACTTCGGCGGCGAAGTCGTTGGAACGTTTGGCGAGACCCTCGCCAACAACGAACAGCGTGAAGCCGGCGATCGACGCCCCCTTGCTTTTCAGCAACTGGGCAATCGTCTGCTTGCCGTCCTCGGCCTTGACGAAGACCTGCCCGAGCAGGGTCACCTCGTTCAGGAACTTCTGTACCGAGCCCTCGACGATCTTTTCGATCATCGCCTCGGGCTTGTTCGCCTCGCGCGCCTTCTCCGCCGCAATCCGGCGTTCGCTGTCGATCAGCCCGGCGTCGATGCCCGAGGCATCGAGTGCCTTCGGCTTCGCCGCCGCGATGTGCATCGCCAGATCCTTGCCCAGTTGATCGTCACCGCCGCTGTAATCGACGAGGACGCCGATCTTCGCCCCGCCATGGACGTAGGAAGCGAGCCTGCCAGTGGCGGCGACACGGACGAAACGGCGAACCGACATGTTCTCGCCGATCTTGCCGACCAGCGCCGTACGGGTCGACTCGACCGTGCCGTCACCCATGGGCAGCGACGAGAGGGCGGCGACGTCGGCCGGGCTCTCGCGCAGCACGAGGCCGGCGCAGTCGCTCGCCAGCCGCAGGAACTCGTCGTTCTTGGCCACGAAGTCGGTCTCGCAGTTGATCTCGACGATGGCACCGAGCTTGCCATCCGGCGCCCGCTGGATCGCCACGACGCCCTCGGCGGTGATGCGGCTGGCTGCCTTGCTCGCCTTCGATCCGAGCTTGACGCGCAGGATCTCTTCCGCCTTGCCGATATCGCCGCCGGCTTCGGTCAACGCCCTCTTGCACTCCATCATCGGCGCGTCGGTTCTCTCGCGCAACTCTTTCACCATGCTTGCGGTAATTTCCGCCATTTCTTTCTCCACTTGCAGGCGCCGGCCGGCTGGCCGCAGCACCCGTCATCCAGTACAGTGACAGCACCCGCAGCCGTGCCGCCGCGAGCGCACCGGCCACCCGGCACGGACTGCCGCTGGCAGGGCCTTTCGGCACGATCAGTCGCCCGCCTCTTCCTCGAAGAACTCGTCCCCGGCGACGACATCGACCAGTTCCTCGACGAACTGGCTGCGGCCTTCGAGCACGGCATCGGCAACACCGCGGGCGTAGAGGCGGATGGCGCGCGACGAGTCGTCGTTGCCGGGGATGACGTAGTCCACGCCATCGGGCGAGTGGTTGGTGTCAACCACCGCGACCACGGGGATACCCAGCTTGACTGCCTCGGTGATGGCGATCTTGTGATAACCGACGTCAATGACGAACAGCGCATCGGGCAGCGCAGCCATGTCCTTGATGCCGCCGATCGACTTGTGCATCTTGTCCAGCTCGCGCGTCAGCATCAGCGCCTCTTTCTTGCCAAGCCGGTCGAGAGAACCGTCCTCGCACATCAGCTCCAGCTCCTTCAGCCGCTTGAGCGACTGCTTGATGGTCTTGAAGTTGGTCAGCATGCCGCCCAGCCAGCGCTGGTCGACATACGGGGAAGCGCAGCGAGTCGCCTCTTCGGACATGATTTCGCGCGCCTGGCGCTTGGTGCCGACGAAGAGGATCGTCCCCTTGTTGGCCGACAGCTTGCGCACGAAGCTCATCGCTTCGTTATACTTGGCCAGCGTCTGCTCGAGGTTGACGATGTGAATCTTGTTGCGCGCGCCGAAAATGTACGGCGCCATCTTGGGGTTCCAGAAGCGTGTCTGATGACCGAAATGAACACCGGCCTCGAGCATCTGGCGCATCGTTGTAGACATGGATCTTGGCTTTCTCTATCAGGGTTGGACCACCATCCGCCCAGCTACAGCCTGCCCTCATCAGCTTCGCGGCAGACACCCTTGAACAGGCGGATGTGCGTATTGGGGCTGGCCACCTCGGCCACCCGGGCGTACCGCTAACGGCACGCACTTCCATCCTCGCCGGCACGGGCCAGCAAAGGCCGAGGATGGTACCACCAAGACGAGGATGATTTCAATTCGGTGAAGCACAGCGAAAGCGGGTTTTTCTGCATCGCCGGCAACGATTCCCCGTTGATCGGGCAAATTGCCTAAGCAGGCCGCTTCCTTTATCCTTCGCTCCTCCCGATCCCGCCACCGAGCGACAAGCATGAGCGTCATCCGCAAGACCCCGCAGGAAATAGCCAAGATGCGCGTCGCCGGCCGGCTCACGGCTGAAGTGCTCGACTACGTCACGGCACACGTGCGTGCGGGCGTCACCACCGCCGAACTCGACCGCCTCTGCCACGATTACATCGTCGGGGTCCAGGGGTGCATTCCCGCTCCCCTCAACTACGCGCCACCGGGCTACCAGCCCTATCCCAATTCGATCTGTGCCTCGATCAACCATCAGGTCTGCCACGGGGTGCCGGGCGAGCGACCGCTGCGCAACGGCGACATCGTCAATCTCGACATCACGGTGATCAGCGACGGTTATCACGGCGACAGCAGCCGCATGTTCCAGATCGGCGAAACCTCGCTGCAGGCCCGACGACTGTGCGTGGTGAGCTTCGAGTGCCTGTGGCTCGGCATCGTCCAGGTACGCGCCGGTGCACATCTCGGCGACATCGGCCACGCGATCCAGAAGCATGCGGAGCAGAGCGGCTACTCGGTGGTACGCGAGTTCTGCGGCCACGGCATCGGCGCCAGGTTTCACGAGGAACCGCAGGTTCTGCACTACGGCCGCCCGCACACCGGCATGACACTTGAAGCCGGAATGATCTTCACCATCGAGCCGATGATCAATGCCGGCAAGGCCGCCGTCAAGACAATGGCCGATGGCTGGACGATCGTCACCAAGGACCACAGCCTCTCCGCTCAGTGGGAGCACACCGTCCTGGTCACCGAAAGCGGCTACGAGGTCCTCACCGTTTCGCCAGCGACGCCACCGCCGCCGGGCTGGATCGGTCAATCCGGATGATCATTGCCGAGACCGGTCGCCAGGCTCTGGTCGAGCGTTGCAGGTCACGGCTGCGTGCAGGCCAGTCCGGTCTGCGGCAGAGCTTTCTCGGCAACGAAGACGCGCCAGAGCTGCTGCAGGCGCGCTGTGCTCTGGTCGACGCAGTGCTCGGCGACCTCTGGCAGGCGCTGTCCCTGCCGCCGGAGCTGGCACTGCTGGCCGTCGGCGGTTACGGCCGCGGTGAGCTCTACCCCGCTTCCGACGTCGATATCCTGCTCTTGCTGCCGACAACCCCGGACCTGGAGCTGACCAGCCGGGTGGAGTTCGCGGTCGCGCTGTTCTACGACATCGGCCTCGAGATCGCGCCCAGCGTGCGCACGGTCGCCGAGTGCGCACAAGCCGCTGCCGGCGACCTGACGATCTGCACCGCCCTGCTTGAAGCCCGCCTGCTGGCCGGCGACGGCACGCTGTTCGCGGAAGTCTGCCGGCAGCTTCGCGAAGGGCTCGACGCAGAGAGCTTCTTCGATGCCAAGCGGATGGAACAGGAGGAGCGCCACCGCCGCTACCAAGACTCGCCCTACAGTCTGGAACCCAACTGCAAGGAAGCTCCGGGCGGCCTGCGCGATCTGCAAACGATTCTCTGGATCACGCGCGCTGCCGGCTTCGGCGACTCCTGGGAGGATCTCGCACGGCACGGTTTCGTGACCCGCGACGAGGAAGAGCAACTGCTGCGCAGCCTCACTTTCCTGCAGCGTCTGCGCTGCCACCTGCACCTGCACGTCGGCAGGCGTGAGGACCGCCTGCTCTTCGATCATCAGACGGCGCTCGCCGGCCGAATGGGTTTCGTGCCGACCGCGACCCGTCTGGCCAGCGAGCGGCTGATGCAGCAGTACTACCGCACGGCGAAGATGGTGACGCAGCTCAACACCATCCTGCTGCAGAACATTGGCGCCGCGATCTCGCCACCGGCGGAACAGGAACCATCGCCGATCAATCAACGCTTCCGGAAGACACACGAGTTGCTCGATGTCGTCGCCGACGACGTTTTCCAGAGAAGGCCGGCGGCGCTACTCGAAGCATTCCTGCTGATGCAGCAGCATGCCGACCTGCAGGGAATGACGGCGCGCACGTTGCGCGCCCTGTGGCATGCCCGGACGCTGATCGATGACGAATTCCGCCGCAGTGTCGACAACCGGCGCTGCTTCCTCAGCATCCTGCAGCAGCCGCGCGGCGTGCTGCACGAACTCCGGCGGATGAACCAGTTCGGCCTGCTCGGTCGCTATCTGCCGAACTTCGGCAAGATCGTCGGCCAGATGCAGCACGACCTGTTCCACGTTTACACCGTTGACCAGCACACCCTGCACGTGCTGCGCAACCTGCGCCGTTTTCTCTCCGACGAGTTCACCCACGAGTATCCGCTGTGCAGCGAGCTGATGAGCGATTTCCCGCGGCAATGGGTGCTCTACGTCGCGGCCCTGTTCCACGACATCGCCAAGGGACGCGGCGGTGACCACTCGGAACTCGGCGCGGTCGACGCCGCCGAGTTCTGCGCTGCGCACGGCGTCGCCGCCGAGGACGGTGAGCTGGTCGTCTGGTTGGTACGGCATCACCTGCTGATGTCGAGCGTTGCCCAGAAACAGGATATCGCCGATCCGGAGGTGGTTGGCGCCTTCGCCGCGACGGTCGGCGGCGAGAGGCGGCTGGTTGCCCTCTATCTGTTCACCGTCGCCGACATTCGCGGCACCAGTCCGAAAGTGTGGAACACCTGGAAGGGCCAACTGCTCGAGCAGCTGTTCAGGAGTACCTGCCGGACCCTGCTCGACGGCGGCCAGGCACCGGTCCGGCAAGGGCTGATCGAAGAGCGCCAGCAGCACGCTGTGCGGCTGCTGCGCTACTTTGCGCTGCCCGACTCCGTTCACCAGCGGCTGTGGAAGCAGCTCGATGCCGTGTACTTCATGCGCCATTCGGCGGAAGAGATCGCCTGGCACACACGCGCCCTGTACTACCGGATCGGTCGCGAGGAGCCCTTGGTCAAGGCACGCCTGAATCCGCAGGGCGAAGGTCTCGAGGTACTGGTGTTCACCCGTGACCAGCGCGACCTGTTTGCGCGCCTGGTTGGCTTCTTCAGCCGCTCCGGATACACCATCGTCGATGCCAAGATCCACACCACACGACATGGTTACGCGCTGGACACCTTCATGCTGCTCGACCTCGGCGACCGCGGCAGCGATCGCGACATGATCAGCTATGTCGAGCACGAACTGAGCGACCGCCTGCGCCGGCCAGGGCCGCCGGAAGGCCCGGGCAGCGGGCGGCTGTCCCGGCAGGTGAGGCACTTCCCGGTGCAGCCGCTGGTGACCATCGAGGAAGACGAGAAAGGCGCTCATTACGTCCTTTCGGTCAGCGCTACCGATCGTCCCGGGCTGCTGTATACGATCGCCCTGACCCTGGCGGCGCATGGCGCCAACCTGCATACGGCGAAGATTTCCACCCTCGGCGAGCGCGTCGAGGATACGTTCCTGATCAGCGGCGGCGACCTGCGCGAGACGGCCAGCCGCATCAGGCTGGAAACCGAGCTGATCGAACGTCTGAAGCCCTGAAGCAGCGCGCGGCGGTGGACGGCGAGTCGTCAGCCAATCCGTTGCGTGACCGCTCCGCCACCCGCCTGCTGCTCGACGGTCCCCGCCGTTCCGGGCTCTCCTTGACTCGTGGCGCCCTTCCCGGCCTGCTCGCACTGTGTTGCCAGCGCGCGTGCACGCGACGCGCCAACCGGTGACCGCCTGCGCAGCGCGCCGGGCAGCGAGGGAACGACGACGACAAGTGTCGGTTTTTTTTACACTTCCCGCTGTCGATACGGGCTGCGATCGGAACATGGCATGCTACGACAATGATTTACTGCAATATTGTTTTTCTCGAAAGGTGGTGGCACATAACTTGCTTGAATAGAGCAAGAAAGGCAGGGGTCACCGGCGGCGACGCCACAGAGACCGTCATTGCGGACTTTCCCGACGAAGCGTGATGTATTGGGCAAGCATCGTCGATCCGGACCGTCTAAAATGATGTTGCTCAGGCCGAAATCGATACCAAGGAAAGCACATGTCAGAGACCTCAAGCGAGAGAACCGAGCAGCGGCGCAAGCTGCTCAAGAAGGCCGCGGCCGTGCCGGCGATCTTCGTTTTGCCATCCACCGGCAGGGCGGTGGCCGCCAGCAGCGTGCACGCCTGCGTGGAGAAGGGTCTGATCGCGAACGGCACCACTGCGATTCCGCCGTATCTCGATCCGGCCGGCCCCAAACCGACCGACCAATGGGTCCGGGAATACAAGCCCGCCAATCCCAACGTCTTCCCGGACGGCACGCCCGAAGGCAACTATCTGGTGTACGACAACACCGGCGTCCAGCCACGGCCGGTGGCGCACGCGTCATGCTGGAACTCGGTCAACCCGAACGGGCCGTATGCGGATCCGAAAACCAACCTGATTTCGTAGCCCTTCACCTGAAGCCTGTCCGAAGCCGCGCGTTCGCAGTCCGATGCATCCCCTTTATCGCCGGCTAGGCGCAGGTGCGGTCGCTTTTGATCAGAGAAACTGGCAGACGCACATCCTCACACCGGCCGCCGCGGTCATCTTCGAGGCGCTGAGCGAAATCGGCGACGGCCACCAGCCGCTGCCCCTGAGCCGGGCGCTGCGCTTTCTGCGCGACGAACTCGAAGTCGATACCGACACCAACGAAATCCGCCAGGTGTTGCGTTCTTTGCAGGAGATGGGCATGCTTGGCGGATGACTGCCGAGCCGCTCCGCCTGCGCAACCTATCTCCCGTCATCCTCCGCCAGCGTCTTGCCAGTGCTTCGCTCGCGCTCGACTATGGCGCAGCGGTGGTGCGCGTCGGATCCGACCTCGGTGGCTTCGTCACCGACCTGCAGCGCGTCTATGGCGCCTTTGCGCTGGTCGACGCCGCCTTCGCCGACTTCCATACCCAGGTCCGCCGCGGCAGGGGAGTACGCGCCTACCTGCGTCCGCAGTCCCGTTTCCTGATCGACGGTGTCCAGCCCTTCGATCCCTTTCCCCAGGAGCAGGCGCTGGCACACTTCGAGTGGGGGGTCAACTGGTGCTTTGCGCAGCGCTTCAACCAGCACGTCCTGCTGCATGCCGGCGCCCTCGCGCTTGCCGACCGCGGCATCATCATGGCGGCACCGCCCGGCTCCGGCAAGAGCACGCTGACGGCGGCGATGATGCTGCGCGGATTCCGCCTGCTGTCCGACGAATTCGGCGTCCTCTGTCCGCGCAGCGGCCAGTTGTGGCCGATGCTCAAGCCGCTGGCGCTGAAGAACCGCTCGATCGACATCATCCGCGACTATGCCGAAGAAGTCATCCTCGGCCCGGTCTACCGGGGCACCCGCAAGGGTGACGTGGCGCACCTCGCTCCCGGCGAGGGAAGTGTCGACGCCCGCCGGCTGCCAGCACGCCCGCAACTGGTCATCTTTCCCAGCTTTCGCGAAGGGGCGACCCTGAGCCTCCGCCGGCTGCCGGCTGAGCAGGCCTTCGCCAACCTCGCCTTCAACAGCTTCAATTACGAGTTGCTCGGCGCCACCTCATTCAACGCCGTGGCCGACGTCATCGAGAACTGCCCGGCTTTCGCGCTCGAGTACAGCCGCCTGGATGACGCGATCGAAGCGGTCCGATCGTTGCTTGCCGACTCGACCGCAGCGCGGAACGGCGCATGAGCGATCACCGCGCCGCCGCCAATCCGTTCCACCTGCTGCAGCTCCTGCGCGAGCCCGGACGGGTGCGCGACCTGCAGTTGAGCGACTGGGATGCCTTGATCCGTCTGGCGCGCCGGGCAAGACTGCTGGGGGTGCTCGCCCACCGCATCCAGTCACGCGCCGAGCATCTGGCTGTCGTTCCGGACTGCGTCCGCGGCCATCTCGATTCGGCGATCGTGTATTCAGCGTACCGCGTCCACCTGCTGCGCATGGAGCTGGCCGCGCTGGACCGCGTGCTGCCAGCCGACGTACGCGTCGCCGTCCTCAAGGGCGGCGCCTATATCCTGCAGGACCTCGCGACGGCGCGTGGTCGTCTGCCGAACGACGTTGACCTGCTGGTCGGCCGCGACGACCTGCGACGCAGCGAAGCGGCCCTGCTGGCCGCGGGCTGGGAGGCGCAGGCGGTAGACGACTACGCCGACCGCTACTACCGGGAATGGAGTCATGAACTGCCGCCGCTGCGCTTTCCGGAGCACCCGATGGAAGTGGACCTCCATCACACGATCAGCCCGGTCACCGGTCGCCTGCGGCCCGACCGCGCGCTGCTCTTCGCCGGCCTGCAGGAAGTTGCCGGACAGCGCTTCCTGGTACTGCATCCGCTCGACCAGATTCTGCATGCCGTCATCCATCTCTTCCAGGATTCCGAGCTGGTCGACAACCTGCGCGACCTGGTCGACATCGACAGCCTCCTGCGGACCCACCTGCAGTCGACAGAAGACTGGCTGGCACTGGCGACGCGTGCCGGCCGACACGGCGTCGAGCGTCCGTTGTGGTATGCCCTGCACTACTGCCATCGCTGGCTGGCGACGCCGGTACCCGACGGACTGCCGCTGTCCCCGCCGCCGATCGCCATGATGCGGCTGATGGACTGGCTCTATCCGCGCTGCACCCTGCCGCGACTGCCCGACCGGCCGCCGACGATCGGCCGCCGGGTCGCCGTCCGCCTCGGCCTGGCCCGCTACCAGTGGCTGCGCATGCCACCCGGACTGCTGCTGCGCCATCTCGGCCACAAGAGCGTGCAGGCAGTGCGCTGGCGCCCGGCGGCGCAACGCGGAGCCGACTGAGAGGGGCTTGCCGACGCGCTGCTGACGCCGGATGCGCCTTGCGCCGACGGGATGACCGCCGCCCTGGCACGGCGCGCGACGGACCCGGGCGGCCCGGGGGCTCCAGTCCCCCTGGCGGACGACCGAGGCCACGCGAGCCGGTCACCGGACGCTGCGCACGCTCGCTTTGCTGCGATCGGAGCAAGGAAAGGGCCCGCACGGGGCCCCACGAAACGGCCGGGTGTTGGCCAGCCCGAAGCTGCTCAGCGGCAGACGCGCCGACCGTCAACGATCCGACAGTCCGCTGCCGTACGCACCTCGGCGTCGCGCACCTCGGCCTCCCGCGCAGGAGCCACTTCAACCGCCCGGGCGGGAGCCACTTCAACCGCCCGGGCGGGCGCGACCTCAACGCCGCGCACCGGAACGGGCTCGACAGGCTTGCGGACCTCGACGACGCCTGCCGCCGTTTCACACTCGGCGCGACGAACGCCATCTACACAGGTCACCGCGTAAGCACCGGACCCAAAGGCCATCGCCAGCACGGCAGCCGACAGATTGATTGCTGAAATGTTCATGGTTCTTTCCTCCAGAAAATGGACTTTCAGGTTGCTGCACTGCACCCGCTCCGCGAAGCGGAATCGATCTCCCTCGCAGGAAGTTTGCACGACGCGGCAATGGACGCGCTTGGCACCATGCATCCGCTTGAACCGGATATTGCCACTGATCCGACACCGGACGCCAGGGAACGTCGCGGGCGCCCCCCAACGCGGGCCGTACTGCCACCGTAGGCGCCGGCATGCTCGTTGCCGCCGCCACG
>JAEUOM010000002.1 GCA_016788495.1 Accumulibacter sp. | reverse complement strand
GCCACCGGCGTCGCTACCGGATCCGGAACCAGCGGCACCTCGGTTGCCACCAGACGATCGGCGAGCGACGCGTCCTCCTTCTTCAGGCTGGCGCGCAGGGCCGTCTTGTTGTCACTGTCGCCACTTGAGGATGTCGTCATCAATGCTCTCCCAATTGTTGAAGAACTGCGCTCACCAGCTTGCGAACTTCCTTCTGCGCTGCGTCGGCGCCGGAACCCAGCTGGAACACCGACGCGCCGATCACCGCGCTCTGCGCGTAGGCGTTGCGCTGGCAGAGCATCGCGTCGAGGATCGGCAGGGTGAATTCGTGCAGCAACTCGAGCACGTCGCTCGCCAGCGCCGTGTTCTGCACGCGATTCGGCAGGATGCAGCCATGCAGGCGATGGCTCTGTTCCATGCGATTCAGGATCAGACGTTCGACGGCCAGCGTGGACCAGAGGTCGGTCGGGCTGGGCACCGCCGGCACGATCGCCAGGTGCGCGACGGCGAGCGCCGCCAGCGTCGAAGGATGGTAGATCGACGGCGGCGTGTCGAGCACCACGTAGTCGGCCTCCTGCTGCAACTCGGCAACGTGCTTGATCAGCTCCAGCCCGGACATCTTGCGCACGTCGAGCTGCAGATCGCCATCGAGCAGCGACACCGACTCGGCCCAGCGGAACGCGCTTTCCTGCGGATCGAGGTCGACCAGCAGCACCGACGACCCGATGGCGTGGAAACCGCCGGCAAGCTGCATGGCGACCGTCGTCTTGCCCGCGCCGCCCTTCTGCGAGACGACGGCAATCACACGCGCCGCTGTCGCTGGCATGCCGCCGCCTTTTCTGTGCATGTGTCGATGAACCTGTGCATAACCATTGATTATGCCATTTCGCAGGAAAGCGGCAAGCCGACAAGGGCACTCGATGGGCCATGAAATGGGCCATTTTTCATCGATTGGGCCATTTTCTGACCAAGGTCAACGAAACGCCAGCTCACATGCCGCTTGGGAATCGGCTGACGGCTCTCGCCGTTCAGCTCGCCGACCGTCGGACCGTCGCGCGACAGCCGCTCGGCGCCGCACTGCGGCCGCCCGCTTCAGGCGTCGAGGAGAATGTTGAGGGTCCGTGCGCGCACGACCGCTTCGCGCCGGCTCGACGCGCGCAGCTTGCGGTAGATGTTCTGCGTATGGCGCTTGACCGTCGCTCGCGAGATGCACAGTTCTTCGGAAATCTCGACGTTGCTCAGACGGACGGCGAGCAGCTTGAGAATCTTCAGCTCGCGGCGCGTCAGGTCGGCGCGTGGTTCCTGGCGGCCGCTGCACGCCAGCCAGTCGTCGTTGAATGCCGCCAGGATCTGCCCGAGATAGCGTGAATCACTGCGGTCCAGCTTGAGCCGCCTGAGGGGCGACAGGAGTGGTTGTCCGAGATCGACGAAGAGGCGGACGAAACCGCCCGGCTGCGCCAGCGCGACGGCACGTCCGAGCAGGTCGACCGCCGCGGCCTCGTCGCCCAGTCCGTGCTGCAACAGAGACTGCAGCGCCAGCACCTCGATGAGAAAGCGAATGTTGTGCCGAGCCGCCAGTTCGCGCTCGAGCAACTGCAGCAGACGTGCCGCCTGCTCACGGCTCTCGCTGCTGCCCTCGGCAATCCACACCTTGGCCAGCGTGAGATGCGGTGCGCTCGAGAAGTGGTAGGCAAAATGCAGCGGCCCCGGATCGAAGCCGCTTGCCCAGTCGCTCGCCAGCGCCAACTGTCCTTGGCGCAGGCCGAGTTCGGCGCGACAGGCGTACGCCCGTTGCAGCGCGTGCAGGTCGTCCTGCTGCTGCAGGTGTTCGCAGACCGAATCGATGATCGCGTTCGCCCGGCTGGCCTGACCGAGCGCTTGGCAGACGGCAGCGAGGAGAAACGACAGCTCCGTCCGCTGACCCGCCGCCAGCGCCGACAGCATCGTCTGCTCGGCCAGAGCAAGCTCGTTGCGCTGATACTGCACGAGGCCGAGGAAGTAGGCGCGCAACCCGCAGTCATCACTGCCCCATGGCGCCCCGCCGACACGCTGATCCTGTCTCGCCACCAGGTTCAGCGCCGACAGATCAGCGGCCATCCAGTCGATGAAACAGCGCGCTGTGAGCAGCGGTACCTGGCAGCGTGCGATCGGACCCGGCGCCTGCGCCAGCGCTTCGTCGATGCTCTGCCGCGCGCCGGCGAGGTCGCCGGCCAGCTGACGCGCTCCGGCAATGACACTCTGGGCGACGACCCGTTCGTCGATGCAGTCGGCGGGAAGGCAGGCGAGCGCCTGCTCGGCACAATGGGCAGCCTCCTCGCCGCTGCCGTCGAGGTAGCCCTGCATGCCGCGCAGCGCCAGCAGGCGGCCCCGCACCAGCGCTGCCACCTGCGGCTGGGCGCCTGAACGTTCGAGCAGGACTTCGATGCGATCGAGTACCGCTGCCGTCTCCAACAGGCGACCCTGCCGATGCAGCAGCCATGCCTTCAGCGACAGCAGTTCCGGGTCGGCCTCGACGGCGTCCGCCGGCAACAGGCGTAGGCAGCGAGCCAGGCGGAGGTGTTGTCGGTGCGGCAGCAGCGACTTGCGCTGGCCGGCGAGCAGGTGGCCGGCGGCCGCAGCGCCGGCTCCGGCGAGTTCATGACCGACCGCTTCTTCCAGGCGGCCATGGTCGGCAAACCAGGCAGCGGCGCGCAGGTGAACCTGTTGCATCGCTTCCACGCCCAGCTGCGCCGTCAGCTGGCATTGCAGAAACTCGCGCAACAGCGGGTGATGGCGATACCACTCGCCAGCCGCATCGACCGGGCAGGCGAGGACGCTGCCGCTGCGCACGATGTCCATGAAGTCGGTCCCGGCCAAGTGCTGGCCGCCCGCAGCGTCGCCGGCGAGGGCATCACAGAGCGAAGCACAGAAGCAATCAACGAGCGCCGTGCGCAGAAGCAGTGCGCGCACCGTCGCCGGCTGCGGCGAAAGGAGCGTGTCCAGGAAGTATTGCCCGACCATCGGCATGCCGCCGGCAAGACCCGCCGTCGGATCGGCGCCGGCTCCCCGTTGCTGCAGCGTCAGTGCCGCCAGGCGAACACCGGCCGGCCAGCCGCCGCTGCGCTCGTGCAGCCGCGCCATGGCAGCGGTACCGACCTCGCTGCCGGCGGCACGCTCGATGATCTGCGCCGCCTGCTGCCGGCTGAATTGCAGGTCACGCACGCCTATCTCGTTCAGCGCCCCGCGTACCCGCAGTGCTCCAAGCGACAACGGCGGATCGCCGCGACCGATGAGCACCAGATGCAGATTTCGCGGCGGCCGCAACAGCAGGCGGTCGAGCAGCCGGTACGTGTTGCGGTTGTCGATGCAGTGTAGATCGTCAAGCACCAGGAGCAGCGGCTCGGCGAGATCGTCGAGTTCGTTTCCCAGGAGGGTCGCGATGACGGCCAGCGGTGGCAAACGATCCGCGGCGAAACAGGCAAGCGTCTCGCTGCAGGCCTCGGGCAATGCGCTGCGCACGGCAGCGACGAGGCAACGGATGAAGGCTTGCGGCTCGCTGTCGCCGGCGTCGAGCGACAGCCACGCGGCGCGGCCGACGTCGCCTTCCAGCCAGTGCGCGACGAGCGATGTCTTGCCGTAGCCAAGCGGAGCGGCGACCACCGTCAACGGCACCGTTCTGGCGCCTTCAAGGCGGCGCAGCAGTTCGTCACGCGCAACGAAGTCGGCAACGACGCGGGGCCGCTGCAGCTTGCTGCGAAGAAACGGGGGAAAAGCCATCTCGACCTGCATTGGCACCGTCAGCGACCGCCCATGGCATTCGGTAAAAGGGCGGATGATACTGCAGCGGCGGTCATTGTGCGCAGGCGATGCGGCAGCGGCCCGCCGCGGCTCAGGCATCGAGCAGCCGGGCAATCTGCGCGTCCTTCTCGCGCCAGACCTCCTGCAGCCATTGCTGGAAGGCTTCGCGCACGCCGGCGTCGCCGGCATAGTCTCCTTCCGCCAGATCCTGTGGCACCGGCAGAGTCTGGACCCGAACGCGCACGCGCCGCATGCGTCCGCAGAGGAATTGCCAGAAGTCCGGCGCGCCATCGGGATAGACGATGGTGACATCGAGAATGGCATGGAACTTGTCGCCCATCACGTTCAGGGCCAGCGCGATTCCGCCGGCTTTTGGCTTCAGCAGGTGCCGATAGGGCGAGTTCTGCTGCCGGTGTTTGGCCGCGGTGAAGCGGGTGCCTTCACAGAAGCTCATGACGCTGGTCGGGATCAGCGAGAACTTCTCGCAGGCGATGCGCGTCACTTCCTGGTCCCTGGCGCGCAGTTCCGGGTGCGCCCTGAGAACCTCCTCGCCGTGCCGGCGCATGAAGGGGAAATCGAGCGCCCACCACGCCAGCCCCATGATCGGCACCCAGATCAGCTGCTGCTTGAGAAAGAACTTGAGCAAGGGAATGCGCCCGCTCAGCAGGTGCTGCAGGACGAGGATGTCAGCCCAGGTCTGGTGGTTGCAGTTGACCAGGTACCAGCCGCGCCGTTGCAAGCCGTCGATTCCCTGCACGTCCCAATCGGTGTCCTGCGTCAGCGCCATCCAGCCGCTGTTGCAGGCGATCCACGCTTCGGCGACGCGGACGAGCAGCGGATCGAGACACAGGCGGGCCGTGCCCCAGGGGAGCAGCAGCTTGAGCAACGCCAGCAGGAGCAGGATCGGTACCCAGAACAGGCTGTTGAGCGTCAGCAGAAGGAAGGCGAGAAGACCGACCAGCGGCGGGGGGAGGAAGTTGAGCATGCTTCGCAGAGGGTTCAGTCGGCAACGGTTGGCGCCTCGCTGGTCTGCAGCATGGCGCTGCGCGTTGCCGGGGTTTCGAGACTGATGCGGCCAAGGAGGCCGTCGCGGTAGTCCTGCAGCAGGACGCGCGAGGCCTTCTCGCGATCGACCAGGCCGCCACGCAGGAGAAGGCCGCGCCGCTTGGCGATTCCCTCGATGACGGCGACGCCGTCGAGTGCCGGCAGCGCGTCCGCCGCCAGTGCGTAACGCCTGGCCAGCGCCTGCGGGTAGCGGGCAAGCAGCAGACCGGCGAGGAAGCCTGCCACTTCCTCTTCAAGCATCGCGTTGCGACCGACCGCGTTGCTCGCTGCCAGCATCAGGCCGTCGCTGGCGTGCTCGATCTTCGGCCAGAGCAGCCCGGGGGTGTCGGTCAGCCAGTTCGCAATGTCGAGTTGCGAAGTCTGCTGCGCGCGCGTCACGGCCGGCTCGTCACCCACCTTCGCCAGCTTGCGCCGGAGGAGGACATTCATCAGCGTCGACTTGCCGACGTTCGGAATGCCCATGATCATCATCCGCAACGGCTTGGTGTTGTCGGCACGATGCGGCGCGAGCGCCCGACAGAGCGCCGGCAGACGCGCCACCTCGCCGGGCCTGCGGCACGACAGCGCGAGTGCCCGCATGCCGTCCTGGCGCCGGTACCAGGCGAGCCAGGCCTGTGTCACTTCGGGGTCGGCGAGGTCGGCCTTGTTCAGCACCTTCAGACAGGGCCGCTGCCGCTGCAGGCGCAGTTCGCGAACCATCGGGTTGGTGCTCGCCTCCGGCAGACGGGCGTCGACCACCTCGATGACGACATCGGTCGATGCCATCGCCTCGGCAGCCTTCTTGCGCGCGGCAGTCATGTGCCCGGGGTACCACTGGATGGCCATCGTTGATCCGACACGCGCAGGAAAGGCCCCATTATCCCACCTGTTGGCCGCGCTGGTGGCTGCCGCTGGCCACTGGCGCGCGCAGCGGCCAGGCAGGAGCGGCCGCTCGCGCCGTCGCAGCGGCTCCGCGCCCATGCCAGACGCACGGCCAGCGCGGATGATTTCGGCTGCGCGGTCAGCGAAATCGCCCAGCAGCCTGTCGGACGTGACCAAGTCGGCTGCAAAAAGTGGGAAGACGGCTCGTTTCTCCCCGTATTTCTGCACGAATAGAACCACTATTCGCTTGAAATCCGTGAAAAACTGCGCTCGTCTCCCACTTTTTTCGCTTCGACCCATCAAGTCCGACAGGCTGCTAGAATGCGGCTCTCGTCGCCATCAGCCGCAGGAAAGAGCTTGTCGCAAGTCCCCGAAATCCGGCCCGGGCAGTCGATCGAACTGCTCAAGGAGCTGCACATCCTGACCCGCGACGGCAAGCTCAACCAGGACAGCCGGCGCAAGCTCAAGCAGGTGTACCACCTCTACGGTTTCATCGAGCCGCTGCTCGCCGAGGTCGCCAACCGCGGTGGCGAGCTGACCCTCGCCGACCACGGCGCCGGCAAGTCGTACCTCGGCTTCATCCTCTACGACCTCTTCTTCCGCCACCGTGACCGCGGCCACGTTTACGGCATCGAGCAGCGCCACGAACTCGGCGAGCGCGCTCGCCAGCTCGCCAGCAGGCTCGGCTTCGGGCGCATGTCCTTCCTCGGCATGAGCGCCGAAGAGGCGATCGACTCGCCGGCACTACCCGCGCGCATCGACGTCGTAACCGCCCTGCATGCCTGCGATACCGCCACTGACGACGCCATCCGCTTCGCGCTGCGCAAGCAGGCCGAGCACATCGTCCTCGTTCCCTGCTGCCAGGCCGAGGTGGCAGCCGCCCTGCGGCGTGGCAAGGGCGAGGCGCTGGCAGCGACGGCACTGGCCGAGATCTGGCGACACCCACTGCACAGCCGCGAGTTCGGCAGCCTGCTGACCAACGCCCTGCGCTGCCTGCAACTCGAGGCGCACGGCTATCAGCTGACGGTGACCGAACTGGTGGGCTGGGAACATTCGCTGAAGAACGAACTGATCATCGCCAGACGCACGGGCGCTGTCCGTGGCAACGCCGCAACCCGCCTCGAAGCCATCCTGCACGAACTCAGGCTCGAGCCCTTGCGCGCCCGATTCAGCGCTTGCGGGTCAGCATGACCACCCCCCGGCACGCGCTGGCGGCGTGCCGGTTGAACGATTTCCAGGAAGCCCGAATGGAAAGATGGATCACGCGCGGCGCCGCCGCACTCTGCGCCGCAGGCAGCCTGGCGCTGTTCTGGACCTTCGGCATGTTCGTTGCCGTGCCGTGGCGCGAGGGCCGCATGCTGGCGCTCAACAGCGTCGAATGGCAGGTTCTCGGCATTCCACTGCTCGGCGGACTGGCCGTCGCCTGGGGCGCGCTGCATATCCTCGCCATCGCCGACCGTGCGCGCAGCCCACGAATCTACTTCGCGCTCGCTCTGGCCCTGCTCGTCGGCGTGCTTCTGGCGGTGTCCGGCGGCATCTCCTGGAGCACCGCGCGCATCGCCTGAGAGGTTGTGAAGAAATCGTCGCGAGCAGGCCGAGATGCCAGGCGCGAGCGAGCGAACGACGAGACATATCAGATGGATAGGCGAGGAGTGAGCGAGTGAGCAACGCCGCAGATCGGTCGCGCAGTA
>JAEUOM010000247.1 GCA_016788495.1 Accumulibacter sp. | reverse complement strand
TTTCTCTCCAGTTTGGACGCCAAGTAGCGATGAGGGGTCGCCGGGCCGCCGCGCCGCAGGCGCCGCGCTGCGTCGCGGGCGCACCGCCGGCCGGGCGAGTGGGTCATTCTAGCCGCTTTGCCGCTTGTCTTTCCGGTAGTCAGATCCGGGAAGCTTGGTTAGAATCTGCTCCGCCCGCGCGCTCTTTGTGCGCGGCTGGGGTCTTTGAGGGGGTAGCATGCTGAAAGCAGGACAGGCAGCGCCGATGTTCGTCCTCCCCGATGCGGACATGGAACTCATCGATATCGCCCGCTTTCAGGGCAGAAGCCATATCATCCTCTTTTTCTACCCAAGAGATGGCGCACCGTGCTGTACCCTGCAGGCAACCGATTTCTCGGATCACGAGGACGAGTTCGCGCGGCTGGATTGCCAGATCTTCGGCATCAGTCCCGACGACTGTCTGAAGCACGCCGAGTTCCGGGACGAGCACGGGATCTCCGTCTGCCTGCTGTCCGACGAAGACGGCATGGCGTGCAGGCAGTACGGTGTCTGGCAGGAACGAGAGGTGAATGGTGTCCGGAAGTCCGGCATCGTCCGCTCGACTTTCATCATCGACAAACAGGGCGTCCTTCGGCTCGCGGAGTACGGAGTCAACGCCAAGGGCCACGCGCTCGCAATGCTGCGGGCGGTGAAGGAACTCAATTCATGAACATGCAAGTTGCCAAGAATACCGTCGTTACCCTCGACTACAGCGTCACCGATTTCGACGGCGAACTGGTCGATGCCGGCCAGGAACCGCTGGTCTATCTGCACGGCGGTTACGACGACATCTTTCCGCTGATCGAGGAAGCCGTCCACGGCAAGCGCGTCGGCGAGTCGGTGGTGGTCAAGATGCAGCCTGACGACGCG
This sequence comes from Accumulibacter sp., assembly GCA_016788495.1. GTDB lineage: Bacteria > Pseudomonadota > Gammaproteobacteria > Burkholderiales > Rhodocyclaceae > Accumulibacter. The sequence goes on along the minus strand of JAEUOM010000247.1, from coordinate 11,731 downwards.
TTCGGCGAGTACGATGCGACGCTCGTGCAGCTCGAGCCGCGCAGCCAATTTCCCGACGAACTGCAGGTGGGAATGCAGTTCGAGGGCATTCCCGAGGGCGGCGATGAAGACGACGACGAGGATGTCCTGATCTACCGCGTGACCGAGATTGCCGCCGACAAGGTGGTACTCGATGGCAACCATCCGCTGGCCGGGATGGCCCTGATCTTCACCTGTACGGTGACCGACGTTCGTCCGGCGACTGCCGATGAAATCAGGCATGGCCACACGCACGACGACGATCTTGACGATGAGGACTGATCGCCGGCCGAGGCAATCGTTTGCGTGCGGCGACCTGTTTGCCGACGGCTGCGGGTGAGTCGCGGTTGCCGCTTGGCGTCGGCGGCAGGCGTCCGCCCTGAGCGGCGGCGCGGCGGCTGGCTGGCGGTCAGGGCGCGCGCGCTGGGTGCAGGGTGAACGCAGGCAGCGCCAGCGTACTCCTGCCACAGCCCCTGCTGCGTGGCCGGCGGCGGCCGCGAGTGGCTCTGGTTGGCCGCCAGCTTACCGGCAAGAGCAGCCTCTTTCTGGCTGCCTCGAGTGCTTCGCCGCAACACCGGCGCCTGCGGCGCGAGGGCGAGTCCTACGACGAGTGCGTGGTGGATATCGGGCTCGAGCAGGTCTCGCTCGTCGACCTGCCGGCGGTGGACTCGCTGCATTCGCCCGGGGCTCGCGACCTGCTGGTGCTCAAGTACCTGCTCTGGGGCGACCGCTGGCCACCGGTGGCGGCGCACGAAGACGATCAGCCGGCAGTTGCCTTCGACGCGCCCGACGTCCTGATCCAGGTCGTCGACGCGACAGCGTTGCAATGCGACCTCGAACTCAGCCTCGAACTGTGCCTGCTCGGCAAGCCGCTGGTGATCGCCCTCAACCGCGTCGACGAGGCACGGCGCAAGGGCGTCTACGTGAATGCCCGTGCCCTGGCGGAGCAACTCGGCGTGCCCGTGGTGCCGACCGTGGCGCACATGGGGATCGGCGTCAGTGATCTCTTTGCCGCCGCCCTCGAGGTCGCGCGTGCGCAGGCGCTGCCGCGCGTCCTGACGCCGGGGGCGCACCTCGCCGTCGCCCTCGGGCCGCTGCGTGCGCTGCTCGCGCAGCCGGCGGTGGCGCAGAATTTCCACGTTCCTCTGCCACTCCTGTGCATGCAACTGGCGGAAAACAACGATTACTTCCTGCAGGAGATCGCCTGCCATCTGCCGCAGCTACTGCCGCAGGTGCTGGCGGCGCGCGAAGCCGCCGCGCGGGTGTTGCCACGACCACTGGCGGACGAGCTGCACGCCGACCGCCACCATCAGGCGGCGACTCTCTTCGAGAACGTCAGCCGCTTCGGCGGCACGGCTGCCGCCGGTCGCTGGCAACGGTTGCTCGACGGCTTCTTCCTGCATCCGCGCTGGGGTCTGCTCGGCAGCACGCTGGTCTTTGCGCTGGTCCTGCTGGTGGTGTTCGAGGTCAGCGGCACGATCGACGCGTGGACGGCGGCACCGCTCGTCGACTGGGCCCAGCAGTGGCAGCCCGCGTCCACCGCTGCCGTGGTCGGGCGAGCCGTGGTCGACGGACTGATCGGGCTCGTCGCGATCGTCGTCCCCTACATGCTGCCGCTGGTGCTGTTGCTGGTGGCGCTCGAGGAATCCGGGATCATGCACCGCGTCGCCTTTGTCGTCGATCGCGGCTTCCACCACATCGGCCTGCACGGCGGCGTCGCCGCGCCGTTCCTCGTCGGACTCGGCTGCAACGTGCCGGCCATCTCGATGGTGGCGGCGACCAGCAGCGGCAAGGAGCGGCTCGTCGCGACGCTGCTGCTCGCCTTCGTCCCCTGCTCGGCGCGCTCGGCGATCATCCTCGCGATGGGCGGCAAGTACCTTGGCGGAGTCGGCGTATTCGCCATCTTCGCCCTCACCTTCGTCGTCCTGACCCTGCTCGGGAGCCTGCTGGCACGGCGCTATGCCCACGTCGCCGTCGGGCTCATCCAGGAGATCCCGCCCTATGCGCTGCCGCGCTGGCGCCCGTTGCTGGCCCGCACTTGGGAGCGCTGCCGGGACATCGTGACCATCGTCACGCCGCTGCTGGTGGCGGGCAGCATCCTGCTCGCGCTGCTCGGTCACTTCGGCGCCGACGAGTGGATCAACCTGGCGCTGTCGCCGGTCACGCACTGGTGGCTGGGCCTGCCCGTCCTGCTGGGGGTACCGATCCTGTTTGGTGTCCTGCGCAAGGAGCTGTCGCTGCTGATGGTCTATCAGGCGCTGGGCACGATCGAGATAGTGCCGTTGCTCGACCACGTGCAGATCGCCACCTTTCTCGTCTTCATCACCTTCTACATTCCGTGTGTGTCGACCTTTGCCCTCATGCTGCGGACGATCGGCCAGCGGCAGGCCGGCTTCTCGGTTGCCCTGTCGGTGGCCGTGGCGTTGTTCATCGCCGGCGGTGTCCGTCTGCTGCTCGAACTCTGGCGGTTGCTCGCCGGCTGATGCTGCGGCTGCCCGATCAGCGCAGCAGCTTGCCGCTGCGGTTGAGAATGGTGAGGTCAACGAAGCGCGACCCGGCGTGGCGCCGCGGCGAGAAACTGATGAAGACACCGCCGAAGTCATGGTTCGAGAGCGCCTCCATCGCGTCGCGCAGCTTGCGTCGCGTCGGGTCGGGGCCTGCCCGGCGCAGCGCCTCGACCAGCACCTTGGCACCGAGGTAGCCCTCGATGAAGGTGTGATTGAGCGTCACGTCCTTTGGTTTGAACTTCCTGAAGTTGTGCTGGATCTCGCGGATCAGGGGCACCGTGTGGCTGTTCGGATCGGGCACCACCTGCGTCAGCGCCAGCCCCTCGGCCTTCTCGGCGCCGATCTTCTGCACCACCTGTGCCGCGTCCGTGACCGAAAGCGCGACGTACTGGGCGAGGTTGCCGGCAGCGCGCGACTGCAGAAGGAACTCGGCACTGGCAGCCGTGTTGGCGATCAGGATGACGGCCTGCGGCTGTGCGGCAGCGATGGTCTTCACCGCGGCGCCGACGTTGGTCGTGTTCTTCTCGTACCCTCCCTTGGCGACGAGGGTGCCACCGGCCTTCTGGATCGACTGTTCGGCACTCGCCAGCGCGCCCTTGCCGAAGGCGTCGTCCTGGTAAAGGACGGCAAAGCGCTGGTAGCCGGTGGTCGCGTACTGGTCGGTGATCTTGTCGATCTCCTCCGCGTAGCTGGCGCGCGTCATGAACAGGAAGGGGTCGTTGCGGCGAACCAATGTCTCCGCGCCCGAGCGCACGGCGACGAGCGGAATGCCGGCTTCGGCGAGCACCTTCTGGTCGAGCATCGCCTCGACGTTGCCGGTGCCGACGAAGCCGATGAAAGCCAGCGGCTGCTGCTGCCGGAGCATTTCGCGCGCGAGCCGGACGGTCTCGTCGGTCTTGTAGCCGTCGTCGGCCGAAACCAGCCGAATCCGCGCCCCGTGCATCCCGCCCTCGGCGTTGACTGCGTCGAACAGCAGTTGCGCACCCGCTCGCATGTGTGTGCCGGTGGGGGCGAGCGGGCCGCTGAACGCCGCGACCTGGCCGATGACGATGTCGGCGCTGGCGGTCGCAGCCAGAACCGCGAGCAGTGAAGCGAGCGCAGCGCGCAGCCAGACGGTCAGTCTCATGATCCATCCCTCCCGAGGCGACAAGAAGCCGTGACGATCAAGCTGTCCTGGCCGGGATCAAGCCCGCGGGCGTGCCGGCCCGATCGCTTGCCATCGCCCGCCACCCCATCCATGCAGCAGGCAGGGAGGGTCTGCTCGCCATCGCGAAGCGGACGATTCGCCAGGCAAGTCTAGAGCCTGTGCCGGCTGCTGTCGACTGGCTTCTGCACTCTCAGGGCAGGCGACGCGGGTGCGGGTGAACCTCGAAGCGGAACAATCGCGGCTGCTCGTCGTCGATGATCACCTTCACCCAGCCCATGAACGGGTAACCGAAGGTCTCCAGCCGCGTGAAGCTTCTGATCGGCTGCTTCGTCAGTGGATCGCGCAACGGCTGGTCGATCCGTTGCCAGTGGGTATCGCCGTGGATCAGCAGCACCTGCCCGGTGAAGGCGGCGCTTTCCTGGCTCAGGGTATCGAGCAGTTGGCGATAGCCGGCATGCGGCAGGCCGGCGGCGTGGTGGCGGAACGCCGGGTTGCCCTGCATGACGATGACCAGGCCGGCGAGCCGTTCGCGTCGTGCGACGGCAAAGCCCTGCCGCAGCCAGTCGATGACGACCGGGTTGCGGGCGACGAACTCGTGGGATGGCTCCGTGCCGAGGCCGAAGTGGTTGTTCGGGCCGGGAACGTTGAGCGAGATGAAGAGTACCGGGCCCAGCCGCCAGCGCAGATGCTCGGGGTAGTCTCCGGGTTGCCGCTCGAGCGGCAGCGCCGATTGGCCGAGCGAACGCGGCGCGGCAAAGAACAACTGCCGCAGCTTCTGCAGACGCTCGAGCGGATCGAACTGCCCGGCCGGGAGATGGCGGCAGTCGGTCCACTCGTTGTCACCGGGAACGTAGATCAGCGGCACCGGCGAGGCGTCGAGGAGATCGCGCCGGGCCTCGAGCAGCACGTCGCTGCAGACCTCGCGGCTGTCCTTGATGTCGCCGGCGTGGACGATGAAGGCCGGATGCTCGGCGGCGATGTCGGCGAGCATCCGCGGCAGCTCGCGCAGCTCGTGGTTGCTGTACGGGGTGTCGCCGATCGCGGCGAAGCGCCAGGTCTCCGCCTGCAGCGTGCACGCCAGGAGCAGGCCGCCGAGCCCGGCGAGCAATCGCCGGCCGGATCTGGCCCGCTTCATGGCAGCAGCGCCCGCAGTTCGTAGAGCGCATCGAGCGCCTCGCGTGGCGTCAGCCGGTCGGGATCGATGGCGTGCAGCCGTTCGATCGCCGGGTGGGTGGCTGGCTCGCGCGCTTCGGCGGCGGTCGACAGCGCGCTGGCAAAGAGGTCGGGCTGCAGCGGGTTGATCGACGCCCGCTGTTCGAACTCGCGCAACTGCCGCCGTGCCGCCTTCAGCACCGCCGCCGGGATGCCGGCCAGCGCCGCCACCTGGATGCCGTAGCTCTGGTTGGCCGGGCCTTCCTCGACGGCATGCAGGAAGACGATGCGCTGCCCATGCTCGACCGCGTCGAGGTGCACATTCGCCAGTTCGGCGTACTCGTTGGCGAGGAGGGTTAGCTCGAAATAATGCGTGGCGAACAGCGTCAGGCAGCGATTCTTCTCGATCAGTTGCCGGCAGATGGCGAAAGCCAGCGCCATGCCGTCGAAGGTCGATGTGCCGCGCCCGACCTCGTCCATCAGCACCAGGCTGTGCTCGCTGGCGTGGTGCAGGATGGCGGCCGCTTCGGTCATCTCGACCATGAAGGTCGAACGTCCGCCGGCCAGATCGTCGGCGGCGCCGATGCGGGTGAAGATCTGGTCGAGCGGACCGAGCACGGCACGGGTTGCCGGTACGTAGCTGCCGATGTGGGCAAGCAGCGCGATCAGCGCCGTCTGCCGCATGTAGGTCGACTTGCCGCCCATGTTCGGGCCGGTGATCAGCAGCAGCCGCCGCTCGTCGCTCAGGCGCGTATCGTTGGCGATGAAGGTCTCGCCGCCGGCAAGCTGCTCCTCGACCACCGGGTGGCGGCCGCCTTCGATCAGCAGTCCGGGTTCGTTGGTGAATACCGGCCGGCAGTAGTTGCGCCGCTGTGCCGTATCGGCAAGACTCGCCAGCAGGTCTATGCTGGCGACCGCCTGCGCCACCCGCTGCAGCTCCGGCAGCGCCGGCTGCAGCGCAGCCAGAACGCCGTCGTAGAGCAGCCGCTCGCGCGCCAGCGCCCGATCCTGCGCCGACAGCGCCCGGTCCTCGAAGGACTTCAGCTCGGGTGTCAGGTAGCGCTCGGCGTTCTTCAGCGTCTGCCGCCGGCGGTAGTCGTCGGGCACGCGGCTGGCGTTGGCGTGGCTGACTTCGATGTAGAATCCATGCACGCGGTTGTATTCGACCTTCAGGTTGGCGATTCCCGTCCGCTCGCGCTCGCGTGCCTCGAGTTCGACGAGAAAGGCGCCGCAGTTGTCGTTCAGCGCGCGCAGTTCGTCGAGTTCGGCGTCAAAGCCGGTGGCGATGACGCCACCGTCGCGGACCAGCGCCGCCGGCTCGGGCTGGATCGCGCGCTGCAGCAGATCGAGGGCGGTTGTCGGCGTCGCCAGGTGCAGCAGCAGTTGGGCGAGCAGGGGCGCGCCGCTGATCGCCGGCAGCGGCGCGCGCAGGTCGGCCAGTCGCTGCAGACTGTCGCGCAGGCTCGACAGGTCGCGCGGGCGGGCGCTGGCCAGGCCGATGCGGCCGGCGATCCGCTCGATGTCGGCGAAGCCGCGCAGCGCCAGGCGCAGCGCGCGCAGGCTGTGGCCCCCATCATCGAGCAGCATGGCGATAGCCGCCTGCCGCGCGGCCGGGATCGCCGGCTCGCGCCAGGGATGGTGCAGCGCGTGCCGCAGGAGCCGCGAGCCCATGGCGCAGACGCAATTGTCGAGCAGGCTGTACAGCGTCGGTGCCGGCTGCCCGCGCAGGGTTTCGGTGAGTTCGAGGTTGCGCCGCGTGGCGCTGTCGAGTCCGAGGAAGGTGGCGTCGCGCTCGACGGTCAGCGCCCGCAGGTGCGGCAGGGCGCGCGTCTGCGTCGCCCGCGCATAGCGCAGCAGCGCGCCGGCGGCGGCAATCGCCGGCCGCAGGTCATCGGCGCCAAAACCGGCGAGCGAACTCGTACCGAAATGCGCGCACAGTTCGCGGCCACCGGCCTCGACATCGAAATGCCAGTCGGGTTGCCGGGTCAGCGGTGCCTCAGCGGTGAAAGCGGGCGCCAGCGTCTCGGCGACGACGATCTCGGCCGGCCGGATCCGTTCGAGGGTGCCAGCGACCCGGCCGGGAGCGACCTCGCAGACACGGAACTCGCCGCTCGCAAGATTGATCCAGGCGAGGCCGGCGAGCTGGCGGGTGGAATGGATCGCCAGCAGCAGCGTGTCGCGCTTCTCGTCGAGCAACACCGCATCGGTCAGCGTGCCGGGGGTGACGATGCGTGACACGGCACGCTCGACCGGCCCCTTGCTGGTCGCCGGGTCGCCCACCTGCTCGCAGATGACCACCGACTCGCCGAGCTTGACCAGCTTCGCGAGATATTGCTCGAGCGCGTGGTACGGCACGCCGGCCATCCGGATCGGCTGCCCGGCCGACTGCCCGCGCGTCGTCAGCGTGATGTCGAGCAGGCGCGCCGCCTTCTCGGCATCCTCATGGAACAGCTCGTAGAAGTCGCCCATGCGGTAGAACAGCAGCAGGCCGGGATGCTCGGCCTTCAGGCGGAGATACTGCTGCATCATTGGCGTGTGCGGCGTGGCGGCGTCGCTTCCGTGTCGATTCCTCTGCATCTGCGATCCCATGCGTGGTTCCATGTTCCAATCGAAACGGAGTAAACCCATCGCAACATCCATCGACCGCGCAGCGCGGACGACGCGCAGCGCAACCGCGGCAGCGACAGCTTCCGGCATGACCGTCAGGGCGGAAATCTCAGAGTCGAAAACGCTCGCCCCGCCTGAACCGCGCGCCGCTCGATGTCTGCTGCCGATGCAATCCATCCGCGCTGCGCCAGAAAAGCCAGAAACGCGCGCGTACTCACCTTGCGGCAATTCTCCGGCAGCAGGAAGCTGGCGCGCGCGATCCTGTGGTCTTCAAACAGGAACACGGCGGTCGTGGGCGGCACCCGGAGGGCGAGGTCGTTCATCGTCTCCTGAATCGCCAGTTCGCCAAGGTTTCGGGTCCGTGCCGACGGGCTTTCGATCGTCGCTTGCTGGAAGTGTCTGAGGGTCCTCGTCGAAATGACAGGGACTTGCGCCGCAGTAGCCCAGGACGCCACCTTGCCGCTGGTCGGCGTCCGGCTGCGCGTGACCTCATGCAGGACCATGTCGACCAGCGCGACGGTCCAGCCCGGTTTGAACAGCAGGTCGAGGGCTTCGGCGCAAGCGAGCGTGATCAGCGGCCCGGCATCGGGCAGCAGCGTGATGTCCCGGGGAGACGCCACTGCGCCCTGCTCAAACGGTCGGCAAGGCGCGCAACTGATCGACCATGGCCTGCGTCGCCGCCGCTGCCAGCCGTGGCATCGGCAAATGGGCTTGCGCCATCAGCAGGAAGAGATCTTCGTCGCTGTCGATGCCGAGCGCCTGCATGAGCTTGTCGTCGGCGATCCGGCCCAGCGAAAAGTCGAGCAGGAGCCTGAAGTTCTCGTTGCCGGTCGCTTCCGCCGCCTCGAAGGTCTCGACCAGGTGGCGCAGTTCGGCGTTGAACAGGGCGTTCACCGAGGTATCGGTCTTGGCCGCGATGACCTTGGCGCGCTTGAGCAGGTCGCGATCCACGGATCCGGTGAAGTTGACCGTTGCCATGCCGCCTCCTTGTAGTGTCCCACGGGGACCAGTGTAACACGCCAACAAGTGTCGAGAATTCGGAATTCCAGGTGGTCAGTCGCAAGGATGACGCCCTGCTCGACGAGAATTCTTTCGTTTTCACTGGACGGGAGCATTTCTTGTGGCAGAGGGCTACGTCGTTGCGGCCCTGATCACCAGGCGCGCGGAGCTGGCGGGGCTGATTGAGCATCACCCGAAGGAAATGGGACGTCTGGCGGATGATCTGGCCCACCTCTCCCTGGTGAAGCATGAACTGAAGTTGCCCGCCCGCGCCAATTGCCGACAGCATCTGAAGGGAGACGCGCTGACCGGTGGTGCCACCTCTCTTCGGCAGCCCTTGCCAAGTCGAACAGTAGTACCATGTGCTTTCTCATCTACGGGGAGATGTCCAATGTCGAAGAGGAAAGACGAGAAAAGGGCCGCCAGCGCTGCGGCCATCGATCCACTGCTGCTATTGCAGGAGCGTGTCGGAGCCATTGAGGAGCGGCTCGCGCAACTGATGCAGCTCGCACAAGCGCCTGAATCGCCGGATGAACTCGGGACCGTCCGAAGCGTTGCCGCCCCCGCCTTTAAGCCTATATATAAACCCGGACCACCGGGGCCGGCAGGCCCACCAGGCCCACCAGGCCCACCAGGCCCGAGGGGACCTGAAGGTCCACCGGGGAAGGAGGGCCCTCCGGGGAAAGACGGTGCGCCCGGTCCGCAGGGTCCGGAAGGGAAGGAGGGGCCAGCGGGGAAGGATGGTCCGGCTGGTGTGCAGGGGAACGAGGGGCCGCCCGGCAAGGACGGCGCGCAAGGCAAGACCGGCAGCAGGGGGTCCAAGGGGGCCAAAGGGGACAAAGGCGACAGGGGAGAGCCGGGTCCTGCCGGTCCCAGCGGACCGCCGGGACCATCGGGACCGCCCGGACCCAGGAGCGCGGGATAGATAGAAAGGCCCAAGTCACGTCCAGCGGTGTTGCCGGGCCATTGGTCGGGATCGTTGGTCGCGGTGAGTGTCGGAGTGCCTGCTGAGGGATCCTGAGAATCCATCGTCGAGCGGCGCGAGTCGCCGTGGTATGCGGCGGCGGTTGTGCTCGGGCCCTCAGCAGGGTTGCGTCGGTACCGTGCTTTCTTCTGGCGAGGCTACCTCTTCTTGCGATCGGCGATGGCCTTCTTTCGGCGGGGCGGCGCGCTCTCAGGGGTGGCGATCGGAGTCTCCGTTGTCGCGTCAACCGTCTCGATGGGTCCGCTGCCCTCTTGCGGGCTCTGGCCGGGCTGCTGCGATCGTGCCGCGAGGGCTTCTTCGAGCTGTCTCCGGCGGCGCTCCTCTTCCTGTTGGAAGGATTGCATCCGCTGTCGCTCCTCTTCGCGGCTTCTGGCCCAGGCCTCGTCCATTCGCTTGTGCTCTTCTTCGAGCGCAGGGAAGGGGGGCGTGGCAACCGGGGACCAGGGAGAAACCGGGGGCGCGGTGGGGGTTGGGGGAGCGGGAAGATCCGCGAAGGTCGGGGGTTCGCAGTCCATCCGCGCGGTGGTCTGGCGGGCGGTTGCGACTGCGTCCGGTGCCGCTTTCGGCGCCTTGCCATAGGCCTCGGGGTTGAGCAACTGGCCTTTTTCGAAATAGCCTGCCCCCTTTTTCTCTTCCACCGGACGCCTGAGCTGATGGATGACCGGATCGTCGCGATCCGCCAGAACGAGGTAGCTGACCTCCCGGCCCGGTTCGCCATGAACGGTGAAGGCGGTGAAGTTGCGGTTCCAATCGTAGCCCGCCAGGAACGGCTTGCTGCCGATCGCGGTCAGGCTGACGGTCGCGTCTTCCTCCCTGGTCAGCGCGGCGAAGTAGGAGGGCATCCTGACGGTTCCCTGACCCGCGGCGTCGAGTTGCACCTTGCCGCGGTACAGGCAGAGATCTTCGGGCGACTCGACGAAGCTGTGGCGCAGCGTCTTGTTTTCGGGATCGAGGGGGTGGTCGATCAGGAAGTTACCGCCGCTTTTCGAGACGATGCCGTTGACGTGGACGTTGCCGACGAAAAAACCGGCCCACTTCTCTCCGTTACCGCTGGCTTCGCAATGGAGAGCATACTTGGGGCCAGTTCCCGATCCAACCGCGAAAGCGGTAAGACCATAGACGCTGCCGCTTCCGTTGCTGTTGGCGCCGACATGCACCCCGTTGGTACGCTCGGTCGAGCCAGCGGGGCTTTCCGCAAAGAAATGTCCGGCGTGTTTTTCCCCCGATCCGTAGGCGTGGGCATAGACGCCATACTTGTGCCCTGTGCCTGCTCCGCCGCAACTTGCGACCATCGCAAGTTGAGTGCCGTTGCCTCCGCTCGATACGTACCCGCTCAGGGCTCGCGTCTCGTCTGTCGAAGAGATTTTACTTGTGGCATGGAAATGACCGGCAAATTGGCTGCCGGAGCCACTGGTTGCACATCGGATTCCGAACGTCCCCCCGTCACCAGCGCATTGTGCCTGGAGATCAAGCCCGATGACTTGCCCACTTCCTGCGCTGGTGGCGAGGACGTAGACCCCTTCGGTCGTGTCCGTTGAGCCCGCCACCGAATTGTCAGCGCTGAAGTATGCAGCCCGCTTGGGGCCGGAACCACTGCCTGCGGAACAACTGAGCGCCTCTTTGAATCCGCTTCCTTCGCCTGCTGCGATCGCCCGTATGCCGGACACGCGTCCGGTCCCCTCGCTCTGGGCAACGACTTCAAGGCCAAGTGTGGTATCCGTTGAACCTGCGTCGCTATCAGCGCGAAAGACGCCAGCCAGCTTCTCCCCGGCACCATAGCTGCGCGCCAAGACGGCGAGTTTTTGCCCCGGTCCTGAACCGGACGCATCGACCAAGAACCCCAGAGCGTTGCCAGTTCCTTCGCTGCGGGCATCCGCCCGCAGTCCTTCCGAGCCGTCGGCCGTACCACTATCGCTGTAGGCACGAAACTGCCCGCCATACTTGTGCCCTGAACCCTGGACAGTACATACGATGCCCTCCTTCTGGCCCGCTCCTGAACCGAAGGCATTGACCGAGAACCCCAGCACATTGCCGGTCCCTTGGCTACTGGCAGTGACCACGACTCCATCCGCGAAGTCGCTCGAATCGGCCGGGCTTTCGGTATTGAAGTACGCAGCCCGCTTGGGGCCAGACCCGTGTGCCACGCAGCTGATCCCCTCTTTGAGGCCTTTGCCGTCCCCAGACGCTTCCATCCGCAAGCCCGAAACGTCTCCAGTTCCTGCGCTATTGGCTCGGACGTACAGCGCATTTGTCCACTCCGCTGTACCGGCCCCGCTGTACGCGCCAAACTGCCCAGCGTTTTTTTGCCCACCTCCC